>NZ_PUHY01000010.1:0-311984 GCF_002967765.1 Blastopirellula marina | reverse complement strand
GACATCGCTCTGCCGGGCGGTAACGACGAACCGGGACATCGCGATATTGAAGTCGGTGGCGAAAACCATCTTGGAAGCGAAGACACTAACGGTTTCGGCGTCACGGTCCTAACGTACAACTTCCCAGATATTTACGGTGTTGATCCGGCCAGTGCCGACGGCGAATTGCTGCACAACCAGATCACCGAAGCACAGAAGCAACGTGCTCGCGAAATCTTCGAGATCTACTCGTTTTACTCCGGTATCGAGTTCATCGAAGTTCCTAACAGTGTTGTCGCGAACCTGGGTGTCGTTACCGGTGACCTTCGTGCCCTCGATCCAGAGATCCCAACGGGTCCTGGCGGTGCGGCTGGTTTGGCCGGTGGTGGTTTGGCGATCATGGAAACCGCTGACCATGATAAGCCAGGCGATGACGAAGTTGGGGCTGCGTGGCAGTGGACCGCTTTCCACGAAATTGGTCACTTATTGGGCCTGCAGCATACCTATGACTTGCCGATCGGCACGAACATGGGTTCCGATGACTCTAATCTCGACTTCGGCCAGAACGTCGAACGCTTGTTGCCAGGCGACTTCGATATCACTCACCTGCAACATCTGTATCGTCCCGACGTTATTGACATCGACCTATATCAGTTCGAGGTCACGCAAACCGGAACACTCAACGCAGAAATCGTCGCCGAACGTCTCAATGATTCGAGCCGACTTGATGCTGCGTTGACACTGTATCGTCGCAATGGAGACGGTACCTACACTGCGATCGCCCGCAACAACGATTACTACAGCGAAGATCCGTTCATGTCGCTGGAACTGGAACCAGGCACTTACTACATCGGTGTTTCGGCCAGTGGTAACGATGTCTACGATCCGAACATCGAAGATTCCGGTTTCGGTGGTACATCGCAGGGCGAATACGAATTGCAACTGCGATTCAGCCCAACGGTTAACGATTCGATCCGCGACACCGGTTCGACCGTCGCTCAACTGAATACGGTTGTCGTCCAAGCCGACGGAAGCGGGTTTGTCGATGGAACCACGATCACGCTGCGAGACGGCACCCTGACGCGTGTCTTCGAATTCGACACCGATGGCCAGTTGACTGATTCGACGCACGAACGCGTCGCGATTTTGACCACGTCGCTGCAAAGCGAAATCGTGGCCGCATTGGTTGCCGCGATCAATAATGCCAATTTCAACGTCGATGCGACATCGACCGGTAATCGTATCGAACTGAGCGGCTTGGCAACCAATAATCCGATCACGCTCGACCCGCAGATCATTCTCGATCAATCGATCGTGATCACCAGTGGTGCAGCCGCCGGGGCAGCTCTCGATGGCGATCTTGATGGTGTCGCGGGTGGAAATTACAACTTCTGGTTCCGCGCTGAACCATCGACCTACACCGGTCTCAGCTCGACGGCTCCACGAACCCTATTTGTCGATGCCACCTACGCAGGTACCGCTCAGACCGGTTCGATCAATCAGCCATTCAAGACGATTGCCGCTGCGATTGCCGCTGCGAAGTCAGCCAATCGCGGAGACGTCATTCGTGTGATTGGCTTGCCGGGTACCAGTGATGATCCGGATACGCTGGCCGATAACGTTGCCTACTTGATTGGTCGCGATCCTCTTACGAATGCACCACTTCGCGATGGTACGGATATTGTCATTCCGAAGGGCGTGACGCTGATGATCGACGAAGGTGCGATCCTCAAGTTCAATAATGCGAGTATCCAAGTCGGTAGCACCTCGGTGACCGACGACCGCAGCTTTGCTGCTCTGCAAATTCTCGGTATTCCGGAACGTTACCAACCACGCACCGATACCAACGGTAACATCATCGAAAGCTCGATCGATGCCGAACGTGTCGATCGCCGCGTCACGTTGACTTCGTACCGTGAAACCACCCTGTTGAACGATCCCACGGCTGAACGCGTGGGCAATGCCAGCTATCTGCAAGGCGACGCCAGCCCAGGTAACTGGGGTGGTATCCTCTTCAATCAGGAAGTCGATCGCGAACAGCTGCGTGGTAGCTTCGCCGATAGTGGTATCTTCCTGAACTCGGTCATCGGTGCGGAATTCCGTTACGCTGGTGGTATCACCGAAGTGGACGGAGCGGACGTATCGCTGGCTCCAATTTACTTGGAAGAATCGCGACCGACGATCAACTACAACATCATTCGCCTCAGTGCGGGTGCTGCTCTGTCGGCCGATCCAAACAGCTTCGAGGAATCGAATTACACGGTTTACAACGGTGCTCCGGCTGCGTTTACGCCAGACATCACTCGTGTCGGTCCCGATATCTTCGGCAACCGAGTTGTCAACAACTCGACCAACGGCATGCTGGTACGCATCAGCTCCAGCCCAGGTCAGCCGATCGAAGAAATGACCGTTGCTGGTCGTTTTGACGACACCGATATGGTGTACGTGATTCAGGAAGCCCTGCACATTAACTCGACGCCGGGCGGTGCTTATACCGACACGCAAGATGCGATCAAAGTTACGCATCTCTCGGGCATCGAAGTCGGAAGCTACTTCCGCTTCATCGCCTTGGCGGACAACAATCCTTATGCGTATCGCACGCTGGTGATTCAGTTTGTCGAAGGAGGTCAAGGGGGAACAATCGCCGAGGACGCTCTGTACCCGAACCCTTATTACAACCCGGCCGACCCGAATTCGCCGCAGTTCCTCGCATACAATCAAGTCGTAACGATCGACTTGTCTTCCGATCTAGCACTGAACTTCACGGAATCGTACCTGGCTGAGTTGATGGCCGGTTACATTAATCAGTTCCGTGACGCTCAAGCATTCGAAGGACCAGGCTACTTCCTGGATATCGATGCAGAGACACAGAACAGCATCATCACCATGCAAGGTGACTTCGATGCCAACTACTTCGACGTCAACGATTTCCAAATCTTCGGTGGAAGTCTGAACGTTGAGCCAATTTACGTTGCCCGCTTTGACGCCAGCTTGGTGGTCGACCCTAACGTGGTTGTTAAATTCAATGCTGGCCGTATCGAAGTCGAAATGGGAGCTAACTTCATTGCTGAAGGAGCTCCTGGTCGTCCGGTCGTGTTCACCTCGCTGCAAGACGATCGCTATGGCTTTGGCGGTACGTTTGATACGAACAACAACGGCGATGCCACCGCTCCCGCTCCTGGCGATTGGAGTGGTATCTACTTCGCTCACGCTTCCTCTGGCAGCATCGATCAGGCTTTGATCGCGTATGCCGGTGGTGAATCGAATGTGGCTGGTGGCCAGGCTCAATTCAACGCGGTCGAAATTCACCAGGCTGTAGTTCGTATCACGAACTCGACCTTCGAGTACAACGACGACGGCTTCGATGAAGCAGGTCAGAATTCCGGTGGTGCAACCCGTAACGGGCACATGAGCAACGCCAACGCCGTGATCTTCATGCGTGATTCGCAGCCGATCATCGTTGGTAACAACTTCCGTTACAACTCGGCCAACGTAATGAGCGTCGACACCAGCTCGCTCAGCTATGAGTTGATCGTCGACTGGGGACGTTCCACCGGCGGTCTGGATGTCCAACCAGGTTTGGGTGACAACCAGGGTGCGTTGATTCGTCGTAACCTGCTGACCGACAACGATCTGAATGGCATGGTCGTTCGCGGCGGTGTGTTGACCACGCAGAGCGTCTGGGATGATACCGACATCGTCCACGTTGTGTTCGACACCATCTATTCGACTAACTTCCACACCTACGGTGGTATCCGTATCGAAAGCTCGGCTACGGAAAGCTTGGTCGTTAAGCTTCTGGGTGCCGACGCTGGATTCGTGGCGACGGGCACGCAACTCGATATCGATGATCGTATCGGTGGCATGCTGCACGTTGTCGGACAAGCAGGCTTTCCGGTCATCTTCACCGATTTCCGTGACGACACGGTTGGTGCCGGTTTCGATCAGTTTGGTGCCGCTCAGAATGACACCAATAACGACGCCGGTGCATCCAGTCCCTTGCCAGGTGGATGGCAAGGTTTGACGATCGATCAGTTTGCCAACGATCGCAACGTGCAAGTGATCGTTGAATCGGAAGCGAACAATCTGACCGGTCAAGGGATCAACGGCAGCCCACTGACTTCGCAATACCTGGGTCAGTTAGCTCCAGATGAATACGGTGGCGACGATACGCAGCGTCTGGGCTACGAGGTCAACGGTTACCTCAGCAACAATGCCGACGTCGACGTCTATAGTTTCGTTGCCGAGCCAGGGACTGAAGTTTGGTTCGATATCGACAAGACCAGCTACTACCTCGACGTTGTGGTCGAGCTGATCGACGGCGATGGCAACGTTCTGTCCGCCTCGACCAACTCGTACGATCAGTCGGGCAACAGCTTCTACGGTCAAAGCTCGCTGCTGACCGTGACCAACCCACTGCAGAAGTCGGGCTTCTACGACGAAGATCTGTGGTCAAACAATCCACGGGATGCGGGTATGCGAGTCGTCTTGCCAGGTCAGGCCGGCACCGCTCGAACCTACCACGTTCGCGTCCGTAGCAATTCGGATAACCTGACTTCGGTCGACGGTAACGTGATGTCGGGCACCACCTCTGGTGTGTACCAATTGAACGTCCGACTACGTGAAGTCGACGAACTGGCCGGTTCTTCGATTCAATTTGCCGATATCCGCTATGCAGAAAACGGTATCTCGATTTACGGTCAGCCTGGTCACTCGCCAGTGCTGGGTGAATCCTCTGAAAATGGCAGCAACAACGACACCCAAGGTAATGCTCAGCAATTGGGGAACGTGCTGAATTCGGATCGTGCTGCGATCAGTGTCGCTGGTGAACTCGATAGCTTAACCGGGCTTGACGTCGACTGGTACGAAGTCAGCTACGACTTCGATTCGATTCAGTCGATTCCTGGAACCAGTGCCTCTGGTGAATATGGCTCGCTGGTAATCGATCTCGATTACGCGGCTGGTTTGGACAACGCTAACGCAATCGTTTCGGTCTACGATTCCACGGGCACGCTCATCTTCATCAGCGATCGTGGTGCCATCAACGACGACTTGATGCATCCGCAAACGCCTGGTGCCGAAGGTCTGACCGACCTGAGCCGAGGTTCGAGCAACACGGGCGACCCTTACTTGGGTACCGTGATGCTGCCAGCAGGTACGCCAGAAAATCCGCTCACCTACTACGTGGCGGTCAGTTCGCAGGCTCAGACTTCCGTGCAGATGGACCAGTTCTTCAGTGCTGGTGCCGCTAACTCGCTCGTCCGATTGGAACCGATCAACTCGGTTCGTCGTATCGTCGAAGATCACATCGATGGTGTTGACTACTATTCGACACCAACCGCTCCGGATTCGACGTCGATCATCGATACCAATAATCCCGATTCCAATATCAGCCCTTACGTGCTGGGTGACTTCACGCTGTTCCTGAGCCGCGATTCGGGAGCGAATATCACCGATCTGTACGCTCTGGATCCATTCACCGGTGCGGTCGAAGCTCGCGTGGGTCGTGCTGGTCAGGCCTATAAGGACTTGGCCATGGCTCCAGATGGAACGCTTTACGCCTACAACGTGGATGAAATCGGGCGTAAGGAAGATGTGAACTCCGCAAACTTCTATCAAATTAATACCGGCGACGGTTCGGCGAGCTTGGTCACGCCAACCATTATTGGTACTTACGAGATCAATAACGCCGGTAACAACGTCCGCCTCGGCAACCTGCAGAACGCGAACGAAGGTAGTGGTACCGGTTGGGGTTACCAGTTTGAAGCGACCAGTTTCCAGAACAACAGCAATGCTGCGGGGCTGGACTTATATGCCGTTGGTAGCCGTGGTGACGTCTGGAACTTCGATCCAACGTCGGAGTACGCCAACATCCTGTTCTTCATGGATGCGACCGACCTCAACAACGATTCCACCAACATCGGTATGCCGGACAATACCCGGGCCATCGACCTTGGTATCTTGGCAGACATTGCCGATACGAACATCCGAGGTGACTATACCGCGCGAATTAACACCTTGTTCGATCATGGTGTCTCCGCGGCATCGAATGCGATGCTCACCACAGGTGCCACTGGCAACAACACGACGGCCACCCTGCAAGACGGTATGCTCTTTACCGTCGATCCAGACGGAGCCGGTCCGCTCGGGACAACCGTGTTCGAGCTCGATATGGGCAACGATTTCCGCCTGAGCTTGAATCCATCCGGTAACCGTTTCGTACGTGACGGAATGGAATTCGAGGTAGAAGGCTCGACCGCGGAAACGATTCGTTTCCAAACCGGTGGCGTTCTTAATACCGTGAACTTCAATCCCGCCAACGTCGACAACACCAATACCTCGACCGCGAAGAGTTACATCACGATTAGTGATGGCGTTGTCACTCGTCGATTCGTGTTCGACAACGTGGATAACGGCTTGCTAACGCTTGCTGCCAACGAAGTACGCGTCCCATTCACGTCCACTTCGACTTCGACCGACATCTTCAACGAACTGTTGAATTCGATTAACGTTGCATCGAACGGTCTGAACGTCACCGCCAACGGTACGGTCGGAAACCGCATCTCACTGGTCGGGGATACTTCCGCCTCGGTCACCGGTAACATCGGTGGCGTCGTAATCGACGGTACTTATGGTCAGACTTCTTCCGCCGGCAACATCATTGTCAACGTGGAAGAGTTCTGGAGCGGTACTCAGGTCGCCAACGCGATTCGCAATGCCGTCGCTGCGGCCAACGGCAATGGCCTAACCAATCTGTCGGTGAGCGTTTCTGGCGAACGCTTCAACTTCCTCGAAGCAGGTACTTCGGTTGGTTACAACCAGGTTGCCAATGCTTTCGATACCTTGCTTGATCCGGCCTTCACGGCAACCAAGGGTGTCAGTGGCACGAATACGCCGGTTTACATTGGTGTCGGCTACAGTGCGACTCAGGTGGCAACAGCCGTTGCGGATGCCGCAGTCGGTGCTGGGCTCACCGCAACTTCCGGTGGCAATGTCGTTACTTACGATACCGGATCGAATATCACGACAAACACCTCGTTCGATACCCCATTCACGGTGGGTGGCAATGCGAGCGGTGGTTTCGTGACCGGTCTCGCTTGGATTGGAAGTAGCGTCTACGCGGTGACTGATCAGGGTGGTTTGTTCGATCTGGCTCCTAATGGCAATATTCAAGTCATTGGGGATGAAATCCAAGCGGATTACATTACTACTCTGACCGACGAATTCGGTAATGCTCTGAACTTCCAGAGCCTCACAGCTGGTCCGGCACGTGTCAGTGCTGGTGCCAACACCGGATACTCAGACGTGCTGTTCGGTGTGACCGGGAATGGTGATATCTACGCGTTCGACGGTAATGGTTCCGAGCAGTTCGTGTTCCAGGGTAACCAGTCCAATATTTCGACCGGTCTTTTCAACGTCAACGGCTTACAGTTCGGTACGCTAAACGAAAACCTCTGGCACGTGACCGGCACCGAAAATAACTCGGCTGGTCACGGTATTTCAGTGCCCGTTGATAACACTCGTGTTGGCCAAAATGGCGGTTCCAGCATCTACTTCGGTAACGAAGACCCTGTTTTCGGTACGGTCAACAATCAGACTGGCCGCGACAACTGGGGTAATGCAACCACCGGCGACTACAACTTGCCTGGCGATGCCCACGGTACGGTAATCACGGATACCTTCAGCCTGTACGGTTACAACTCTTCCGATCTGCCAACGCTGTACTTCACGTACTTGTTGGATACGGAAGATCAGGACTTCGTTTACAACAATGGAAACGATACTCCGGCGACCGATGCGTTCCGCGTGTTCATCGCGGGAGACAACGGTGATTGGCAGCTTCTGGCCACGAACAACACCTTACGTAACGACGACTTGGGAACGCAACCAATCGATGACGAATTCGATACGATTGGCGACGCTAGTTCTGTCGCCGTGGACGAACTGTTGCGAGCCGACGGCGAGAATGGTACCGAAGGTGTTCAGTCGTTGTTCGACAACACCGGCTGGCGTCAAGCTCGCATCGATCTGGGGGCCTTCGCTGGTCAAGAGAACTTGCGACTCCGGTTCGACTTCTCGACGGGTGGTTCGATCAACCTAGGTGGGTACCAGGCTTCGACCAATACCAATGTCAACACGGAAGAGCTTCGCGTTCTGAAGGGTTCGCAGATTGGTGACGGTGGCAGCTTCATCGTCAACGATCCAATCAACGGTGGTTCGACAACCTTTGAATATAACAAGGGGCAATCGTTCATCTTTGATTCGGCCGGACGTGTTGCGGATGCATTGAACCCGCTCGCTGCGGCTGGGAATAACATCTTCTCACTCGTACGAGCCTTGGATGGAACGACCACTCGCACCTTCGAGTACGTTTTGAATGCTGCGGACGCGGCTGCTGGGAACATTCCGATCGTCTTCTCGCTGACCAACTCGGCCAGCGAAATTCGCCAGCTGACCGAGACCGCGATCCTTGGTGCCTTTGCCGGCATGACCGATATCCGGATCTTCGACGAAGCACCGGATACCTTCAACATCCAAGGTATCGTTGATCTCGCGCAGGTCGACGCGCCTTACGGATTGACGGTAACAGGAAGTTCGACCACGACCGCCGGAAACACGGTAATCAACTACAACAGCGAAACCACGGCTGTCGAGTTGGCCACCGAAACCCAGCGTGTGATGAACCTGACGATGGCTCCTCAGGCATTCGCCCAAGGCTATCTGATGTTCAATCGCTTCCAAGAATTCATCTACGGCAACGGTTACCAGTTTGATGTCAATGACAGCGGACTAGGCTACGACGGTGCCTTGCAAGGCGATGACTTCGGTTACGCTAACCAGGCTCGAATCGGTTTGGAAACGTCTACCGGAACGAACGCAAATCAGCGTGGGCAAGACAACTTGTTCCGCGGCGTGTTCTTCGACGACATCATCATTGGTTTCGCCGAGCGTGGTGAAATGGTGACCGGTGCGACCACCGCGAACAACTTCATCCACAACTTCGCCCTGCGTGAAAACGAAATCGTCACCGGCGAATACCAGTTGGAAATCCGTCGTGGAACCGACTACGCTTCGCCAGATCTGATTGATCTCTGGGGACTTCCAGAAGATTTCCTCGGATTCGATCCAGGCTTCAACTTCGATACGAATGATCGCCTCATCGAAGGCTACTCGATCGATGTCGCTTCCGGTGACGGTTTGGGCAACGGTGATCGGATCCGCGTGAGCGACGGTACTGATTATGTCACCTTCGAGTTCTTCGATCTCGATTCGGTGACGGAACGTCAGCGACGTGGTTTGACTGGAACGAGCACGCGAAATGCTTACGACGCCAATAACAACGTCTACAGCATCGGTTTCTACAACACCGACTCGGAAGCTCAGATCGCTACTAAGTTGATGAACGCCATCAACGATCACACGGGCCAAATCGCACGCGGTTTGATTAACAGCACCAACGACGGCTTTGGGGTTTATGCTCAGCTGAATTCGCGATCTGGTGCGACGACGAGCGATCGAGTTGACCTGTCGCCCGTTACGACCTCAGATGTTGTGGTGGTCGAATACGACGTCCGCTCGGACGACGCAATTCGCGAAGCGTTCGATTTGAATCTGCGTGGCGATCTGGTTGCGGCCGGAACGTTTACCTACCGTCAGATCGCTGGTGTGATTGGCGACAACGACTCGGCAGATAAAACGGACGGATTTGCTGACATCGATGTCTACAAGTTCACCTTGGCTGAGAATCAATCGGTTCAGTTTACGCTGTCCACCTTCTTCGCCAACACGATTGGTGTGGAAGGAATGCTGCGACTGTTCATGCAGAATCCGAACGGAACGTACTCCGAAGTCAGCATGACGTTGACCGAAGGTGCGAATTCCGATGTGTACGAGTTCACCGCTGCTACCGCAGGTAACTACTTCGTATCGGTCGCTGGCAACCCAGCTCCTCTGGCTGCCAATGGCAACCAGGCAGCGGCTTCCTTGGGTTACGACCCAACGAAGATCGCCAAGAACGATCCGGGTCGTCAGGTGAAAACGTACGAAGGTCAGTACTCGCTCGACGTACGCGTATCGGATGACTTGGCGAACTCGGTCCTGGGTGATTACGCCTTCGTTAATCGCCTATTCAATGGTGAAACGCAGTCCAGTGTACGAAGCTTCACCGATCCAATCACTGGTCTGACGACCGAATCGTTGGACATCATTCGTCACGACTCGCTTGGCTTCTTCTACGAGTTCAATCTCAAGGGAGACTCCAACCGAAAACGAGATCAAGGGCAGATCATCATCGGCTCGAACTATATCTCGAATTCGGCGAACTATGGAATCTTGGTTGACGCTGGCGATCGCTTGACGGTCGAAGATCAACTCTCGGCTAACAACCGACCGCACCAGGGTGCTCCGATCAATGTCCCATCGGCTGCGAACTCGCGTCGCTTGGCTACGGGCGTGACGATCACCAACAACGTCATCTACGATGGCGGAACGGGTGGTATCCTTTACAGTGGTGACCCACAAGGTGGTTCGCTCGGAGCGGTTCCGTTCGGTCGCATCATCAACAATACGCTGTACGGTACCAACAACGGTGATGTAGGCGTTCGGGTTGAAGAAGCGGCCGGCCCGACCTTGATGAATAACATCATCGCGAACTTCGCAACGGGTATCGTGGTTGCCGACGCGACATCGCAAGCCAACACGGTTGTTTCGCGAACATTGTTCCAAGGTAACGGAACGAACTCGCCAAACGTTGGCACAGGCAGTCTGCCAGTGATTCTCTCGCCAACCGATGTCTTGTTCGTCGATCCGGCCAACAAGAACTTCTACCTGGCTGAAGGTAGCAAGGCGATCGATGCCGCAGTCGATGCGATCCAGGAACGTGCTGAAGTCGCTCAAGTGGTCAATCCACTAGGTATCGACAGCACGCCGCTTCTCGCACCTGAACGCGACATCACAGGTCAGCTTCGCGTTGACGATCCGAACGTGGTGTCCAGTGGCGGTGTCGGTGGGGTGACCTTCCGTGACATCGGTGCGTTCGATCGTGCCGACTTCACCGGGCCAACCGGTTACCTGTTCGATCCGCAGGACAACGATGCCGCGAATCGCGACCTCGATGCCAGCCCGGACATTGTCCAATGGATTTCCGGTCCGCTGACCAACATCTCAATCCAATTGTTGGACGAAGGTGAGATCTCGGATCAGGTCCAAGGTACTGGTGTTGATGATTCGACGGTTACCACGGAATCGGTTCGCTTGGAAATTGTTTCCTCGAGCACTCCAATCGTCTTGGTTGACGGCGTCGACTACCAGTTCGACTACGATGCGACGAACAACATCATTCGCTTGGTGCCGATTTCCGGTGTCTTCCAAGAAGGTGTGCTGTACAAGGTTACCTTGGACAGCGATCCAACCTCGCCATATGTGATTCGTGACATCGCGAACAACCCGATCGAGTTCAACAATCAAGTTGACGACGGCAATGGTAACCTGGTGGGCGAAACTCGCTTCCTGGTTCAGGTCGGTGGCTTGGTTGACTTCGGTGATGCCCCAGATACCTACGGTACGCTGTTGGGATCGGATGGTGCTCGTCACAACCTGGTCGATAACTTCTACCTGGGTTCGAGCGTCGATGCGGAAATCGACGGTCAACCGACCTTCGATGCCAGCGGTGACGGTATTACGGACGACGGTATCTACATCCGTACGCCAGATCCAAACAATGGGGGTTCGTTCCTCGATTTCACCCTGCGTGATAGCATCACCAACGAGATGTACATCACGGCAACGGTTCCATCGGGAAGCAAAGCGTATGGTTTCGTCGATGCTTGGATCGACTTTAACCAGGATGGCGACTTCGACGATGCTGGCGAACAGATCTTGGTGAGCCGTGCGTTGACGATCGACGCAATCGATCCATCGGGTTCGGCTTCAGGTTTGGGACAACTCATCAGCATCAGCGACCTGCCTGAAGGTGCTCTCGAAGGGGATACGATTGCTCGCTTCCGCTACAGCAGCACGGGCGGCTTGGCTGCAACGGGCTTGGCTGAAGATGGTGAAGTCGAAGACTACCAAATCACCATCGGTGCTGCGGCAGTCAACCCATGGCACAACGACGATCTGCCTGTCGGTATTACCAAGGGCGATACCAGTGTGACAGGGTTGGACTTGAACCTCCTGGTCACTGAGTTGCGTAACCGAAATTACACCTACGGTAGCAATGAAGTGCTGCCCCAGGGTAAACGGGTTGGTGACTTCCGCCCGGGATTCGAGCCAGACTTGATCGATGAAGCTCTTGTTCCCGCTTACTTAGACGTCAACAATGACCGTCGTGTTACTTCGGACGATCTGAGTATCCTCCTGAGCTACTTCACCAATCCTTCCACGGTTAATCCAGAACCATTCGAAGGTGAGATGATCTCTAGCTCGGTGGTATCCAGTGAACCGGTAGCCGACAGTGTTGTTACGCCAATTGAAGTAGGCTCGAGTGAGATCGTAACTTCGATCAGCAGCCCAATCACGCCAACGATTTCAGCTCCGGCTTCGATCCAGACCGAGTCGCTGGTAAGCACTTCATCCTTTACAACCCTCGCACCAAGCTATGCTGGCTTGCAAATGCGATCGGCCGTGGAATTGATGGGGCTTAGCTCGACCAGTATCTCCAGTGCTGAGATGGTTGAAGAAACCTATGTCGACGAGGCAATTGCCTTGGACGAACTGTGCGACGACGATCAGTTCAGCCAGTTGATCGGCGACATGGCCGACGATCTGAGTGCCACTTGGGATGCTAAGAACTTCGGCGACGATTCTGACGACGCTGAGAGTGGTGAAGATGATCTGGACGAATTGGTCGCACTGCTGAGTGAAACCAATGGCGGAAGCTAAGCGTCCACTTAACAAATCGTGAAATGGGAATCGTCCGAAGGGCTTGCTCTTCGGGCGATTTTTTTGCGCCCTCCCCTCCCCCGCTAAATCTTACATACCTTAACTGATCGCAGGTCAGGTAGACTCGAATTCAGTTCCGTAGCGGCAGGTCGACTTCTGGGTGGATTGTTTGATGTGCCTCATGTCTTTCGAAACAGACTTGCTTGCTCTCCTTCTCAAGAGAGCGATAAGATCAAGCTAGGTTGACGACAGGATGGCTTTCTGGTGACGATCGGTTCGTCTATCAAGAAGAGGGTTGTCGCAAGACAGGAAGTGCTGGCATGAACTTTCGCTATCGTTCCTTTGAAACAACGTTCACCGTCTTTCCACATATGACCAACTATATGTATCCGATGGTGTTCGGTGGAGAAATGCTAAGCCAGATGGACATTGCTGCGGCGATGAATGTGCGTCGGGCACTCTACGATTCCCCAACCGGTTGCGACAACGCGGTTACTGTCCATTGTACTGATATCAACTTTCTGGTCGGTGCCCAAGTCGGTGATCTGATTCTACTGAAGTCTGAGATCTACGAGGTAGGTACTAAGTCGATTTCCGTTCGGGTTGAAGGATATCGAGAACGAGCAGACGGCGTCGAGAAACTGTGCGACGGACGTTTCATTTTCGTAGCTCAGAAGGACGGCGCTACGAAGCCTCATGGTCTCGAGCTTTGAGTCGGACGAGTTACGCTCAAACAAAACCACTAAAGTTGGTTTCGGTCGATCCGAACTGGGGCGTCTAAGTCCGCGAAAAACAAGTCGGTTGCTTCTTCCTCTTGCTCGCTCGAAGCAAGTGTCTTGCCGTTCGTGGCAACAGTCGCATCAAGGATCACTCGTTGGTCCGAGGAAACGAATCCGATGAAAGCCGCCTTGCGCGCGTCGTCTTCGTCGTAACCATCTTCATTTAAGCTGGCATTGTCCGAAGTAAGACGGAAACTATTGGACGACGATACCGAAATAAATGTGTCGCCAAATCCGGTCGTTCTAGAAGGCGTTACGTTGGCAAGCAACGAAGCCGGCTGATAGAAAGGCAACGCCTGACGGATCTCTGTGCTCGGCGATGGTTCTGATTCTGGCGAAATAGAACCACTCGACGAGCTTGAATTGTCTAAGGGAGTGTAGGTAAAAACAAAGTCAGGTTCCCCGTCAAGGGAACTCAGATCAATGTCTTGCAAAGTCTTGGCATCGATCACTGCAAGCAAATCGAGCTTGTCGAATCGTCCATCCCCGTTCACATCGAGTAAAGGATCGCCACTGGTATGGAACGCAGTGATCGTGCGATTCTCGGTGAAAACAGGAACTTGCAGCTCGCTTAGCACAAGTTCGATATCGGTATTGTCGACGATGCCGTCAAGATTCAAATCGGCTCGCCGAATCGGATTGTGCCAAGATGTATCCGCAATGGCGACAGAAAAACTCGCCCGATTGGAACCCAGGTTCTCGTTCAACGAGACGTCGACCGTAGAGATAGACGCGAAGAATGCTTCTTCTCCTTCACCCGGAACGACCTGTAATCGATAGTTTCCAGCGACATCAAACGGAAGCGTGAAGGCGCCAAGCTCGTTGGTAATGGCCACGTTCGATCGGCCAACCTGCAGGTTATCAAGTCCAACATATAGCGGCTGCCGGTGCGGGTCGTCGCTGTCGCTCAAAAAGCCGCGGGCAACAGCGTACGCTGCGTTCGCTGAATCAATCTCGACGACCATCGTTTCCGAGCTTCCGGCCTTCATGTCACTGGTTTGGTAACGTCCCAGCAACATTCCGTTGGAATCGTAAAGTTCAAGGATGCCAATGTCACCATCAACTTGGGCGGTCGCGTCGATCGAAACCCGACTGACAGGCGTGGCAAAGTCCATACGAAGTCGGCGTTGATCGGACCAAAGGTTGCTCCAGGAATTGCCGGAATAGTTGTAGAAACCTCGCCCCCCAGTACTGGAAAGTGTGCTATTGCGCGACGATACATCCGACAAAAGGGGATCGATCTCTCCGCCGAAAGCGGACAGTGTCACGCCGTTGATCGGGTCGTAAAAAATCTCGCCTTGATCGTAGTCATCTGGCTCGATGATTGTTTGAACGGTGACTGCATTGCCTTGCGCATCGGTCACAATCACTTGCCAACCAGCCAGGCCTTCTTCCCCTGCTTCGAAGGTTCCGTTTCCATTGGCATCGTAAGTAACGTAACCGGCAAAGCCGTGGACTGGCGTGGAGTCGATATGATTGACCGAAGCCGTAAGAATTGCCGATTGAATCAGACCCGTCTCGTCGACCAAGCGAACCTGAACTTCTTCGACACCGTCTGGCAACTGCAGGGCGAAATCGATATCGGCCGTATAGTCGTCGATGACTGGGCCGGTTTCCCAAGATCCATTTCCAACGCGATACTCAACATGGCTGATCCGATTCGTGGTTATCGAATTCTGCAAACCCCATGAATTCATGTTGGGCAGAACGCCAATCGCTCCTTGCCCAACAATTCTTAGGAGGCCTGTGTTCGGATCGAAGGTCGAAGTCGCGGAGAAATCCATCGGCACGTCAAACACATCGAACAGACCATCGCCGTCCGAGTCTTGCCAGCCGATCGATGCCAGCGAGGAAGGGCTGCTGGTGTGGGCCGTATAAGCGGCGCCAAGTGATGCCGAATCGCCCAGCAAGCTGGTTACAATCGAGCTTCGATCTGGATTGCCGTCGTACGCATTAGTGTTTTGCGTATCGTAATAGCCACGTGTATCGGTATAGTCGCCTGAAGAAGCGTACTCGTCCATCGCCCAGAACTGATGCGACGTTTCGTGGGCAATTGTACTGGCCGGACGTTCCGAAGGGAGGGCCATGAATGCCCCGCCTGCTATGGAGAAGGCACCACGAATACTGCCAGGTGCGAACAGTCCGTCCGCATCATTTTGGGCATTGATCACAAAGATAGTGAACGCCCAATTCGTACCGTGATCGATCCGCTGCTGATTGTTGTAGCGACGGACGTCGTTGTCGATTTCGTTCGTGCGGTCGGCCCCTACATAATCTAAGAAGGTTCCAACCCAGGTTTCAAAGGCCGTCGCTGCCTGAGAGATGGGCTCCATTCCGATCGGAACGGGATTGTCGGCGTAAGTGTAGTCGATATCGAAATTCAACTGATGAACGCTTGACTGAATGGCGAGGGTATCTTCCCACCATTGCATCGCGTCTTCGATTCGCTGCTTCACTTCCGAGCGATGCGTTTCGGTCCAGTTTTCTGTGTTGTTCGATCCAGTACCAGTCGATTCAAAGAACACGACCGAGACGGTAACGTCCCCCAGCATGAATTCGCCGGTATCTAGATCTTCCGCTCCCCAGGGAACCGAAGAGAGAGCGAGACGCGACTCCAGTTGCTCGAGCTTCGCCACGCGACGCTGAGGCCTACGGGCCTGCTTTCGTCCGCCCGGTCGGTTGGCGGAGCGTCGGGAAGAAGTCGGTTGGGGCATGCGTTATTCCGGCAGCAAAACGCTTACGTCGTCGAGAAGAAAAGAGGGATAGCCGATCATTGGTTAAGTCGCGATCGGCGAGCGACTAAATCTGATTTTCATCTTCCCACAACGCCAATACTTCATCGGCACTCGCCGCAAAGCGGTCGTCGTCCTCTTCCGAACTGAGCGATCCGTCCCATTGCTCGGAGGTCATCGCGATCAAATCGGATTGACTATCTAAATTGGCATCGAACGCGACCGGGGAACTGACAGGATCGGCCGCAGGAGCTTCGTCCTCTTCCGGCAATTGCGTCGAATTTCCAGATACATTCGACGAGACTCCAGGGAGACTGAGTAAGTTTCCGCTGACACTGTCGGTCGAGGTCGATGTTGTCGCTGCTACAGGAGATGTTTCGGTAATGGGCGTTGGCTGCGATATAGTGCTTGAGGTACGCGTATCAATTGGTTCGCCTTCCAGCAGGAAGGAGGATCCCATCAATGGGGCGGGGCCGCTCAGATCGCCAGGATAGCCATTGGGATAGACGCGGGTAGAGTCAACAAATGCTGACTGTCCGAAGTTCTGTACAAACAAGCTGAAATCGCTAAGGCCTACGACCCCATTATGATCGAAGTCGAATTTCCGGGTCGCTGGGTCGCCGTTTACCGTTTTGCCAAAGGCAGATACGAATTCGGAGAAGTCAGCTAAACCTACCGCCCGATCTTCGCCGTTGGCGACATCATAAATCACCGGCCAGACGTCAAAGCTTGATCCGGTCGGCGTGGTGCCATTGATGACAGCGGCAATGCTCGTCGAAGTATTTACGATCGTCGCATTGGTGTGAGAAAGAGAGATAACTGAGGAAGGTGTCGATTGAAGTTCGCCGTTGGTATAGTCAACCGGCAATTCGATTTCTGAGCGAAGTTGGATGCGGCCGATCAGGGCGTATTGGTCGTCGCCCAGATTCGTAGACAGCGAATTGAATCCGACGGTCACAGTACCGTTGTCGTCATCGACTTCGGTGAACGTGACAGAATACCGAAGATTGCTTGGATCCTGAGTTCGACCGACAGCTTTCACGAAAGCAAAGTCGTCGGGATCATAGCTAACCGTGACAACACCGCTGGATACTGCGTTACCGGCAGGTGCTTTTGCATAAACTTCGACGTAGAAATAGCCCCACTCATCGATTTCGTCAAGGTTCTGAGGAAGCGACGAGACTTCTCCGCCCGACGTAAGCGTTGGGTCGACAACATAGCGAACTTGATAGTCCGCGGCTTGTGCCGCGATTACCTGCAGGCCCACTCCTTCGAAGTAGACTTGATCGCTTGCCGTTAGTCGCTGCTGGCCAAAATGGTAGAGCGAGAAGTATTCGTCCGCATCTTCCGTGGCGGCAATGAAGTCATCACCGGTCAGTCGTTCTAACTGGGGAACTCCGTCGACGTAGTTAATCTCCCAATCTTCGGGAAGCTGATTCGGGTTCTCGATATAGTCGAGCACATCGAAATGGAAGTGTGGGTTGATCCCCTCTTCCATGTTATAGGTGCCTGGTTGCTGGGCAATCATGCGGAACGACAGCAACTCGACCTCGGACGGGTACAAGTTACCACTAATATCGATGTTCTGGATTCCAAGCCGTTCGATATAACCGTCGACGTCCGTAGCCGGATTGCTGACCGCTACTGGATTGATAGATGGCCCAATTTGGATTCCGTAGCTGTCGTCGAAGTCAAAGCCGACCGAATCGTAGGTGACGTTGAAGTAGGCGGTAAAGAAGCCGTACGGATTAGCCAGAATATCATTTGCCGCATCGACATTAACGGTCACGCCTGCATCGCCGCGGCGATCTTCGATATAGGCCGTTACCAGGAAGCTTTCCCCCTGAACGATCTGTTGAATGGGGTTACCGTGAAGATCGGTCGCCTCGAGGCGGAGCGAAATCAGTTCGCCGGACGCGTCCAGCATCTCGCGGACTTCAAGTGCCTCGAAGCCGACCTGATGTTTCCAATTTCGGTCGATGGAATTGCGGCGAGCGGTGCGAGATCGAGCTTTTTTCATGATGTTCGCAAAATCGTTGAGAGACAGCAGGTGCTGGACCTGGGACGAATCTGACAAGGGTGAAATCGTACGAAAACGGCCTGCAGCGATGGCATTGCCTAGGTCCCAGCGTAATTCGCGCCGGGGTGAACGCAATCGCGCAAATGCTTAAGAGGTATAGGGTTTAGGGATTATGCGGGTTGTTCCGATTATACCCCCTTCCCTCCGCATCGAGCCGTAGAATTTGGACGAACTCTCCACGCATAAGTTCCGCCCGAGATGGCAAAAACGGGAAATTCGGAAGCTTTTATTGAAGTCCCGAGGAACTTCTGGCGGACGTCAAGCGACCAAGTGGCTAGTAGAACCAGGAAACTTTGCCGATGACGGGGAATTTACTCCCAATTAGGGATGTTCCGACCGGAAGAAAAAGTTTGCAAAGGCCAATTGGGCTAATTAATCTGGACAACGTCGGCAAAAGCCCCCTCAGTTTCCTAAACTGCTCATTTTGTAACTTGCCTAATCGAAAATATAGGTTGCCGTAGGTCGCCATGAAAAAATCTAAGAGCCGCCAGCACCGCGTACCCTCTCATTCCCTCAAACGCGCCAAACGGCAACGCGGTCTCCGCCGAATGGAGCAACTGGAAAATCGTTCCATGCTGGCAGGGGATGTCGCTTCCCCCTGGCATAACGAATTCATGCCAACCGACGTCAACTCGGATGGCGTACTCGACCAGCAGGATATCGAAATCCTCGTTGGCGAGTTGAAGTCGATGAAGTCGGGGGCCCTCGCTGCCCAAAACAGCTTGCTTGAAGGGGAACAGTCCCTCTATCTCGACGTCGATAACGACGGCAAGCTGACGCAACGCGACCTTCTGAGCGCGATGGATGCGTTGACGCTGGAGGGTGAACCAGTTGTTGCGCCTTCAGATTATCGAGCGGACTACGATGTCGAGATCGTTCACGATTCAGCGACGACCAGCGAAGGTGGTTCGAAGAACGTCAATCTGAATGATACGTTCACGCTCAATATTTATGTCACCGATGTTTCGGAAATTCAATCGGGCTTCTCTCAAGCGTTCGTCGACATAACGTTCGACTCGACCAAGTTGACAATTGATGATCCGTCGACCGCCGTCGTAACTGGCCCCGGATTCAGCTCCCAAACGGGTGACGTTCCAAGTAATGTGACACCGTATGGTGGCAAGAATGCGAACGATAATCAGTTCGTTGAGGCTGGCAAGCTCAAGTGGATGGGGGGAATCTATCCTTTTGCACCACAAAATGGGATGCAACGATTTCTGTTGGCGAGCGTAACCTTCCGTGCAGTTGCAGAAGGAACGGTTGACTTCACCGTTGATGTGCGTCCTTACACGCTTATCGACCAATTGACTGACAACCCTGATCCGGACGCAACGGAAGTGGCGTTCAACCAAATCGAACGAGATGGTCAACCGACCTCAAACGTCGAAGAGAACTTGGCAGCTACCTACGTTTACGATCAAGGAGCTTCAGGTGAACAGCTTGTCCGTTTTGACGGCGGTACTGTAAGTGTCGTGATCGAAGCCCAGCCAGTCGCTGGTGCAAACTTCGATTCCTACAATGTCAACGAAGATTACTTCGGCGACGACGAAAACAGCACGCCTCCAGCCGTTACCATTGGCGGCGTTCAGTACTACGTGTTGGACGTCCTGGCGAACGACCTCGATTCAGCGAACAACCCGGTTACTGGCGATCGTAGTCGCTTTAACATCGATTCGATAACGCAGCCAACCAACGGTACGGTCACGATTCAAACGAACGCTCAAAGCATTCCTGAAATCGTGGCGACTGGTATCACCTCGCATCAGGTACTTCTTTACCAGGTACCAGCGAATCTTGGTGGAGTTACCGAAACCTTCAACTACACGACAACTGACTCTGGTTCGCCAAACAACACCGGCACCACCAATGCTGACGTTGTGGTCGCGATTGCCAATGTCGACGACGCACCAATCGCTGGCGATGCATCCTTCACACTGAACGAAGGCGAGACGGTTTCGGGCTTCGCTCTTGATTACGCGTCGCTGCAAGGCGGTCCTGATGAAACCGAAACTCTGACATTCGTTGAGTTCATCATTCCGGCCAATCTCCAAGGGACGTTTACGCCGATTCTCGATGTGAACGACAACCCAACCGGCGAATTCACCTATACCTCGGCTATCCCAGGCCTGACCGAATCGGTGCAATACGTCGTTTCTGATGGTGGTGATCAAACCGCAACCGGTACGCTGACCTTCAATACTCTGCTCGATAGTTTGATCGAAGGTGTTGTCTACTTCGACTCTGACAACGATGGTGTCGTCGATGAAAACCTCGATAACGCCGCGAGTGCCGAATCCCGTATCGGTGGTGTCACACTGGAACTGGTCAACTCGTCGACCGGAGCCGTAATTGCCACGACACGTACCGACGCATTCGGAACGTACAGCTTTGCTGGTTTCGATGAAGGAACCTACTCGGTCCGCGTTGTCGATCCTCGTTTCACCCGCAAAGGTAAAACCACCGCAGGTGACTTCACGATCACCGGTAACGAAATCAGTGGTATTACCATTGGTAACGGCCAAGCAGGTCAGTACTCAGGCTTGAACTTCGGTTACCGCGGTCGCGACTACGCCTACATCAGTTGGGGCGATACCATGGCTTCCACTACGGAAGACAGCATCACGCTGGCCTTCTCGAAGAGTGGCGGTACTGCAACTTTGGAATGGTACAACGTTGATGAAGGTTGGGATCGCCTGACGAACATCAACTCGGACTACATCTACCTCGACCCAGTTACTAAGTCGATGCAGGTCGCCTTCGAAGTGACCGTCGACGGTCAGGCCGAATCGCAGTACGTCGTTCAAGCGTACTCGCCTTCAACGCCAGGTTACGTGGTTGTCGCGGAAACCGCAGAGGGCATCATCATCCGCATCAACGGTACTGGTTCGCAAGTGATGACGAACTTGGCAGCCGTGGATGCCGCATTCGCGAACCTCTAATCGAGCTCGCGTTAAAGCAAACAAAAAAAGAGCCAGCTTCTCGAAGGAAGCTGGCTCTTTTTATTTTCTTGAACCTGCGATGGCCAGGATTGTTTAGTAGTGGAATTCCACACCAGCGGTCATGCCCAGGATCCAGTATTCCTGTTCGTTAAACTGGAAGGTCGGAGCGGTTGTGCCTGGTGGGAAGATATTGTTGTCGATCATCGTGCCACCGGTAACAACGTCGCTGAAGTACAGGAAGGTCGTTCCGAGCTTCAGGTCGAGGTTGCAGTTGTAGGCGTAGATCATGTCGATGTTGATCTCAGGAACGTAGACGAACTTGTCACGGCTGTAAGATCCCGAGTTCCCAGCGAGAGCATAGACACCGGTGTTCTGAGCAATGGTTCCGTTGACCGAGGTCGAGCCCGCGATGGTAGCTTCCTGGTGAGCACTACCCAGGGCCAGCTTACCCATGGCTCGCCAGCTGAATGGACCGTCTTGGAATTCGGCCATCAAACCGATGTGACCACCGTGGAATTCGTTGATTGCGTCGAAGCGATCGCTGTACTGAACGATGTCGCCCGTGGCCAGACCGCCGGGAGGGGCCAAGTCTTGAACCGTGAAGGTCGCATCGTTGTAGAAGCTATCTTCCATCTTGAAGTAGGTGTAACCACCAACGAAGTCCCAGCGATTGCCGTTGTTCGTGTAGATGTGCTTGGTCAGGAACGCGTCGCCCATGTAGAACGAGTTGCGATTTTCAAGATTGACGGTAGTGTTGTTGGCAGCACCCGAACCAGTACCCGGTAGAGCAACCAGAACGGCATCCTGCAGGCCAGTGTTCAGGTTGAAGAACGGATAGGCCAAGACTGGGAACTGAGCTGAAGTTGCTGTGTAGCCCAGGCTTTGTTCTTCCAAAGCCATGAACCGGCCACCAACGCTCCAGTTTTGGTAGTCATCAAGCCATAGTCCCAGGGTAATACGGCCACCGGCAGTTGGATTGCCATGTTCGTTACCGTCGCCCCAGACGATCTGCGTGCTGGGGTTACCCAGGATACCGCGATCGACGTCGGCACTAGTCGTCAGGATCGGCGGATAGTTGCCACCCTTTCGCCAGACCATCATGGCCTCGAAGCTACCGTAAGCACGAGGTGGCAAAGCACAGCCGTCGCCACAGTCGTTGCAGGCAGCGCCGGCCACGTTTTCGTATTGCATGTAGTCGCCAGCTGGCTCGTACATCGATTGGTCGTACATCGAAGGATCGTACGATGCATTCGATGCTTGGCCGTAGTTAGGGGCCGCAGCCATTTGGGCATAAGGTGCCGGTCCCATCATCGGGCCAGGACCCATTGGGCCTGGACCGTAACCTGGCGGCATCATTCCCGGAGGTTGCATGCCAGCAGGATCATAGGGAGCGGGCGATCCGGCAGGATACGGTGATCCCATCGGAGCGTAGCCCTCTTGGGCGAAGGATCGGCCGGTTCCGAGAACCACGGCTACGATCGAGAAAGCTAGGGTGGAGTAGTTAAGCTTCATGTTGTGTGCTCGCAAACTAATGCTGTCGCTCCCAAGGCCCTGCCTCGTTCCGTACTAAGGAAGGAGAAACAAGAGCTACCGCTTGCGTCGTATGGACATCCAAAATCGACTTGGCCAACGGTGAAAATCCGCCAACTGTTGGCCACGTTCACCCCGGCGGTTTGGTTTCTGTTGTCAGGACGCTTGCCCTGCGCTCGAACGGTCCGCGTACGATTATTCCGGACGTATTAGGAATGTCGGCGATTCGATGTGTGCCGGTTAAACCAAAAAGATGCTTCCAACCCGTATAAACGGAATTCTCCACACACGCAGACTGTTTACCAGGAGAAAGGGATGGATGGGTGTAGTGGGTAGAATGAGGTGAGTTTAACGATTGCGCAGAAATGAAGGCCGCTTGGGGAGGGCAATTCTTCGGAATGTCACTGCCAAAACATGGGAACTAAAGGGGTTGTCCACCATACTAAAATCTGGCGAGGCCTATTATTAAACAACCTCGCCATCGACCAAGCTGACAGCAAGACTGGGGATCGAACCCGTTGGAAACGAATCAAACGACGCTAGACCCACCTGAAACCGAACCGACCGAAAAGCCTGACCCGCCCAAACGAGGCGAGCCACGGAAGTTTCGCGCGAATTCCTTAGGGTCCTTCTATTCGCAACTTACCAAACAGGGGTTGGCCCGGTTTGTCGGCCAACTTCCACTAATCGATAAGTTCGAGGCCGAGCTCAAAGATCGGTCCGATCGCGAAATTCGAAAATACAGTTTGGGCCTGCGCCACCGGGCTAAAAGTGGCGAGCCGCTCTACAAATTACTGCCAGAAGCGTTCGCTCTGGTTCGGATTGCTGGCGCTCGGACCATGAACATGCGGCACTACGAAGTGCAGCTGATCGGTGGCATGATCATGTTCGATGGGGCGATCGCCGAGATGGAAACGGGCGAAGGGAAAACGCTCACGGCAACCCTTCCGACCTATCTATATGCGCTACCTGGCAAAGGGGTTCATGTCGCTACGGTCAACGATTACCTGGCGGCTCGCGATGCCGAGTTAATGATGCCCGTTTACAAGATGCTGGGGATGACCGTTGGGGTGATCGAATCCCAAATGTCCTCGGATGACCGCCGAAAAGCGTACTCTTGCGATATTACGTATGGAACGTCCAAAGAATTCGGCTTCGACTTCCTTCGCGACCGTTTATTGATTCGTCAGACCCGTGAACAGGGACTTGGCGTTCTCGGACCGCTGCTAGCGGGCAAGAAGGAAAAGAATGAAGAGCCGGTTCAACGCGAGCATTTCTTCGCCCTAGTTGACGAAGCCGATAGCGTGTTGATTGATGATGCACGTACGCCTCTGGTGATCAGCGCGATCCCTGGCGAGGCGGAAAAAGTAGCCGTGGCTTGCCATCAATGGGCTGCCAATGCCGAGCGTGAATTCGAGGAAGATAATCACTACGAATACGACCACGACAAGAAATCGGTCGAGCTGACGGTCACCGGGCGATTACTCGTAAGACAGGTTCCCAAGCCAAAACTGCTAGATACGGTGGGATTAGTCGATTTATACGACTACATCGAACGGGCGATTAAGGTGAAGCGGGATTTCCATAGTGGACAACACTATGTGATCCGCGATGGCGAGATCGTCATTGTCGACGAATCGACGGGACGTATCGCGGAAGGCCGCAAGTGGAGCTACGGTATCCACCAGGCAATTGAAGCCAAAGAAGGGGTCGAAGTCACGGTTGCGACGGGACAAGCTGCCCGAATCACGGTGCAGGACCTGTTTCTACGTTATCGCCATCTGGGCGGAATGACCGGTACCGCTTCGAGCTCGAAGGGGGAGTTCAAGAAGATCTACAAGCTAAACGTCATTAAGTGCCCGACCAACCGCATTCCCCAGCGGAAGCTATGGTCCGATCGGGTGTTCGGCAATGCGGAAGCGAAATGGTCGGCAATTGTCGAAGAGATCCGTGAGATCAACGCGTCCGGTCGTCCGATCCTGGTTGGTACCCGAACGATTGAAAAGAGTGAAGAGCTTTCGAAACGACTAACCGAAGCCGGGATCGAGCATGAAGTCCTCAATGCTCATCAGGTGGCCCTCGAAGCCGAGATCGTCTCTCGTGCCGGCCAGCCGGGCAAGGTAACCGTTGCCACCAACATGGCCGGACGTGGTACCGACATCAAGCTGGGCGAAGGAGTTCATGACCTCGGTGGTTTGCACGTGATCTGCACCGAGCTGCACGATTCGGCTCGCATCGACCGCCAGCTTGTCGGACGCTGTGGTCGTCAGGGCGATCCGGGTAGCACCCGCCAGTTCATGGCCTTGGATGACGATTGTCTGCTCATCGGTCTCGGCCCCAAACGATACAAGAAGCTGGTCGCCTTTGGCGAAAACCAAAGTGCGGAGCTGCCAGCTTACGCCAAACTTTTCCGTCAAGCCCAACGTCGCATCGAGAACAAGCACTTCGGCGATCGCAAAGTGCTGCTGTATCACGAGAAACAGCGGAAGAAGATGCATCGTGAAATGGGGCAAGATCCTTACCTGGATTCGCCAGACTAGCCAGTGTGATGCACTTTGTGAACACGATGGAACGAAGTTCGACAGGTGCCCGTCAAATGTTGCATTTAATTGGCAACTTATGCACACAGCCCGTCGGGATTCTCACCGTAAGTTCCTGTAGGAAACGAACAATCGAGACTTCGGTCGAGTAGTGATCATCGGCAATACCATCCGTTTTATCCCTACATCCTACCGAAGAGTGTCCTCGGTTAACCCCTTTTCAGCTTTCAAGATTTTCGATTCCAACCTCCCTTGTTATGGTGAGACGTAGGTTTCTACGATCGCGAATCGATCGGCCCTAACCTTTAGATTCCATTATGAATAGTCCCGGCATGTCCACCGAGCCATCATCAGTGAATCCCGAGACCCTGGAAAGCACCAAGAAGCAGATTCGCGGGCTCATTCAGGAAATCGCTCAGCTTTCCAAACGGGATGTTCCACCCGAAGAGTACTTCAAGGACGTCCTGCCAAAAGTTGTCTCCGCATTGGCGGCCGTCGGTGGTGCGGCGTGGGTATACGACGATCAGCGTCGACCTCAGCTGGTGTACCAAATCAATCTCAGCCGGGGATTGATCGATCCGCAAAGTGACGAAGGTATTCGCCACTTGCGATTGATCCAAAACATGTTCCAAGGGGCGGAAGCCCAATTGCTGCCACCGCAATCAGGCGGAGCCGAAGAGAACTCTGCGGGCAATCCAACGAATCAACTCTTGGTGGTTGCCCCGATCAAAGTCGAAGACAAGGTCGAGGGGGTCATCGAGATCTTCCAACGACCTAACTCGGCCCCAAATAGCCAACGCGGCTATTTGAAGTTTCTCGAACAAATGTGCGGGTTGGCCACCGAGTGGTTTAAGACTCGCAAGCTGCGTGACTTCAACGATCGCCAATCGTTGTGGTCGAAGATCGAACAGTTCTCGCGTGCGGTTCACGAAAACCTCGACCTTCGTCAAACGGCTTATACCATCGCCAACGAAGGTCGCCGGCTGATCGGTTGCGATCGAGTTTCCGTTGTGCTGCGACGTGGCAAGTGGAAAGTGGAATCGGTCAGCGGTCAGGACGTCTTCGATTCGCGATCCACCCAAGTGCAATTGCTTGGCAAGCTGGCTTCGCGCGTGATCGAAACGGGCGAGCCTTTCTGGTTCAGCGGTGTCACCGAAGACCTGTCGCCCCAATTGGAAACGGCTGTGCACGATTACGTGGACGAGTCGCACACCAAGACAATCGCCGTCATTCCGCTTCGCCGTCCCGAACACGCAACGGACAATGAAAAACGGGAAGACGAAGAACAAGAACGCCAGTACCAAGGCGAGATCCTGGGGGCGTTGGTTGTCGAACAAATCGAAGATAGCTCGCAGCAGGAAGAGTTCTCTAAAGGGGTCGAGCTGATCTCAGAGCACAGCAGCCGTGCCCTGGCGAACGCGATCGATTACAACTCGATTCCACTGACGCCGGTCTGGCGATTATTGGGTAAGTCGAAGGTCTTGGTCTCGGCCCGCAATCTTCCCAAGACTGTGCTGGCCTTAATTGCGGCGGTCGCAATCATCGCTGCCCTGTTTTTGATTCCGGCACCTTTCAAGGTTTCGGGCATGGCCACGTTAACCCCCGTCATGCAGCGGGAGGTTTTCGTTTCGGAAGAAGGTGAAGTGACGCAGGTCACCGTCAATCACGGCGACCACGTGCAACAGGGACAAGTCGTCGTCCAACTGAATAACCCAGAGTTACAGCGTCAGTACAAGCAATTGACCGGAGATCTGGAAAAGTCACGTTCCAGTATGGAAGCGTTGGAATTCCGTCGCTTGCGGCCAGAGACTTCGCGAAATCCGGCCGAACTCGCTCAGATCACGGTCGATCTCGGCCAAGCTCGCCAGCGGGTCAATCACTTAACGCAGCAAGTTGCTTTAGTGGAAGAAAAGCTTGCCAAACTAGAAGTCAAGAGCCCGATCGAAGGCGAAGTCGTTTCGTGGGACGTGCGTGACAACTTGATGCAGCGTTACGTGACGCCAGGTCAGGTTTTGATGACCGTGGTCGATCCAAGCAAGGATTGGATTCTGGAAATCAAAATGCCAGAGAAACGTATCCAGCACATCGAAAACGCCTTGCACGACAGCGGCGAATCGGAAGCGTTGAAGGTCACTTACATCATGGCCAGCGATCCTGGTCGCCAACTGGAAGGTACCGTCACCGACATTCAGCGATTGGCTCAGCCCGACGCGGATGAAGGTCAGATCGTCAAGCTGAAGGTTGCCATCAACAAGCAAGACATCGAGAACCTTCGTGCCGGTGCCACGGCGACCGCCAAGGTTCACTGCGGTACTGCTCCGCTGGGCTATACCTGGTTCCACGAACTGTTTGAATTCGTTCAGTCGCGAATTCTGTTCTAAGACCAGCTCACTCCGTTCATCCATTTCCCATGGCAGTTCCGCAGAATGAAGCGCGGAGCATCACAAAACACGAGGTTACAACCCATGTCGAAACTCAACGCCATTCCGGTTGTTTTCGCCCTGCTGATTCCCGGCGTCGTAGCTGCCCAAGCACCTGCTCCAACTTCGCCAGGTGATATTTCCGTACCGCGTTGCCTGGTGACGCTGATCGACGAGGTTAACGTGCCGGCTCAAGAAACAGGCGTGCTGCGAAAAATCCCGGTTGAACGTGGGAAGTATGTCCCGATGGGAGGTTTGCTCGCTCAAATCGATGATTCGGTACCGAGCAAGCAGCACGAGATCGCTTCGCGAAAGTTGGACAAGGCAACCGAGCAAGCGACCAACGATGTTGACATCAAGTACGCCGCTAAGGCTGCGGAAGTCTCGCAAGCCGAGTACGACATGATGCGAGCCGCGAATGAAGGAGTCAAAGGAACGGTTGCACCAATCACGATTCGCAAAGCCAAGCTGCAGTGGGAAAAGGCAATCCTCCAAGCCGAACAAGCCGACATGAACTTCAAGGTAGCAGGTTTGACGGCGAAAGAAGCCAAAGCCGAAATGGAAGCCGCCCAAATTGTGATCGATCGTTGTCAGATCACTTCCCCAATCGATGGAATCGTCGTGCAGAAGTATCGCCATGAAGGAGAATGGGTTCGTCCTGGCGATCCGCTGATGCGTGTCGTTGGTTTGAAACGCTTGAAGCTTGATGGCTCGCTTAGCTCGGATAAGTATTCGCCAAGTATGGTCGTCGGTAAGCCGGCGACGGTGGTCGCCACGATCCCAACCGGTCAAGTGAAGTTCGAGGGTACGGTGGTTTTCGCCAGCCCAGAGATCGACTCGAACGGTAACTTTGACTTCACGGTCGAGGTCCAGAACCGTCCTGATGGAGATACCTGGATTCTGTTTCCTGGGGATGTGGCCAGCGTGACCATTCATGCGAGCCAACCATCGAGCATGCGAACCAATTTTACCGGCGTGCAGAACTAGTTTCGGACGTCACATCGACATTACGCATTGGATTGCTCCCCTTCCCTTTCTTTCGATCTCAGGTGTTAGGCGTTGGTTAGTCTTCAGGACAGTTTGGTTGCCAGTAGCAGTCGACCGTTGCCCCTTAGGGCCCGGCCTGACTTGTCGGCGCGGCAGCATACCTATCAGGGCCGCGGCTACTGGGTGGTGAAGGAACCGCTGGGGCTAAACTATTTCCGATTCCAGGAAGAGGAATACGCGATCCTGAAGATGCTCGATGGAAAGACATCGCTGCAAGAGATCAAGGATCGTTTCGAGAAGGAGTTTGCTCCGCAGAAGATCAGCTTCAACGATCTCCAGCACTTCATCGGCACCCTGCATCGCAGCGGCTTGGTGATTACCACCGCCATGGATCAGGGACGCCAATTGAAGGGACGCCGCGACGAGCGGAAATGGAAAGAAACCGTCCAGTTGATGTCCAACATCCTGGCCGTGCGTTTCAAAGGGATTGACCCCGATCGAATTCTGACAGCTCTCAACCCCTACACACGATGGCTGTTCACCGGACCAGCGATGATCTTCGTGTTGATGCTTTGTGCAGCGGCACTGCTGTTGGTCACCGTTCAGTACGATGTGTTTAAGTCACGTTTGCCCTCCTTCCAAGAGTTCTTCGGCCCATCGAACTGGTTGTTGCTGGGGGCGGTGCTGGGCGCAACCAAGATTTGTCACGAGTTTGGCCACGGTTTGTCATGTAAGCGGTACGGTGGCGAGTGCCACGAGATGGGCGTCATGTTTTTGGTGATGACGCCATGCTTGTACTGTAATGTCTCGGATTCGTGGATGCTGCCCAACAAGTGGCATCGTGCGATGATCGGCGCGGCGGGGATGTATGTGGAAGTCTTCCTGGCATCGATTGCCACCTTCATCTGGTGGTTCAGCGAGCCTGGTTTGTTGAATCACTTGGCGCTGCAGGTGATGTTCGTCAGTTCGGTTAGCACGGTCATCTTCAATGGTAACCCCCTGCTCCGTTACGACGGTTACTACATCTTGTCGGACATCATGGAAGTGCCGAACATGCGACAGAAGGCCAGCAGCGTGCTGCATCGGTTCATGTCGAAATACTTTCTGGGATTGGATCCACCAGAAGATCCGTTCCTACCAGAACGCAACCAATTCTTCTTTGGGTTGTATACCGTTGCCGCGAATCTCTACCGTTTGGTGGTGACCGCGTCGATCATGTTGTTTTTGAACAAAGTCTTCGAGCCGTACGGTTTGCAGGTGATTGGGCAGATGATTGCCTTGGCCGGCATCTATGGCTTGGTGGTGATGCCGATATACCAATTGTGGAAGTTCCTGTATGTTCCTGGGAGAATGGCACAGGTGAAGCGGAAAAATGTATTGATGACCGCTACGGCCGTGGCGGCGGTGATCGCGGGATTCGTTTACATTCCCGTCCCCCAGTGGGTAAAGTGCCCGGTTGAAGTCCAGCCGTTTAACAACGAAAGCGTCTTCGTGGTCGTACCTGGCCAGTTGGAAGAAGTGCTCGTGAAGCCTGGGCAGCACGTCACGAAAGGAACCAAGCTCGCCCGCGTGACCAACTTCGATCTGACGCTTGAACTCGTCGAGCTGGAGAACGAAGAAGAAGGCCTGGAAGACTTGCTGCAATCGATCGATCGCCAGCAATTGCGGGCGATGGATAGTTCCGAGTTCGAGCAAACCTTCGCCGAAGTAACCGAGCAACTCAAGTCGGTTCGGGAACAACTCAAGAAGAAGCGACAACAGGTGGCCCAGATCGAAGTTCCGGCGCCATTCGATGGAACCATTTTTCCGGTTCCTGACAAAGCACCGAGCCAAGGTAACGACGGTCGCTTACCGGAATGGTCAGGCTCGGTCTTCGACGAGAAGAATCAAGGCGCCTACCTTTCCACCAGCGACGTCCTGTGCCAAATCGGCGATGCCAGCCAAATGGAAGCGGTGTTGTATATCGATCAGGACTACATCGAACTAATTCATCCAGATCAGGAAGTCGAGATCAAGCTCGACGCGTTCCCGGGGCGAACCTTCAAAGGGCACATTGCCGTGATGGGAACCACTGAGGTGGAATTCGTGCCTCCTTCGCTCAGTACGCAATCAGGCGGGGAATTGCCGACGGTATCTGATCGAGAGACCGGTCGCCTCCGGCCACAGAACGCCACCTTCCCAGCTCAAGTTCCGCTTACTCAGGGTGAAGAAGGTTTAAAGCTGGGGATGCGAGGCCGTGGCAAGATCTGGGTGAAGTGGGAACCACTGGGAACACGCCTCTGGCGATACGTTTCGCGAACGTTCCATTTCTACCTGTAATGGCCAGTTTACGTAGACTGGCGAACAAATGTCCGATTGTTTCGGTTCTGCCGATTACGTCCGGTTGATGAGGCAACTTGTTCTGCCAAACTAGGCACAGGGTATCTCAACGGACACGAATGCCCTACTAAACTAGCCCAGTACCGTGAAGGTAACGCTTAAATTCTAAGGAGATAGAGACCATGTCGGACGCCCCTGAAACTAAAGAGCAACCCGCAGCACCGAAGCAAGTCGAACTGGACGAATCGGGTGCGGTCGCTTGTTACGCTAACTTCTGCCGCGTCACCGGTACGCCAGAAGAACTGATCATCGACTTCGGTTTGAACACCCAGCCGATGGTTGCTTCGCAAGAGAAGATCAAAGTCAACGAGCGAATCATTCTGAATTACTACACCGCAAAGCGTATGCTGGGCGCCCTGCACATGGCCGTTCAGCGTCACGAAGCCGCCTTCGGCACGCTGGAAACCGATATCCAGAAGCGGGTTATCCCATCCGCTCAGCGTCCAGCCAACGGCTAATACGCCCTAAGTGGAAAGATTCAGCGTGGAACGTCTTACGTTCCACGCTTTTTTTGTGCGCCGAGTGGAACGAAACGGCCCCTACAAACGTCATAAGCTCTACGGACGGTTCCGTTTCTGGGGATTGTCGACCGTCGATCGTTGGAAAAGAATCGCACCCTGACTACGATGGAGTTTTCGGCGAAACCGCAAAATTCCACACAAGATGAGCATGCGATCTCGCCGGGTCGGAACAGATTCCTGTACATGCACTTAAGTCGATTCGCTCCATGACCGAGTTATCTTTCAGCCTTACGATCAGTGCCGCCGCTGCGATCTCGTTGTGCCTGATCGTAGCGACATTCTTTGCCCTGAGAGCCAAGGCTCGCCAACTGCGACTCGCCCCTGCCCTGGCCCGCAAATCTCGCCGTCCGGGCCAAGGACAACATCTAGTCCAGCAGCTCGAGTCACGCGAGCTGCTTGATGCTGGTATGGGCAATACCGACTTGGCGTTGGAAGGTGAATCGCTGACGATCAACGGTACGACCTACGAAAATGTCGACATGATCGCGTTGGCCAAAGCGATCGCAGCCAGTGGTGCCAAAATGTACGGTGCCGATTGGTGCCCACACTGTACAACCATGAAGGAAAAGTTTGGCGAGGGACAGTACTATCTACCATTCGTTGAAGTATCGAGCCCGGACCACGCAACCAACGACATCGGCATCGCTAAAAATATTACTTCCTATCCGACATGGATCTTCAACGAGGGAACTGCTAACGAAGTTCGTTTGGTGGGATCGGATCCGTCGGTTGAAGACATTGTCAACGCGGCAGGAATCACTATTCCTCAGGGCGAGCCAATCTACTTCGCCGAGATTCCTGACCAGTTGAATCTCAAAGCGGGCCAGTCTTACCACGTTGCATTAGATGGTTACTCGCCTACCGGGCAAACATTGACCTACACGGTGACCACCTCTAATGGCACGATTGAAACGACCGTTCTGCAAAACAACCGTAGCTTGCGCGTGTCAACGGTACGTTTTGGCGATATGGAATTCTATTTATTCGAAGATGAAGCCGGGAATATCACCAGCCGCATCATCGACCTGGCTGAGTCAGGCGCCTACGATGGAATGCTCTTCCATCGCGTATACGACGAATTCGTGATTCAAGCTGGCCAGGTCACCGACGGTTCGACTCAAGCGAACCTCATGGATTCTTACGACCCGGACCTGCGAAACAATAAGACCGGGATGCTCGCCCTGGCGAAGACTTACTACGACGACTCTGGAACGTCACAGTTCTATGTGATCGAAGGGGATCAGTCGTCCCTCGATTTCAATTATCCCGTCTTCGGTTTCATGACCGAAGGGGAAGGTGTTCGTGAGTCCATCAGTAAGACACCGACGGCTTACTCGCGATCAGGTGGCAATCCCAACTTAAGCACGCAGCCTGACTGGAATGTGGTGGTCGACTCGGTTTCGGTGTTTACCGATACCGAAAACGCGGTCTTGCGACTCAAGTTGCCTGAGAACTTGCCAAGTGGCGAAACGGTAACCGTGACGGTATCGGATGGCCAAGGAAACACGATCAGCCGCACGTTTACGGTTTCTTCGGTAGCCGATACGCAAGACTATCGCCCCTTCTTCTCGTACGTTCCGAACGTGACGCTGCAACCGGGCGGAAGTACGACTTTCCAATTGAATGCCACTAGCGTTGACGGCGATACGCTTGTTTATACTTCGCTGTCGAATGCTCCGGCGAATATGTCGTTTGTTGTGAATCAGCAAACTGGCGTGGTTCAGATCAATACCAGCGTGAACTTGACTCCGGGCGATTACTTCATGTACGTCGCGGTATCGGACGAGGGAGTGGCAATCGATGCGGCGACCAACCCGGCTGGGATTCTTTCGAACAACCTAGTCGACTACCAGGCAATTAAGGTGACGATCGCCAAGCCAAATACCTTGGTGAACGATACGGTCAATTTGACCGAAGATGCTTCGGTCGTGTTCACCCCGTTGTCAAACGATAGCGTCGCGAACGGCGAGTTTGTTCTCGACTCGTTCACGGTCACCACGCCACCGGCAGTGGGGCACTTGTCTTATGATGCGGCGACCGGTCAGGTGACTTATACGCCGCCCACCGATTACAACGGCACCGTTAGCTTCCAATACAACATTGCCAACGAATTTGGTTTGGCAGGTACGCCGGCTACGGTCACGTTGTTGGTCGCTTCGATCAACGACGATCCGACGGCATTCGACGACTTGTTCATTGCTGATCGTGACTCTGCCACGCTATTGCCCGTACTGAAGAATGACGATAAAGGGGCCGCCAACGAGCAAGATGATCCGGTGATCGTTGTTCTCCCATCTGGATTCACTTCCGCTGGTGGAACAGTTGTTGTCGTCGGGGATCAAGTCGAATACACGCCGCCAACCAACTTCACCGGCACGGACACGTTCACCTACACCATCAACGACTCAGGGCTGGAAAGCACGGCGATGGTGACTGTCGATGTGCGTGACGCCAGCCAGTTCACGATTACCGCCGTCAAAGATGCGACGAGTGTCGACAGTGAAGGCGCGGTCATCGGTTTGCCTCAGAGCGATCAAATCATCGAAGAGTGGGATACGTTCTGGGTGGAGGTCTGGGTGACGGCTGACGGGTCAGGCGGCGATACCATTACTGCGGCGTCGGCCACCATTAACTTTGATCCGACCATGTACCGAGCAAGCTCGATTCTGATCGGACCTGGCTTCACCGCAGGTAGCGGCAACACTACCAATAACACGGCCGGCACGGTAAGGCTGAATGCAACTTCGGCGATCGATGGACTTGGCGGTGGACAACGCGTGCTGCTCGGCAAGGTTCGCTTCACGCCCCTAGCCAACGGTCTGGCAGCACCCGTCGTGGGTGAATCGCTGGGCGTTGATTTCTCGGAGTTCCTGACATCGGTATCGAATACTTCGATGACGGTGGACCGAGTTGGCGTGATCGATTCGCCAACGATCGATGCCACACCATCGACCCGACTGTTACCGATGATCTACGACTTGAACGACGACGGTAAAGTCGGCATCCGCGATTTCAGCGACTTCATGGCTGCCGTCGGAAACCGAAACTCTGCGCAGTTTGTCGACTTCGATCTGAGTGGCGATTTGGAGGGAACGGGTTTCTCATACTTCCAATCGGCACTGGGCTCGACCTATCAAAGCCAGGTTAGCGGGCACTTGATCTCGGCCGACGTTTATGATGCCGCGATGAGCAATGCCATCTTGGCACCTCAGTTCGGTCCGGAAGATTCGGCCAGTTTGTTGGCCATGAGTGATGTCGAGCGAATCACTTCGCAGTTGCCAGCGTTTATCATCTCGCCAACGGTCACGTCCGATACGAACGCCATTTCCATTCAGATCGCGGATCTCGATGGAACGCAATTGGCCAAGACCGTTGGCAGCGTGATCTATCTTGATCAAGACGCGGCAGGCTGGGGCTGGTTTGTCGATAGCACCCCGCTCGATTCTTCCGAGTACACGGTGTCCGCAGACGGCGGACGTCGCGTAGCTGCGGCTGATTCACCGGCAGCTGGGCGGATCGACTTGCTCTCGGTGCTGCTGCACGAGTTGGGGCATGTTTCTGGTTTGGATCATACCAGCGAAGGTATGATGAGCAGCACGATTTTGCCGGGCGAACGACTCGTTGACGGAGAAATCGAATCGTTCGACGAGACCTTCTATGTCGCCGCTGTCGATCAATTCTTTGGCGACGAAGAGTAACGACGGATGCTGATCACGATGTGAATTAGTACGTTGTGAACTAAAACACCGTGATCAAGTCGAAACCGATCGTGAACTGATCTTTAGAGGTGCCGTTGTTGTAGGCACCTGTGATGCCGGGAGCTGACAGGTCGCTCCAGTCGTATCGCAGTTCTGGACGCAGAACGAACCAGCTGGTGGGATGGTAGTTGGCACCGAAGGTCAGCTCGTAGTAGTTCCCACCACTAACCAGATTGTCGTTCGACAAACCGAACACGCGAGCGTTATCGGGATCGCCAAACCACTCGAAGCGAGCTCCGACATCCAGGCAGGAATCAACGGTGTAGTACAGGTAGTTCGACACACCGAACCAGTTGGCCTGGGCCAGGGTATTGGAAGTGGTCAGGCGGGCATTTTCTTCCGTGCCAAGATTGTGCTCCAGGACATAAGTCCAGCACTGGTTGATCTGCTGTTGGAAGACCAAGCTGTAGGTCGTGCGATTATTGTTACCGGTTGGATCTTCGCTGCCGGTAATGATGCTAAAGTTCAGCTTCGTCGCTTCATGCGGGCTGACCCAGCGGAAGCCACCTAGGAAGCTGACTTGTCCGTTGGGTTGCTCGAACGTATTCCAACCGCGGACAATCCCGCCGTACCAGGTCATGCATGGCGAAGTTTCGTAGCTGGCCAACATGCCGGTATGCGTGAACGGCTCGCCGTACTGCATCATGTACGAGTGCGAGTAGAAGAAGTTCTCAGGAGCCATGACCGACTCGTAGCCCATGATGGTATAGAAATGACCTGCTTTCAGGTTCAATCCATTGCCCCACGGAACGTTCGCTTCCACATAGAACTGTGGCAAAGCAAGGCCGTACAGGCCAGCATTGCCAGCGTTACGCGGACCGTTGCCGCTATTCCAATGCTGCGAGTTGTCGTCTCGCGTTTCCAGGCCGGTGGCTTGTACAAAGTAGTAGTCCGTACCGAACAGCACGTCGACGCGACCACCAATGTCCCAGCTACATCCATCGCGGTTTACCTTGCGACCGACGCTGAGGTAAAGCTGGTTGAGCATGTACTCGTTGGCTTGATCGTTGAAGATCAAAGGACCATTGGTCCCGGCCGGTCCGTTTGCGCCCCCATCTGAGTTGGGATTGCCAGTGAAGCCTTGTTCCAGCCACCCATTGAAGAACCACTGTGAGCAACAAACGTCGTCGAAGCAAGTGCTGCAAGTTGGGCAGTCAGCTTGTTCGTAGGCCATTGCTTCGGAGGTGAGCGAAGTCGGGCTGTAGGTCTCGGTAAGTGGCACTTCCGTCAGGGCCGACGTAGGTACCACTTCCGGTGTTGTCGTGGGTTGTGCCACGGATCCGGCTCGAACCACGCGGACAGGTTTGCCTGTCTGGGCCAGCAAAGTCGAACCGTTTAGGCATCCCAATACGACGGACCATGCCAAGACATGGGTGAGTTTTAGTTGCTTCATGATCTATTTCTGCCGGTTGCGGTCCCGCGCAAACCTTGGGGGGCGATTCTACGAAATCGTATGAATCGTATCGGTCATTCCGTCCGGGTGGGTTGATTCCAATTATTTGGATTTGCGCGATTCCGCCGCTACGGTTGATAGCGGCGGAATGATAGCAGTGCGGGCGAGCCTGCTCCCACGATTAGAAGAACAACACCACATCGAGGGCGAACGTATACATGTCGTCCTTGGTGAAGTCGTTGAAGACACCCGTCGTGCCAAGCGGATTCAAGTCAGACCAGTCGTAACGTACTTCAGGACGCACGAGCACGTGATCGCATGGCCGCCAGTTGGCACCCAACGTGATGTCGTAGTAGTTGCGACCGGTATAGAACGCTTCGATCGGCACTTGTTGAATTCGCCAGTTATCTTCATCGCAGAACCACTCGAACCGACCGCCGAATGAAAGTTCGTTCGACCATTGGTAATACAGGTAGTTCGTGAAGCTGTAGTAAAACGCGTTGTCGGCCGCGAACGATGAGTCGAGGAACGCGTCCTTCTGCACGCCGAAGTCATGCTCGAAGGTGTAATTCCAACGCGAGTTTAGCTGGCGGGTGTAGACAATCGTATGGCTGTAACGGTTTTGGTCACCGGTTGGGTCTTCGCTACCGTTGTGCATGGCGTACGACAAGCTGGAAACACCGTTGCTCCACTGGGCACCAAGGGTGACACCATAAGCACCGTTAATGTTCTCGAAGTTGTCCCAGCCGTTGGTCATACCCGCCTGCAGGGTGAAGCAGGTAGTTGGGCTGTAAGAAGCCAGGAAGCCTGTGTTCGTCTTGGGGTTGCCGTACACATAGGTGTAGCTGTGGGAGTAAAAGAAGTTCTCAGGGGCCATGGCTGATTCATACCCCATTAAGGAGTAGAAGTGCCCCATCTTCACCTTCACGCCCGAACCGACCGGGATGAATGCTTCGGCGTATGCCTGGGGTAAAGCCAAACCGTATAACGCACGGGTGTTGTTCTGTCGTGGACCGGTTCCATTCCAGTGACGGGTACCGTCGCCGTGACGTTCCAGACCGTTCGATTCCAAGAAGAAGTAGTCCGACCCGTACAGCACGTCAACGCGACCGCCGAAATCCCATCCGCAGCAATCGTCGGCAATATTCTTGCCAAACGACAGATACAGCTGGTTCATCTGGTAGTCGTCCGCGCGATCATTGAAGCCGAGTGGGCCGTTGAAATTGCTGATGGGATGGTCGGTGTTTGCCGTATATCCCTGGTCTAACCAGCCATCGACAAACCAGCTTCCCTTGCAGCAACTATCGAAGCAAGAGTTACAGGTTCCAGTCTGACAGGAACTGCAATTCGCCATTTCAATGTCGACAGCCTGGCCGGCCTCGTCAGTGAAGGCGGTTTCGTAGTGAACCTGCTCGGCATACCACGATGCGGCGGCCGGGTCTTCAGTGACCATTTCCTGGGCGTTAAGCAGGGTCGCATTGAAGCTTGCCAAAAGGCCGCTCATTGCCAAGGTTGCAGTCGTCAGTCGACGGAGCATAAGTCCCATTCCTTGTACTCGAGCCGTTCCCCGAGAGGTGTGCGGCAGGGTAAGTACAACTTGATTGAGTTCCGGTGGTAATGGTCCGCAGGCACCTGACCTAATGGTCTCGTCTCAACGAACAATCACGTTTTCCGTATTGGATTCGGTTTCAGAGCTACTAAAAGTTTGACGGAAGTGCCGGATATCACTTGGTTTAGTGCAACAGAACCGGAAAATATTGCCGTGCTTATCTATTTTGAAATGCCATGACGTAACTGCTATCTAGCGAGTTGCCCGCCTGGGAACTCTGAGGGAAGACGAGAGACCTAATCGGAAGGGGCAAACCTTGCGGGTCGCCGTTACCTTCCTGTCCCTCCTTGCGCGATTTAACCCGGCACAATCAGTAGAGATGTTATGTCCCGCTATCTGCTCTTATGGGGGGACAATCACCGGTAATATTGGGCTGGCAGAGATGCGGTTGGCGTAAGTGCAATCGTGGAAGTTGTTTAGAGATATTTTTCTAAAAGTGCCCTCGCCGTAAGTCGCGACGGATGTAAGGGTTAGCTCAAGTTTTCGGCGACATCTGGGTAGAATGGCGAGAATAGGAAACGAAGGCTCTGGTAATTCGTTGAATTTGGCACAACCCCTGATTTTAATGGAACTACCTGAACCGACCACTCCTCTCTAACCCAGGTGGAGTGTCTGTTCAGATTTAACAGAGTCAAAGGGCTGGGCCCTCCTCACTTTCCTAGTCTTCTCAAACTCGCTCCCCACACTGAACTGCAAACCGACCATTCCCCGGGAACATAGACTGGCCGTTGGTGCAAAGCATGAAGAACACTAATTCCGTTCGTGATAATCTGATCGCTCCTAAGAAGTCGCGTAAATCCGTCCGCGGCACTCGAGCAATGCGATTGGAATCTTTAGAAATCCGCGATTTGCTCGCCGCGAATACGCTCGACTTCGTCGACAACCTGGAAATTGGATCCGCGGGAGAAACGCGTGACCTCCAGTTGGAAGTCGACTCTTCGTCGGGAAGCGCAATCGTCGCCCTGCGGATCAAGGGAACCAGTGGGGATCTGAACCCAGATGTACCACTAGTCTTTGTCCAGGACACCGACCGCACCAACTCGGCCAACCATGTGCCGCTGCTGCAAGCGATGGCGGATGTCAACGGCACGACCGACAGCTACGTGCTGTTTGAGGTCAATCCGGGTGATAACTTCACCATTCAGGTTGGTGGCTCGGGGGCCGGTGGGTTCATCGCCGAGATCATGCAGTTCGGTTCGACCGACGCCGACAAGATGGTGACCGAGCAGGAATACTACGAAGCGGTAGCTGCTGAACTGCAGGCACGCGGTGCTGGCAATCACAACACGGCTGCCTACTTCCAAACGGTCTGGGGAATCAACTTCAACGAGTCGCAGTACGATGCTGGCTTCGACGCGAACTTCAACGGGATCGTTGAAGGCTTCGAGCTTGAGTACGTTAACTCGGCCATGGGCCAGCCGGTATGCGTTATCGACTTGATCGGTGACAACGAAGCTCCTGCGGTTACGGCCAGCGTTGCTGTCGACACCGGGATTTCAGCTACCGACAACATCACCAACGATATCGACGGTGCTGGCAACAACAGTGCTATCATCGGTACCGTGACCGACTTCAGCCGAATCACCAGTGCGGTCGTGACGATCGATGGCCAGCCGACCTCGATCGACCTGGTGGCTAATCCAAACATCAACGCGTTGACTGTTGGTGAAAACCAAATCAGCTTCGGCCTGAGTATCGCGGACCTGGACGCCCTGTTGGGTTCGTCGGTTGTCGATACGGGTTCGCACACGCTGACCATCGTGACCGAAGACGAACTGGGCAACACCAGTGTTACCCCGTTCTCGTTGGTATTCGAGTTTGATACCACCGCGCCAGCCGCTCCAACCGCAGTTGATCTAGCAGCAGCTAGTGATAGCGGTGTCTCGTCCACAGACAACATCACCAACGATACCACGCCAACCATCTCGGTCACTGCCGAAGCGGGGACTCGGGTTACGTTCAGTTCGAGCATTGCTGGCGTTCTGGGCACTGTCGTGGCAAACGCTTCGGGCGTCGCCACGATCACTCCAACGGTTGGCTTGGCAGAAGGCAATCACGCAATCAGTGCTACTGCGACCGACGCTGCGGGCAACACCAGCACGATTTCGACCGCCTTGGTAATTACGATCGACACGGTCAATCCTGCGGTCTTCAGCAATCTGGTGCTGTCCAATGCTACTACGCACCCGAATCTGACCGATCAAAGCCAAGCGACCTTCACGGGTACTTCGGAAGCGAATGCGGTTGTCGAACTCCGCGATTTGAACTCGGCCGTTGTCGCAACGACCACTGCCGACGGTTCCGGGAACTTCAGCTTCACGCTGTCGGACAATGTTGATCTCGACTTCGATATCAACAACTTCACCTTCGTCGCCACCGACGCCGCTGGCAATCAAACCTCGGCTGTCTTTGTTGTTTATCGCAACACGGCTCCCTCGATCGATGCAGGTCAAATTTTCTCGGTAGATGAGAACAGTGCCAACGGTAGCACCGTCGGTTCGGTTTCGGCCAGCGGCAACGATACCGGCGATGTTCTGACCTACGCGATCAGCGGCATCGATGCAGGTTACGAAGGTGCATTTGCAATCGATCCGGCCACCGGTGTGATTACGGTCGCTGATTCGAGTCTGCTGGACTACGAAGACATCACTTCTTTCTCGCTCACTATTCAAGTTACCGATAGCTACGGCGACGGTGCTGGTGGCGAAGGTCTCGTGACCACGCAGTCGGTGACGATCAATCTGAACGACGTCAACGAAGCTCCGACATTCGATCAAGCCGACTACACGTTCAGCGTCGAGGAGAATTCGGCAGCTGCAACCAGCGTTGGCACCGTAACCGGTTCGGACGTTGATGCCGACGATACCTCACTGACCTATGGTATCAGCGGCGGAACGGGGGACGGCTTGTTCGAGATTAACACCGCCACCGGTGCCATCACGGTAGCCAGCGGTGCCGTCCTCGACTTCGAAACGACGGACAGCTACACGCTGGACGTCACGCTGACTGACAATTTGAGTGCCAGCGAAGTTGGCGCGGTCAACACGGTCACCAAAACGATCACGATCAATCTGATCGACGTCAACGAGGATCCTGAATTCGTTGGCGAGCCAATCACCTTAGACGTCGCCGAAGATGCTGGCGAAAATGGGGTGGTCGGTACGATTAGTGCGACCGATGTCGACGCCGACGATTCGATGTCTGGCGATTTAACATTCGGTCTGTCCGCTGGCGGAACGGGCGACGGCCTGTTCGCGATCGATCCGACCACCGGCCAAGTCACTGTGACTGCTCTCGGGGCCGCGACACTAGACTTCGAGACGACGACTTCTTACACGCTGAACGTGACCGTCACCGACAACTTGGATGGTGACGGTGCTGGCGAAGTTGGTTCGGCATCGACGATTACCACCACGGTCACGATCAACGTTCTGGATGCAAACGAAGCTCCTGAATTTGTTGGCGAACCAATTTCGTTCTCGCTGCCGGAAGACGCGGCGGTTAACGATTCGGTCGGAACCGTTTCGGCAACTGACGTTGACGCCGACGACAGTGCTCCTGGCGATTTGACCTTCGGTATTAGTGGTGGCAGTGGAGCGAGCTACTTCGCTATCGATCCATCGACCGGCGAAATCACGGTCACCGACAATTCCGTATTCGACTTCGAAGGGACCAACACCTTCACGTTGAATGTCACCGTCACCGACAACCTCGATGGCGATGGGGCTGGTGAAGTTGGCACGCAGAAGACGACCAACACCACCGTCACGATCAACCTGACCAATGTCAACGAACTGCCGACGGTACCAGGCGATACGCTCGACCTGGGCCTAGTACGTTTAGCTTTGGTCGATGAAGTATCGGAAGAAGGGGACACAGTTAAAGTCTTGGGTCTGGTCGATCCAGAAATGCAGACGCTGACCTACACCGATACCAGCGGTAATGCCTTCTTCCATGTGGATTCCAATGGTAACGTCATTCTCGATCAGGCCATCACTCTCGGTGATCTGACTGACGGCGAACTCGACATCGTTCTGAATAATGTTCTCGTGTCGGATGGTATCGACTCGAAGACGATCAGTGTCACTTTCACGGTCGTTCAGAACTCGCCACCTGAGTTCACCTCGCCTGCCCCTGGCACTTCTGTCAATATCGACGAAAACCTGCCAGATGACGTTGTCCTGGACAATGGTGATCCGATCGACGGCACCTTGGTGCTGACGGCAACCGACCTGGAAGGTGACAATCCTCTCGTCTTCTCCGTAGGTTCGACAGTCACGCATCCTGATACGGCTCTGGCTGCTCTTTTCGCTATTGCCGAAGTAAACGGAAACTCGACGGTTGTTGTCGCTGATCCGACCAACCTCAACTACAACTACGTCAACCTGCACGGTGCGACCAACGGTACTTTCACGATCAATCTGGTGGTGACCGATGCCCTAGGTGGATTCAGCACGCAGTCGCTGACCATCACGGTCGCGGATCGCAACGACACGCCAACGTTCACCGATCCTGGTACGTTGTCGTTGGACGAATACGTCGCCAAGGATCCTAGCGTTTCCTTCGGCACTGAAGCAGGCACCGTGGTTTACGATGCCAGCAACGCATTCGCTGACGCTGACCTCGGCGACACGCTGACTTATACGCTTGATGCAGCTGTCGTTACGGGAACCAGCGTTGATATCTCTGGTGCTTTCGCGATTGATCCGAATACCGGCATCATCACCGTGGTCGATCCGACCTTGCTCGACGCCGAAGGTATTGATCCAGATAGCGTCACGCTGACCATCACGGCCAACGACGGTAGCGGCGAAGCCAATAACACCGTGACCGGCGACCTGAACATCGACATCGTTCCGCAGAACGAATTGCCGATCTATGTCACGCCTTCGGATAGCTTTGACATCCGTTACAGTCTGATCGACGGTGAAGGTACCGACGACATCACTGACCTGGGGAACATCTCCTCGGTGCTCACGGCAACCGACCCTGAAGGTGACACGATCGCCTACTCGCAACGAACCACCGGTGCATCGGGCGAAGAATTCTTTGCTCTGGCCAGCGACGGTTCGATCACCAGCTTGAAAGCGGTTGATTTCACTGCCGACGAAATGACCTTCGAGTTGGTTTACGATTACAGCGACGGTTCGCTCGACTCAGATACCGACCTGGGCTTCACCAGCGGATTCGTGTTGACCATTCGCGTCTTCAAGAACCCACCGGCTGTCTTTGACGAAGCCAACTACGACTTCTCGCTAGACGAGAACACCGCTGCTGGGGTGACCGTGGTACAAACCGTATCCGCGACCGATCCCGAAGGTGAGAACGTAACCTACGCGATTGACGATCCAAGTGGAACGTTCGCAATCAACGCGACGACCGGCGAAATCACCATTGCTGATGGGGCCGCACTCAACTTTGAAGCGAACTCGTCGATCACCTTCACGGTCACTGCGATCGATGAAGCGACGAACGAAACCGATCTTTCGGTCACCGTTACGATCAACGATCTTAACGAAGCTCCTGCGATCACCAACAATCCGCTCGAATTCGGCGTCAGCGAAGATGCCGCCAACGGGGCAGCCGTAGGAACGGTAACCGTAGCCGATCCGGATGCTGGTGACACCGCGTTCAACTTCCAGATCACCGGCGGCACCGGCCAAGGCGTATTCGCCATCGATGCCAACGGCAACATCACCGTAGACGATGCATCGCAACTCGACTTCGAGACCGCTTCTTCTTATACGCTGCAAGTTCAAGTCACTGACAACGGCGGACCAACGCCAGGCTCGAACCAGCTGTCCGATTCCAAGACCTTCACCATCACCATTGGCGACATCAACGAAGCACCGGTTCTGACGGGAGCTGCCTTTGACCTGCCGATCGTTGATGAAAGCAACCTGACCGCGACCGAAATTGGTACTGTTGGGGACGACTTCTTCACCAAGGTCTACAGCAATGCTACTTACAACTTCCTCGGTCAATTCACCGATCCGGAAGGAGACGACCTGACGCTGACGATTGCCAACAAGGCAGCCATCGAAGCTTTGGATTACGTCAACAGCATTAGCTATAACAATACGACCGACGAACTAACGATTGTCTTTGTACACTACGGTGTCAATCAGGATCGTTCGCCGTTCACCATCGAGTTCACCGCTCAGGAAACTTCCGGTGCAATGCTCTCGGCTACCTCGCCGCTGGAAGTAGGCGTATCGGTAACCAACGAGAAGGCAGTGGACTTCAAGTTGATCCCGGTTGCCAGCCCAACCGATTCCGGTCAGGCATTCACCGGCATCAGCGAAGGCCAACTGCCAGGTGCGATCGATAAGATCGCCGATGGTCAAACTTTCACGATCGAAATCTGGGGTACCACCCTGGTTGGTCAGGAAGACGTTACCGCTGGCAACGCCTGGATTGAAGGTTTCGCCACGGTCACCTTGGCGTTGGTCTTCGACACCAGCCTGGTCACCACCACGGCCGGCAATGTAGTAGCTCCACTGAAGCTGGGTGGATCCGAAACGGTGCCAATCGATGTGAATCCCACCACCGGTGAGATCTCGAACTTCAATGCCTTCTTCGGCTTCGACGATCTGCCAGCAGGCGTCGATTCGGAAGGTTACAACGGCGAATACGTTCGACTCGGCTACGTCACTCTGACCGCTTTGGACGGTGTTAGCACGTCGGGTATGTCGGTTTCGGATCTGTTGTCAATTGACTTCGGTAATGCCGAAACTTCGATCGTGCCAAACGCCGCTGATGCCAGCGAAGTCAGCCCTGCTCCGGCTCAAGGTCAGCCCGTTCCACGTGCTGGTGATATCCAACAGGACGTCTTCGATGCCCAGGTCACGGTCGAGTCTCCGGCAGTCGAGGTGGTGGATGCAACTGCCTTCACGATCTCCTCGGCAGACAGCTTGGCCAGTTTGCTGGTTGGAACCAACGGTAGCACCATCGATGGCAATCAGGTCGCTGCTCAACTAGCCGGCAGCAACAGCACGAGCGTCACCGGTACGGTCTTCGTCGTGTTCAACGGCGATGCCGCCAACCCGACTTCGATGGAAATCATCGGTAGTGAACTGATCTTCTCCGATTCCGGTTCCTATCGTCCGGGTGAACCCGCTTCCGCAGGCGGCACACCCAATACCACCACCGGCAGTGCTGCCAACATGGGTATCACTTCCTCCGATGGAAGTGGAACGACCACCAACGTCGCACTTCGTGACACGGTTCTGCGAATCGCTGGCACTTCGACCATCAACCTGACTGGCAATGCTTCCAGCGGTGGTGCCACATTCAACTCGCAGGGTGTTGGTATCAACATCGGTACCGGGTTCGCCGACGTGAATCAGCAGGTTGTTGTCGGTAACAATACCTTCAACAATCCAGATCGCGAATCGTTGGCCGGCAAGTCGCTTGGTAGCAACGGTGCCGAAAACTCGATGCTCGTCGGTGACGGTGTGGGTGGCTTCACGCTGACCCTCGACCTGAGCCGAATCTTGTTGGACGAAGTGCTGCAAATCGGAACGACCGCGGTCGACTTCAACTTGCTGCTCAACGCCACGATCGTCGCCGAAGTCAACGGTGGAGCGAACCTGAGTGGTTCGGTCTTCAAGCAAGACAATCAACCGCTGGAAGATGGCTCAGGCGTGTTCGTCACCGTCAACAAGGGACGCACCCAGCTCGATGCCAGCGGCCAGGTTACCGAACTCCCAGAAAGTGCCCAGTGGGCTTCCGAATGGGATTCGCTGTGGGTGGAAGTCTGGGGTAACACCGCTGACGCCTTGGGTATCTATGGTGGTTCGCTCGACCTGTCGTACAACACCGACCTGTACACTGCGACCGCAATCGAATACGCACCTTCGATGTCGCTCAACCGCACCGGTACCATCGATGCGGAAGGTGGCAAAATCGTCGGTCTGGGTAGCGGAACCGAAATGGACTCGCTCGGCAAGGGAGCCTTTGTCCTGCTGGGTCGCGTGAAACTGGAGTCACTGCCAACCAATGGCATTGATGTCGCTTTGGACGAGTACCACAGCGAATCGCTTGGCTTGGTTGCTGAAAACGCATCGTTGGGTCTGACGGGTGTCGGTACAACGGAAGTTGCTTCCGATGTGGCTGATCTCGACGTCTGGGGTGTCGCTTACGACATCAACAACGACGGAACAATCGGTCTGGCCGACTTCACCCAGTTTGTCCAAGCGTTCGGCAAGTCTTCGCTGCAAAGCAGTGATGCCTTGGTCGCTGCGTTGGACTTCGATAACAACGGTACCGTTGGTCTGGGTGACTTCAGCTTCTTCGTCCAGAACTTTGGTAAGGGTAAGACCGACGCGGCTAGCATCGCTTATCCAGAAACGTTCACTCAGTCTTGGGTTGGACGCAAGATCGAACTGGATGGTCCTGACTCGCTGCAAGACGTCTTCGACGAAGCACTGACCGACTGGCAAGAAGCTTTGGGCCTAGAAAACCCAATCGACGTCAAGCTGGTCGTCACCGACTACGGCGATGCTCAACTGGGTGAAGCCCAACTATTGGCAGTCGACGAAAATGGTCTGCCTTCCTACGGCATTCTGACCCTTGATGACGACGGTGCCGGTTTGGGTTGGTCTTCCGATCTGGTTGGCGGTCCGGCCGAAGGTCAGTACGACCTGTACACGGTGATCTTGCATGAACTGGGTCACTTGTACGGCTTCATGGCTCACTACAGCGGCTTCGCCGATAACATTGTTACCGACTACAGCGGTGGCAAGTTGTTCATGGGTGCTGACTTTGTCGCGACCTTGGATGACTACGGTTTCCACTTGGACGAAACCGACAATCCTGGCGACGTGATGAACGACACCCTGGACCCAGGCGTTCGCAAGACGATCTCCAGCTTGGACGTTCAGATCCTGCAAACGGCCTATGCCTCGGCAACCAGCTCGAGCTTTGTCTCGAGTGGAACGGCTGCCTTGCATACCGAAGCCCTGCACGCGGAATTGACGACCGAAATGATCGTCAACGATGCTCCTACATCGATCGTTTCGGACACGCCGATCAGCTTTGTTTACGACAAGGTTGTCGACGTCGAATCGGTCAGCGGACGGACTGGCTACGAATCGTTGATCGCTCCGGCGGTATTCGACGAACTGGTACGCAACGGTATCCGCGTATCGACGTCGTCCTCTTCCGAAGTCCAACAACAGATGGACGAGATTGACTCGGCCGTCGCCGCCTTCATGGGCGAAGACGAAGCCTTGTTGGTAGCCGATTCCATCGATGACGTACCTTCGTACAGCACCGAAGACGAATCGACCAACGTCGACGACTTGTTCGCCGACTGGGATCTTGAGTCCGATCTGGAAGGTTAATCGCTTGACGGAAGCGTGAAACCCTCAAGATCAATCGAAGAGCCGCGCCTTCCCGGGGGCGGCTCTTCTTATGCGCGCCTCGCATTCTTCGAGCGATTGTCGGCCTGGCAGGTCTTCTCACCGCGGCTTGGTAGTGCTAGGTTGGGAGAGCGCACCTATGCTTGCCCCACCTGAATATCGTATAGGGAGAACTATCATGCTGGGAATCAACGTTGAAGCGTGTCGAAGTCGGCAGAAACGCCTGCTCAAGGCCCTCGAAGATCAATCGCTGGATGCGATTGTCATCACCCAAAACGAACACGTCCAATGGCTAGCCGGCCCACGCTACGAGTGGAAGTTTTCGCCAGCAGCTGTCCTTTTTGCGGATGGTCGTTTGGCACTGGTCGCCCCGAACGAAGCCCCTGAAACGGCGGCCGCGGACGACGTTCACACTTACGAAGCACAGTGGCTGTGCACCTTGCGCAACGACCAACGGGCCGCCTCTAGTAACGCGGTTTTAGGTATTCTCCGTGAAGGAGGCAATCTGAAGCGTCTAGGCGTAGAGTTTTCCAGCTATCCGGTTCACGTCTCGAGCCAGTTCTCGGCCGAACTGGTCGATGTCGAGCCTGAGCTTTATCGTCAGCGTCGCAAGAAAGATGCGGACGAGTTGGCCAAGCTTCGCATGGCAATCAGCGGCACCGAAAAGATGTACAAAAAGGCCCGCGAGATCATTTGCCCTGGCATCAACGAGTTGGAAGTCTTCAATCAACTGCAAGCCGCTGCTGTTGCCCAATATGGCGAAGCGCTGACCGGTACCGGGAATGACTACGCCAGTGGCGAAATGGGTGGCCCAGCTCGTGATCGTAATGTGGAAGATGGCGAACTGTACATCTTGGATCTCGGTCCTGCATTCCGTGGCTATTTCGCCGACAACAGCCGCGCGATCGCCGTTAACGGCAAGCCGACCGACCAGCAGCAGGAAGCTTGGACCTACATCATGAAGGTCTTCACCCATCTCGAATCGGTGGTGAAACCCGGTAAGAGCTGCAAAGAGTTGTTCCTGGAGGTGCAAGACATCCTGAAGGAAGCTCCGATTGGCGAGTTCCCTCACCACTTGGGGCACGGTATCGGTCTCTACCCGCACGAAGCTCCTCACTTGAACTCTTGCTGGGACGATACGTTCGCTGTCGGCGATGTCTTCACCTGCGAACCCGGCTTGTACGACGAGCGTCTCCGCTTCGGCATGCGACTCGAAAACGATTACTTAGTTACCGAGACCGGCGTCGAAAATCTCTCGCCCTTCAAGATGGAACTGGCCTAGTCATCATGGAATGCCGCGCCTGCGTTGAGGTAGGCGTGGCTCTGGACTAGCTTTTCAGCCCACAGAGATTTCTGAGGCGTCCCATCCGCGAAGAAGTGTAACCACCGATTGCACAGATGGTCACGGAAAGAAGTAAGCTTGATTCCAGAGCTCCCGCACGGCTCAGTTCATGTTCGGATCTTGCGGCATGCTCTTCAGATTGAGCGATTGTCGCATGATGTTCGAGCCGACTTCTCCGGCAACGCTTTTCCATAAAAGGTCGGTATCGGATTCGAAGATCGGCTCTTTGGTGGCCGGTAGCGTTAGCCAGCCACCGACTTCCATCTCGTCTTCCAACTGCTGAGCTGCCCAGCCGGAATATCCCAGGAACAAGCGATAGGGACGTTCTCCTTCGCGGATGAGTGGCTCGATGTTCTCGCGTTGGGCGGCAAAATAAACGCCAGGGATGATCTCGATTTCGGAGAGCTCTTCCACCTGGTGAATGGCCATCAAGGGACCTTCGACCGGTCCTCCTTGCAAGACATGTTCGGTGGCGTCGACCTGTTCGCCGCTGACGTTCTTCCACATCTCTTGCACGGTCAGATTGATTGGGCGCGTTAGCACCAGGCCAAGTGCCCCTTCCTGATCGTGTTGGACCATTAGCACCACGGTCCGGAGAAAATTGGGATCAGGCAGATAGGGAGACGCGATTAAGAATTTGCCAGCCAGAGTTTCCATCGTTCGCGAACTCCTATCATTGGATTCGTAACGTCAGGCACCGCTACCGTAGGTGTCGTGCCAGATGCAGCCTCCCCACGACCAACCAACCCCGAATCCGACCAGCAAATGCTTGGCTCCCTTCTTCAGGCGACCTTGCTTTCGTAAATCGTGGATCAGAAGAGGGATCGTCGCTGAGACCGTGTTCCCCACGTTTTCCAAAGCGATCGGCATGCGGTCCGAATCGACCCCGAGGCTTTCCTGTAACTGCTCCAGCATTTTACGGGTGGCCTGGTGAAATAGATAGAGTTCGACGTCGGAATTCGGTATGCCCGCCGCCGAGAAGATGTTTCGCACCAGTTGAGGAATCGCACCGACGGTGAAGTTGATCAGCGCTGGGCCGTCCATGTACAAGCGGCTGTTCCAGCGTTTGCGATGCCGCGGCGTATGCGCGTCTTTGGCCGGTCGAGCGCCACCATCAGTCACCATCAGCGTATCAGCACCACTGCCATCGGTTCCGAATTGGAATCCATCGAGCGTCGGTTCGTCGGCCGCATCGATTAGCGTAGCGGCAGCCCCGTCTCCAAAGATCGTGCGAAGACTGCGATCGTCGTGATCGATGTATTTCGAGTAGGTTTCAGCCGTGATAAACAGCACACGCTTGGCCACACCAGCCCGGATCAGCCCTTCCGCAAGTGACAAGCCGTAGATGAAACCGGAGCAGCCCAGATTGAAATCCAACGCCCCGCACGAGAGTCGCAGGCCAAGACGCTGCTGCATCAGGCAGGCCGAGGTGGGCAACGGATAGTCAGGCGTCTGAGTACAGAACAGTAGAAAGTCGATCGACTGTGGATCGATATTGTGTTCTTCGAACAGCCGTTCGGCTGCTGCGACCCCCAAATCCGAGGCGCATTCGTCTTCAGCCGCGATATGCCGAGCCGCGATCCCCGTCTTCGGATAGATCAAGTCCATATCCCAACTGGGGTACTCGGCTTGTAACTGTTGGTTGGTCTCAATCCTTTCCGGCAGATAGATAGAGATAGGACCGATGGATGCGTATTTCACAAACGAAACTCTTCACTTCTATTTTGACTTGGGGGATCCGGCCTGTGACCAGCGAAGAACGGCTCAAGCCACCCAGGGCGCAATGCGCAACATTCGGGGTCCTCGAAGCTTATCAATTCCGCGATACGTGCGATACCCTGGCGTGCGAATTACCAACTTTGACGATGGTCGACGACCGAAGTGTAAAGCAGAATGGCCACTTGCGCATTGCCGGTGGCCATCCGCACCTCCCCTGCCCTGATGGTAACCCGCGGTAGTCCGGTTAGGTAAGCTGCTTAAGCTGTAACGCGCCGTGGGCTGGGCTTTCGCAGGAAGTGGGGAAAAACTGCGGTCGAGGTGCATTTTCTGCCGAAGAGACGAGGGTATCTAACCTACCAATCTGTGGTCGTCGTTTTGAAGGGAATCAAAATTGGCTGCCGGTCGTGTTCTGCAGTATTTGCTGAAGTCGTGGTTTTCGAAGCCGGTTCACCAGCGCGAAATCTATTCTTGGATTCGCCAACATGCCCCGGTGGTCAAGATCGCTGAGATCGGACTAGGAAGCGTCCAACGCGCCCAGGAGATCATTCAGTTCAGCCAGCTTTACGCCGAGGACCAACGGATCGAATTCCTGGGCATCGACATGTTTGAAGGTCGCCCCACCGGCGACGGCATGCCGCTGAAGACCGCCCATAAAACGTTGAATGCCACCGGCGCCAAAGTTCAATTGGTACCGGGAGATGCGTCGATGGCTTTGCCACGGGTTGCCAATGCGTTTCGCGACGTACAACTGATGATTATCTCAGCGGATCAAGACGCCGATGGCATCCGCCAGTCAATCTCGTGGATGCCACGAATGCTGAACGAAAAAAGCCTGGTGTTGTGGGAAGTCCCCGATGCCAAGGGAAATCTGAGCTTCGGTCGCTACAACATCTCGCAAATCGAAGCAATGGCTCCGGCACCGATGCGTCGGGCAGCTTAGTGTCTACGGTTCGACATTCGGCAGGGTCTTCTTCACGGCGAGATAGCCAATGATCGACCCTGCCACTGCTAGCGGCACCGAGCCGACTAGGCAGAGAAACGATCCGAGAAAATAGCCGACGCTAAATGCCCCAATGATCGGCAATCGCCCGTTGGGAATCATGCGCCAACCGATCGCACCCAACGCAAGGTTGCCGAGAATGTAAGCGGCAACCAATCCAGGGCCGTAATAGACTCCGAGTAAATAGGTGAGATATCCGAGCGGAAGTCCGATACCCGCCACGGCGAGAAAGCGAATCAGCCAGTTTCCTCTGGCGCCGACGACCGCCCCCATCCATAACCAGAGTAGGTTGATACCCATCGCCATGAAGGTTGATAGTGGGTCAGCAGGGGTTCCCAGGTAGGCGGCGGCGTTAGATAACGGACTCCAAACCCATAGTGGAACGAGGCAAACGATTGTCATCCCATCTCGAGGATGGCTGGCCTCGGCAGCGGTGGCTGGCGAAGCGAACGGGTTCTGCGAGGAAGAATTCATGGTGTTCCGAGCGCGCGATACCTAACAGTCGCGAAGGTTCTGCCCTTCTAAGATCTAAGTAGTAAAGCGAAATCGCGATAGTGAACTTCGCCTAAATTAACAGCCCACACATTTGGTTCTCGTCTGTCCGCCAGCGAAAGTGGATACCCACTCCCCAAGAGTACCAATTGGCTACCAAATAATCAGCGGAACTATGCGGCTTTCCAGAACATTTTGAAGCATAGGCGTGTCTTTTCAGGTAAGTCGTACTATAAGGAAGGAGTCTTTCCGGTGCCGCAATCGTGATCGTCTTGCTAACGGCTGATTGTGCTCCGGAAAGCTGGTGCTAAAAGTCGACTATTGAAGCTAATCGCCGGATCGTCCCGAAATGGCGTATTTCGAGAGAGCGTAAATGGTTAAGCCGAGAATTGGAAAGATTCGCCTCTTTCTTACGAACACGTTAATATAAAACAACGAAGGAACACTCCGCCCTTTTCGCGTGAGACTCTCTAAGCAGCTTTATGGCCAGTGACACTCCCCCAAATTCGATGGATCGGCATTTTGAGGAGACAATCGTTGCGCCTACGGGAGGCTCCGTCACTTCGACGCAATCTTCCTCGCCGCACATCGCGTTAGTGGAAGGATCGTCCAGCCCGCACTTCTCGCGGGTGACGCAATCGCTTCTTCGCTTCCGTCTTCGGATTGCCACGATGGTGATGTTCGGCATTTTTGCCGTCTATTTCGTATGGCATATCTACGATCATCTGATCGGAGCCGAAGTTGGCAGCAGCGAAGGGTCGTTCTTAATTAGTTTACATGCCGGCATCCTGGTAATCCTGGGCGTCAGCGGTTACATGCTGTGCCCAAAGTGTGACATGCGTCGCGGACTCTTGCGAATGCAGGAACTCGTTACGTTCGGGCTGCCAGCTTTGTTTCTGATATTGCTTCAGTATCACAGCATGCAAATCTGTGCGGTGCGGCATAACATGCTGCAGAATCCGGCGCCGGGTTGGTTGCTGTTGATCTTCATTTATGCCTTGTTCATTCCCAACAAGTGGCAGCGAGCTGCGTTGGTGATTGGGGCAATGGTCCTGGCGCCAATCGTTTTGCTGGGATATGCTTGGGCGACCGATAACGCCTGTGCCGCGGTGATGTATGGCAGCCCGGAAATGATGGCCGAAATCGCCATGAAGATGGTCCTCTGCGGCGGTGTTGCTGTGTTCGGTGTTTACACGATTAACGTGCTGCGAACAGAAGCCTTTCACGCGAAGCAACTCGGCCAATACCGACTCAGCCGCAGCCTCGGTGCTGGGGGCATGGGCGAGGTGTACCTGGCTCATCATTACCTGATGAAGCGTCCCTGTGCGATTAAGATTATTCGCCCTGAGAAGGCGGGCGACTCGAACGTGTTGGCTCGTTTCGAGCGAGAAGTTCACGCTTCGTCCAAGTTGTCGCACTGGAACAACATCGACATCTACGACTACGGCCGTACCGAAGACGGGACGTTTTATTACGTCATGGAGTACCTGCCAGGCTTGAACGTCGCGGACTTGGTCCACCGATTTGGTCCCTTAACGCCTGGGCGTGTCATCCACTTGCTTCGTCAGATTTGCGATGCGTTGAACGAGGCTCATTCGCAAGGCATGATCCACCGCGACATCAAGCCAGCGAACGTCTTCGCTGCGAAACGTGGTGGTTACTTCGACGTTGCTAAGTTGTTGGATTTCGGTTTAGCAAAGCCAATCGCTTCGACTGAAGATTCGAATCTGACTCAGGAAGGGATGATCACCGGTTCGCCGCTTTTCATGTCTCCGGAACAAGCCAGTGGCGAGAGCGAGCCTGATAACCGCAGCGATATTTACTCGGTTGGCATCTTGGCCTACTTCATGCTCACTGGCCACGCTCCATTTGAGTACGATCGCCCCATTAAGGTAATCATCGCACATGCCCACGAACCGGTTGTTCCCCCATCGCAGGTGATTGCCAGCGTTCCCGAAGACCTGGAAGCGATCGTGATGCGATGCCTCGAGAAGGACCCCAATAAACGGTATCAGGCCATTCTCGATATGGCGGAAGATCTGGAGAGGTGCGAATCGTTCGGCACTTGGCGTCAGTCGGATGCCGTCAAATGGTGGACCGAAAACGAGACGATCGCCGAATGCCCCCAACCCGATGCGGTGGAAGAAACGATGCCGGTCAGCATTCGTTCGTAAGCCACTCGCCAGGGTCCTTTAACCTTGTATTCCCCTCAGTGAAGGGGGTTGTTGCTTTGCTTTCTGGATAGGTAAACGATCGAGGGAAGTAGTATCTGAATCGGACGAGAGGGGCGGCGACTCCCCTGCCCCTCCCGGTTGGCGGCAAAACGAGATATAATACCGGGCTACCATTATGCCCACTCCCCTAGGCTCTTAGCTGGGGAAATGGCTGGCCGAGCGAACTTTCTGTGTCGCTTGTGTCCTTCTGTTATTGGCCTAACTAAATGCCGTTAGGGGAAGAGTTGAATGATCGCGGAAAATGCCCCCCGTACGATGTTCCAGAAGATCTGGGACAATCATTGTGTCGTTGCCGAACCAGGCAAGCAGACCCTTCTGTACATTGACCTTCAATTAGTGCACGAAGTTACCAGTGCGCAAGCGTTTGAAGGCCTGCGGCTGGCTGGCCGCAAGGTTCGCCGCCCGGAACTCACCAAGGCGACGCCGGACCACAACGTGCCGACGACCGATCGCTCGCTACCGATCGTCGATCCCATCTCGAAACAGCAGATCGATACGCTGCGCCGCAACTGCGAAGAATTCGGTGTCGAACTGTTCGATCTGAACGATATCAAGCAAGGTGTCGTCCACGTGATCGGTCCCGAACTTGGCCTCACGCAGCCTGGCATGACAATTGTCTGCGGCGACAGCCACACCGCCACGCATGGTGCTTTCGGGGCCCTGGCGTTTGGAATCGGGACTAGCGAAGTCGAACACGTGCTCGCCACGCAAACCCTGCTGCAAAGCCCGCCCAAGACAATGGAACTTCGTATCAACGGAACGCTTGGTAAGGGCGTTACGGCGAAGGACCTCGTGTTGTTCCTAATTGGTCACCTCTCTACCTCTGGCGGAACGGGCTACGTCCTGGAGTACACCGGCGAAGCCATTCGCAACTTGACCATGGAGCAGCGGATGACCGTCTGTAACATGTCGATCGAAGCAGGTGCCCGAGCTGGGATGATCGCTCCCGACGAAACGACGTTCGAGTACATCCGCGGTCGCGAATTCGCGCCGAAAGATATGGACGCGGCGATCGAGCGATGGAAGAACCTTCCTTCCGATCCAGGTGCGCAGTACGACAAGGTGATCGAGTTCGATGCGAAGGACATCGCACCACAAGTGACTTGGGGCACGAACCCTGGTCAGGTTTGTGCGGTGAACGCCAACATTCCTTCCCCTGGCGATTTCGCCGACGCGACCGAACGTCGCTCGACCGAATCGGCCTTGGAATACATGGACCTGAAAGCGGGCGCCCCGATGACCGACGTGCAGATCAATCGCGTCTTCATTGGCTCGTGCACGAACGGTCGTATCGAAGATCTGCGGGCGGCAGCCAGCGTTGTGAAAGGCCACAAGAAGGCGGATCACGTCCACGCGATGGTGGTGCCTGGCAGTGGTCAGGTTCGAAAGCAGGCTCAGGAAGAAGGTCTCGATAAGATTTTCACCGAAGCCGGTTTCGAGTGGCGTGAAGCAGGTTGCAGTATGTGTCTGGCCATGAACCCAGACAAACTGGAGCCAGGCGAACGCTGTGCTTCGACCAGCAATCGCAACTTCGAAGGTCGCCAAGGTAAAGGTGGTCGTACCCATCTGGTCAGCCCCGAGATGGCCGCCGCCGCTGGCATTTCTGGCCACTTCGTCGATGTCCGCGAGTGGGAATTCAAATAAGCTCGCCGATCGTTACCGCACACCGGTCGGCTCGGCCGACCTTTCCATAAGTGACATAGCACCATGCAACCATTCATTAAAGAGACCGGCTTGGTCGCGACCATGGATCGCGCCAACGTCGATACCGATCAGATCATTCCCAAGCAGTTTTTGAAGCGGATTGAACGAACCGGCTTCGGTCAGTTCCTCTTCTTCGACTGGCGTTTTCTGGACGACGGCTCGCCGAATCCCGAATTCGAGCTGAACCAGCCTAATGTTAAGGGAGCTTCCATCCTGGTAGCTCGTCGTAACTTCGGTAACGGTTCCAGCCGTGAACACGCCGTTTGGGCGATCGACGATTACGGCATCCGCGCCGTCCTGGCACCCAGCTTTGCGGATATCTTCTTCAACAACTGCTTCAAGAACGGCGTCTTGCCGATTCCGCTGACCGAAGAACAAATTGAGGACATCTTCCAGCGTCAGGCCAAGACCGAAGGCTACCAGCTGACGATCGACCTGGAAACCAAGAAGATCACGGACGAGCAAGGTCTAGAAATTCCGTTCGAACTCGATGACTTCCGCCGTCACAAGCTGCTCAACGGCCTGGACGATATCGCCTTGACGCTCGAGAAAGAATCGGACATCGCGGCTTACGAGAAAGCTCACGGCATCGGTGCTTAGTGTTCGCGAAGCCGCGAGTCTCAATCTTTGGGTCCTCTCTTCTTCGCTGAGAGGACCAGATTTTACGAGGTCTCTGAGGACTCCGATGAACGATTTCGTTACTTCCATCGCCGCCGATTTCTCCGAGAACGCTTTCCCGCAACTTGGCGTTCACGAGCCAATTGACGCGTACATCGACCCGATCGTGAATATTTTCGGTGAGTCACCCACTCAGGACGAAGCGATCGCGGTCTACAAACATCGCATTTCCGACCTGACCGCCGAACTTAGTGAATGGATGGAAATGGACCTCGAAGAAGACTTCGTCCGCCAATGGACTTATGTGGCGTTGGTGAACTATTTCGGCGAAATCATCGACGAGCCGTAGAGCGGTCTTGTTCCGGGCCCGCTTACCCGTCGGGAGTCGTCGTGGTAACCCACGAGGCATTTTCCCGCACGAAATAGAGGGTGGTCCTGGTTTTGCTAACTGGATTCGCCAACGTGCCGCTCGCTCGATTTCCGTTGATTCTGATATCCGAGAGCACGGACTTGGTAAAGGTGTCCGAAGGGTTGGGACGCGACTGGGCGCCAGGCTCCGTTCGCTTGAACAGCGTCGTGACTTCCTGCATGAACTGCCATTGGTCCTTGATTTTTCTGCCGATGGATGCCGTTAGACGCATCCGCTCTTCACTTGCCGGATCATCCAACGGTCCCACCACGCTCGCAATATTCATTTTGTCGAGCCCATGCTTGCGAAGCAGTTGCACGGCTAGTTCTTCCTTGTCGGTATGAAGCCGAATGTGACGTTCGACAAGGTAAGCATATGTTCCTGCCAGAGCATCCCTTTCTTCCCGAACGTAACAGCCAAACATCGTGTACAGGTCACGCGTTTTCATGGCTTCGGTCAAGCGATCGTAACACTCTTGGGGCGATGCGTTGACGATTCTCAGTGGCTGTTCTTCAAGCGGCAAGTTAGCTGTCGCCGGGGAAGGATCGTCGAGACCATTCTGCCCTGGCTCGCACCCAACTAGAAGAAATACGATAACCAGAATTAGACGCACTCGAAATAGAAACATTGCACGTCCGTTTATGCAAAATCGCGACGGCCAGAAGTCGCAAAAACCTGTCGAAGTGGGCAAATCGTGTCGCTTCGATGATACATAGAATCGACAGACGTAACCATTGCTAAGCAAGACAACACGTTCCGAAATCTGAGACTCAAAGGCCTCTCCACGCTTGGAAATCGCCGCCTTGCGCGGCAAACTATAGGCATACAACCGCATCTAGTTTCCGAGAACGAGGCCCTCGCATGCTCTGCCGATTTGTCCTGCCGCTTTCATTTGTCCTCTTGCTTGCCGTTTCTGCCAACGCGGAGATTAAGCCGGAAGTGATTCTTGAAGGGCTGAAGTGCCCGACCGGGGTGGCGGTGCAGCCCGAGACAGGCATCGTTTACGTTTCGGAATCGGCCGCTTCACAGATCATTCGTGTGGTCGATGGCAAGGCGGAAGTCGCCATCAAAGAATTTCCTCACGATGAATACGGCAAAGGCCCAACTTACTTGATGGGGCCTCTGGGCTTGGCGTTCATGGATAAAGATCACCTGGTGGTCGGCGACGGTAGCCTGAAAGATGGTGAAGAAGTCGTGCGGGTTTACCATGTTGACGAGATCGGCAAAGACGGTATCAAAGCCGACATGGGCAAACAAACCAACCCGCTTAAGCCGAGTGATGACGTCCCAGGCGAAGGTAACTTCTACGGTGTTGCGATCGATCAAGACGCCATCTACGTGACCTCCAACGGCGACGATAAAAAAGGCTGGGTGGCTCGCTGTCCACTGGAAATGGATGGCCTGGGGGAACTGACTCGCTATATTCCAACGAAAGAAATGGTCGATGTCGACGCACCTGCCGCGATCGTAATTAGCCCGCGCCGTGAAATCGTTGTGGGACAAATGGGCGAAATCAGTGAAGCAAAAGACAGCTTGTTGACGTTCTACGACCAAAAATCGAAGAAGCTCTTGTTAAGCCTGACGACCGACATGCACGACATCGTCGGCCTGGCCTACAGCCCTAAGACGGGCCGCTTGTACGCCGTTGACTACAGTTGGGCCGATCCGAAGCAAGGAGGGCTCTACCGCTTGGATGCCATCCGCCGCGACGGCAAGCAAGCCATTAAGGCGACCAAGCTCGTCGACCTCGACCAGCCAACCGCCATGGCGTTCAACGCCGACGGCGAACTGTACATCACCGAATTCGCTAACGGCGACGGAAAAGCAGAAGGCAAAGAGCCTGCAACTGGGAAACTGCTGAAGATTGGCGAAGGGTTGTAGGAAAAACGGCAGATTCCTGTAGGTCAGGCTGTGCCTGACAAGCAGCAGAATCGACATTCCAATCGGCTTACATACGTGCGGTGTTCTATTCGCACGAACACCGCTTCCGTCAGGCACAGCCTGACCTACTCGTTCCAGCCTACGAAATGCTTCTCGCGACTAGGCCGAGCCGACCGAGACTTCTTCCGTCTTGGTGACCGTGAAGCCCAGATCTTCCAGCATGCGATAGTCGTCTTCCGCTTTCTGCCCTGGTGTCGTCAGGTAATCCCCCAGGAAGATCGAGTTCGCGGCGTAAAGGCCCAGCGGTTGCAGGCTTCGGAGGTGGATTTCGCGGCCGCCAGCGATGCGGAGTTCGCTGGTTGGGTTGGCGAAGCGGTAGACGGCCAGGATACGGAGGCATTGGCGTGGCGTAAGATCTTTTCCCAAGCCTTGCAGCGGTGTGCCGTCGATGGGGTTGAGGAAGTTCACTGGAATCGAGTGCACGCCGAGATCACGCAGTTCGAGGGCCATCTTCACGATATCCGCTTCCGATTCCCCCATGCCGACGATACCGCCGCTGCACAGTTCGAGTCCTGCATCGCGGACGGCAGAAAGCGTTTGAATGCGATCTTCGTACGTGTGGGTCGAGCAGATTTTTTCGTAGTAGTCGGCACTGGTGTTCACGTTGTGGTTCACGCGATCAACGCCACAGGCCTTCAAGCGATCGGCTTGTTCGTTGGAAAGCAAACCAAGACAAGCACAGATCTTCAGGTCGTACTTCTCTTTAATCTCAGGGACAATCGTTTCGACCGCCTTCATTTCCCGCTCGTTGGGGCCGCGGGCCGAGATCACGATGCAGTAGGTCTTCACATCCCGTTCGGCGGCAACCTTCGCCCCTTCCATCAACTTGTCACGGCTGAGGAAGTTGTATTTGGGGATCTCAGCGTCTGAGACTTTCGACTGCGAGCAGTAGCCACAATCTTCCGGGCAGAGGCCGCTCTTGGCGTTCATCAACTGGTACAACTGCACCGTTTTGCCAAAGTGCTGGCGGCGAATCTTGAACGCGGCGGACATCACATCCAACAGTTCGTCATCGGACGAATTGAGGATCGAAAGGCCCTCTTCCAACGTCAATTGATGACCACGAAGGACTTCATCAGCAAGGACAGACCAGGATTGCGTCGTCGTCGACATCGGCGGCGTTCTCTTCTTTACTTTCGGACAGATCCAGGAACAATGAGCGGCAGGACGCTTTTCACTGCACGAAAAACGCCCCAGGCCGACCGATCATTCTAAAACGCTTGCCGCCCAATTGTAAGGTCAGTGCCCGTCGACACTTGGCAGCACCCCCGATTTGGGCCAGAATGCAGGTAAGGAGACCATTTTGATCCACGAAAACGTGACCGATTCCCCCGAAATTACGCGACATCACTTCGTCCGCATTGGCGTACTGGGACACGTCGGCCGCTTCACTTCGGTCGATGCGGTGGCGTATTCGCGTGGAATGCGGGTCATCTGCCGCACTTCCCGCGGTCTGGAAGTGGGAGAAATCTTGGCTCCGGCTGGCGAAGCCGAGAGCAATTCGGCCGATGGACCCCAGTCAGACGGTTCGATCCTACGGGGAGTAACCGTCTCGGATGACCTTCTTCTGGCTCGCTTGGAACGGAACCGCCAAGAAGCCTTCGCCGCGTGCGAGAAGGAACTGGCCGAGCGTGGGATTGGGATTCCCTTGCTAGAAGTCGAGCAGCTTTTCGACGGCAGCTCGCTCTACTTTCACTTCTTGGGGGATGTCCCGCCGGAAGTCACCGAGCTGACCGATCGCCTGGCCGAAACCTACAATGCTGCGGCCGGCATCAGCCAGTTTTCCGATTTGCTGGAAACCGGCTGCGGACCTGGCTGTGGAACCGCTGACAAGGCAGGCGGTTGCGGCGATTCGTGCGTGTCGTGCTCGATCGCCGGGGCGTGTAAGAAGTAACGCTGCCTAGCCCGGCGTTTTTCTAGTCTGCCTCATTCGCCTCGCTAAAAATCTCGCAACTCTCGAGAAGGGACGAACAATCGCTGTTTTCCGGCGGCGGCGCGGACGACGGTAAGCCCGCCAAGGTGGCCGGTCGCGTGACAGGCCACGATCAGAATGGCCGAGCCGGCCGTTTCGAATCCGCCGAAGCCTGGCGGCTGACACTTCGTCGGCTGATCGAGCCCTTCTTCCCCGACGTCATTCAGGAACGCATGCGTTTGCTCGCGTAGCTCCTTGAATTTCGCCACAACTTCTTCATACGGCGGATAGGCGGCTGGATCGTCGACCGGCTCACTCCCCCAATCGAACAGTGGCTTCCAATCTTTTACCGGATTGGGAATCCCATGGAGGATTTGTTGTAAACGTCCCTCCACCACAGTGAGATGACCAGCGATCCACATTGCGTGGTTACCACCCCACGGCCCTGGCCGTAGCAGTGGAGCGTCGCTCATTTCGCTCAGGTGTTTCATGCCCATGTCGCTAAACGCGAGGGCAGTGCGAAGGGTATCGATCGCTTTCATGGCCGGGCTCCGTTCTTGTTGGTATACACCGTGTTCGCTTAACCGCGTCGCGCTGCTTCGATGGTGGCGATGTCGATCTTCTTCATTTCCATCATCGCGTTGAACGAACGCTGGGCCGCTTCTGGATTGGGATCAGCGATGGCTTCGGTAAGTGCGATCGGCGTGATTTGCCAGGAGAGTCCCCACTTATCGCGGCACCAGCCACAAGCACTTTCTTCACCGCCGTTGTCGACGATCGCATTCCAGTAGCGATCGGTTTCGGCTTGGTCTTCCGTCGCGACTTGAAACGAGAAGGCTTCGCTATGCTTGAACGCTGGTCCACCGTTCAGGCCAAGGCAAGGAATCCCCAGCACGGTAAAGGTGACGGTCAGCACCTGCCCTTTTTGCCCGCCTGGGAAGTCGCCGGGGGCGCGATAAACCTGATCGACCGACGAATTGGGAAACGTGTCGGCATAAAACCGAGCCGCCTCTTCCGAGGCATTATCGTACCAAAGACAAATCGTGTTCTTGGCGGGTTTGCTCATGTGTATTTTCCAATGTGGTATTGGTCGCTAAGGGACTGGATCAGGATCTGTGAATAGCCTTGCGTTCGTAGCGCTCAGCATGGGAAAACCAATGGTCGGTGCTCGCTCCCGTTGAAGATTGGTCGAGTGTTTACGGGCGAGATCGACATACTCGCAGAAAAAAATGACGAAGTTAAGCTTTTTGCGCTCTACTGCCGTAAATTGAGGCGATAGAAGACCTGGTTAGCCAACTCTTGCCATGCCGCATCGTCGCTGGCGAGAACCGGATGATCTTCCGTATTTCAGGGACTGGATGCCTGGGCTCACTCGACTTGTCACCTTACCAAACAAATGATCACGCTTGCGGATATAAAAACGTCGTCAACGATTGTCGAAGATCTCGATTGGCCGTTCGATTTCTCCTTGGAACGTGCGGAAGATGACATCGACTGGATTCAACTGAAGCCAACCGTGCCGTTTACGGTCGTCGCAGGCGAAGGAACTGGAGTGGCGTTTTTAGCGTATGGGATTGGCAAACTTGAGACCTTACCCTTGTTGCACGCAACCTCGGAAGGTCAGTCTGGACGCGTCGCTACGAACCTAACCGAGTGGCTTGCTATTTTGATGGCGGTTCCGTATTGGCGAGACTTGCTCCACTTTTCAGACCAGGGCGATCTGAGTGAAATGCGGCGCACTGCAGTCTTCATGGAAAAGGAATACCAAGAAGATTATCCCGACGTGCCAGACGCCCGTCGACGGATCATGGAAGTTTTACCGATACCGATGCTCGAGGATCCAATACAGGTCTTGCATGCCAATGTACATGCGACCGATTGTGTCGTGATCGCCGAGGACGGGTATGAATATGGTTCGTTGTTCAATAAGTTCAAATCTTCCGACAATCCAAGTTGGCGATAGGGACAGTCAAGCCTCGGTAAACAGGTAGACGTTAAGATGCTCGTTTCCCGATTCTGGCTTATATTTGCCATCGTATTCGGCGTGATCTGCGTGATACCGGTTTGGCCCAGCAAAAGTGGATCGCTCTTGCCGTTCGCCTGCTCGCCATTTTGCTTCCGAAGTGTGACTACGCTCCATCAAAGTTCTTCTGGATGACGCTCGCCAGGTCCAGCAGCATAGCCTCGGCGTTCCCTTGAAACGACGAACCGTGCATCACGGCCAGTGTTTGTGGCTTGAGCTGGGCCAGCCCTTGGAGCACGCCTTCGGTTTGCGAGGTGTACGGCATGTAGCCGGCAAGCGGGCCTTGCGAGAGTAGCTGCATGCCGGCCTGGGTTGGCTCGATTAGCGAGTCGGTGGTGATTGGTGCGACGTCACCGAAATGATGAAACAGGTCAGAACAAAACAGCGTTTGCGTAGTTTCCTCAAACAATACACCCGCGTCCCAGCCATGGGGAATATGCGGTGACGGATAGAAGCGATAGCGATACTTACCGGTTTCAAGCACATCGTCCGGTGTCATTCCTTTAGCGGGACGAATGGCAAAGTCATCGACACTCACAAGCTTGCCGACCAGCGTACAAACCGGCTCAGCGTTGGGTGCGATACGCAACCAATCGTTTAGACCGCCACATTCGTCCGATTCAAAATGGCTCCACGCGACGTAGCGTAAACTGGTCGGGTCGATTAATGTCTTGACCGCCTCCAGTAGCGGTGGAAACATCTTTTTCAAACCGGCATGAAACAATAGCGGCTGCTCGTCACGCACCAGAAAGTGGTTGAACTGCATGTTCAGCTCAGGCACAAATCGTGACAAGCGAAACAGATCGGGGGCAATTTCCGTGACGGTAGTCATCGAGGGGCGACCTCTGCGCGGTAAAAGAAGAGCGTAGGAGGGGGTTGCCGTACGATAGCGGTCTGGCCCACGAAAGTCGAGCTGGTTTTCTACGACGCTACAATTCGCATCGGCGCAAAAAAAAAAACAGGCAGGCTACCGCCGGGGATGACGGTTGCCTGCCTGAGAGAGAGTAGTCTCTTTTTATGCGATGCTGACTAGCCTTTGCTTTTCAGCTCGAAGTTTTCTTCCATTTCGTTCTTGTCCTCAGCCACGGTGACGGACAAAGTCGATTCGCTATTGAACTTCCGCGGAATGAACATCTCGCGAGCAGGCGACTTCTCGCCTGGATTCACTTCGACGAACTTACCGGGAATATCGCGGTAGCCGATGATTTCGATCTTCTTCGAGCCTGGCGAGACCGAAGCCTCGTAAGCACCTTTCTGAATCGGAGCAGCATACGTGTTGCTGCCGTCATCCGCTCGGAAATAGATCTGACCATCGTCGACCGGGGTGCCGTCTAGAGTGACGGTCCCCTTCACGTCGACCATTTTGGGGCCCGCTTCACCGAAACAGCCTGTCATACCGACCAGTGCGATAGATGCCAGAAGCAAAAGCGTCTGAAATCGTTTCATGGTTGTTACTTTCCTCGTTCCTTAATATTCCGCGATCACTTCGCCGTTCTGGCGAGTGCCCAGTGCCTGGTAGGTTTGGCGATTGATGGTTTCTGGGATGAACCGAACCGAACCGTCACACAACGCTGCCATGACACCACCTGGGTGATAGCTGCGAGCATAGGTTTCGATTTCGGTCGTGCTTCCGACAGAAACGCATGGGGAACGAGGGAACGTGGTGCTCTTACATGCGTAGATACGATCAGGAACCGTGGTGTTTGGCGGCTCGTAGCAGGTGAAACCAAAGCCACCCCATTCAGCACCACCCCAATAACCGCCTGGGCCGCCCCAGCCGCCGGTATTGTTCGATCCACGAATGATCGCTTCGCTGAAGGCCAGCGTATTGCTGGTACCGTCAATGATCGACGCGAACTTGGTCTTCGAGGCGCGGTAGAAGATACCGCTGTTCTCACCTGTTCGATTGATGATTTCGCCGCCGCGGCAACCGACATAGCTTCCTTGAAAACCATCGCCACCCGATCGCGTACCACCCGAACCGCCCACGGCTGGGCAGGCACCGTCCGAAGGGCACTGCAGTGCTTCGACTTGCAGATCCTTGATCTCCGGCGGGGTATCCATGATCCACTGACCGTTCCAAGCCATGTACTGATCGTAAGCAGCACCCTGTTCGATGAACGGGAGAATCCGCTGATACCAGCAGTCTCGCTTCAACGTCTGCATCAAGCCAGAGTCGAGCCAACCGTACGGAAAGACCTTGAAGGTGTCGTGGTAGTTGTGCAGCGACAACCCCAACTGCTTCATGTTATTGCTGCAACTCATACGGCGAGCAGCTTCACGCGCTTGCTGCACAGCCGGCAACAACAGGGCGATCAAGACACCGATGATCGCAATCACCACTAGTAACTCAACGAGCGTGAAACCACGCCGTGACCTTAGAACCATGAGTTCCTCCCTCATGCCCAACAAAGAGCCAAAAATAGAAATAGAAAAGAAAAAGACGGATTCGCGCGAAAGGTCTAAATTCAACTCGTGTTCCAAAATGTCCATAACAACTCAGCGGTGCGCAAAATAGATAGGGGAATTGCGCAATAGGGAGTGTATTGGCTTGGATATCGTGCTTTCGGGGAGAATCAACCGCGATGGTTTAGGGGCTGTTCCCCCACAGTAATGAGAAAGAAATGCTCTACGGTTTTTCTCAGAACGCCTTAGATGGTTATCGCTTGAGCAGGTGGTTGCCAGTTTTGATAGCACGTTATATCAAATTCTGATTTCTAGACTTAAACACTTACACCGCTGGGGAATGGATACTCCCTGGCATAGGTATAATGCGAGCGAATTCTTCCCTGGGGTTTGGGGATTTGATCACAAACGCCCTGGTCGCTAAGCTTTGCGGAACTGCTAACGACGACGCTTTCGACCAAGAGGAGCACCACGCGGCATGCCCAAGGGAATATTCACGCAAGGAGTGATCGTTCTCACGAACCGATCGATCTCCATCGACGAAGTGGCTGCTGCGCTTTCTGGTTTTGAGCTTCGAGGGGTGCGCGAAGGGAGTGACGAGTGGGCGCTGGGCGGTACTTCGCTCCAAATTTCATATGACGAATCGGTCAACGGAATCGTCACGCTCGATGCCATCGATCACCCCTGGCCGGATCACATGGGAGATCCGAAAGATGAAGCCATCTTGTTCGGGGCCTGGGCGATGGGGAACTTTGGCCCGTTCGCCTACCCAGGCGGATTGTCACGCGCTTCCCAGCAATCGTGGAACTGGGAAGGTGGACGCAATATTGCCGACCAGCACACCGGTTTTATCCGCTTGCGTGTGACCTATGTTCTGGGGGCCAGCGAAGACGCGGTTGTCATGCCGGAAGGTTGCAACCCTGTTGCCGAACTGGAGTTCTGCATGAAGCTGGTCCAATCGCTGCTAGAGATTCCAGGCACACTTTGTTACTACAATCCCAGCGGCGAAGTCTTGCGTGATCAGGATACATTCCGAGAAAGCTTGAACTTTGCCTGGGCGAACAAGTTACTGCCGCTCGATCTGTGGTCGAATGTCCGGCTTTTCAATGTCGACGAAACGTGGTCGATGATGGACACCGTTGGTAACTGGCAACTTGATTTGCCCGACTGCGAGGCCTGTTTCTTCAGCGAAGCGTATGAATTCAACGACGTCGACAACTTCCTGCGCAACGTCACCTTATATCTGATTGAAAAAGGCGAGGTCATCGAAGATGGTGATACCATGGATGGCCCTGGCGATATTTCATGGCAGGCCGAGCTACAAGAGAACAGCTTGTGTGAACCGCCCCGAATCGTCCTTCGCTGGATGCCGCTAGACGATCGCGAGGTTCCCGACGAGATTCTTAACGCCGACGAATCCGATGAATCGGACGACGAAGAAGAGTAAACCGAAAGGTCAAACTGGTTTACTAGGATTGCCCGTCAGCTTTTGCACAAGGTCTTGCACATCCCAATGATCGCGGGCCTCGATGATCTGATCGTTGGCGTACTTTGCGAAAGAACTGCCGCGGAGGGTTACTTCTTTATTGGTTGCGGCAATTCCAAGGAAGTCCCCAATGTGTTTCTTCTCGACATACCAGTGAGCCACCGCATAGTCAGGACCTCCAATAACGTTTTCGACCCAGATTTGCAGCGGATCGAAGGCGGCGAGAATCGCTGAGACTCGTTGACGGATCATTTCTCGGCCTTGCCGTGTCTCCCCTTCCGCAATCAGGACCACGTCGGAGTGCATCAACTCGTCGATCGCTGACAGATCGCGTTGGTTGTAGACGCGTTCGAACCACTCGTGAACCAGTTCAGCCGGCGGTCGTGAGTTTCTGTTTCGGAGCAACTCGGTCAACGGAACTTCGCCGATCTCGGGAGAAAGCCTGCCGTATGCTTCTAGAACGTCTTTCACCGTTTGCAGTTGGACCGGGCCACCCCTTTCCAGCTTGCGAATCAAACGCTCGGTATAGCCAGCGCGTGAAGCGGCCTCTTCCTGGGTAAGATTGACCGTATGGCGAAACTCACGCAGGCGGTCGCCATCAACGGGCACGCTTCGAGGGTCGTCGGCTCGCGACATGGGGAAAGCTCCTTTGGAAAGGTAACCTAGCGAGCTTTCCCCGTTGGCGTCAAGCCTCAGAAGTGGGTCCCTCTTCCGCGAGGGTGTGCATAAATCGTAATTTCTCGATCACTGGCTCCGTGAAGACCTCCGGGACGAGATCGAGCAGGCCGATCTCTCGGTTGAACTCGTTGGCCATGATCCCGATTTCTCGATAGGCCTCGAACAGTTCGTCGAAGTCATGCGCCTCGAATCGCTGCTTTTCTTCCTCGAAGTGATCGGCCGTCGTGACAATGGCGACCATATCCAGATAGGTGGCAAAGCTCTCGGCAAAGTCTTCCCACGGGTGCATGCTGGCATAGCCCGAGACGTATTGTTGCTGCCAGTTGGCTTTCGGCCCGTTGGCGTAGTAAGCCTTCTGGGCATCAGCGTACGTGGGGTTCTCTTCATTGCCGAATAACTCGCGGAAAGCCTCCAATTGGTACGGCTTTACCAACAGGTCCCAGTAGTAGTGTCCCAGTTCATGGCGGAAGTGCCCGACTAACGTTCGCTGCGGTTCGCCAAACTCGACGCGTGTCTGCTCGCGATGGACACTGTCCGCTTCTTTGATATTGAGCACGATCAAACCGTTGGCGTGTCCGGTACTTACAGGTTGGGCTCCGTCCGCTTTGAATTCAAATTTCAATGGTAAGAGTTCGTCCTGGTCGGGCATCCCAATCGGGAGACCAATCGCTTCGACGACATACAGCACGCGTCGTTTGGCAGCTTCCAGTCGCCGCCATTTCTCCAGATTGCCAGCAACATTCAGGTCGGGAATCACCTGATTTAGTCGGCAAGTGGTGCACAGCGTTTGGTTTTCTTCTTCAACCAATACGCCGCGATTACAAACGGCGTGATCAACACGGTTTTGGCAAGGCTTTTGAACCTGGCCACAGCCGTTGCGAAGGCACTTCCAGGTTCCTTCGTCTTGAACTTCCATGGCCGAAACCTGGCGGCATGCCGGACACATGGCGACTGTTCGCTGGCAGGCGACACAATTGGTACTGCCGAAAAACAGCTTGCTATGACAAACGCAGCGAAATGTATGCATGGGAAACCCGCTTTCCGTCGACAATCGTTGTTAATCATGAAGACGGCCCCGCGGCTCGCCCTCCCCCGTCGGTGAGAATCGTACAGCGAGGTCAGACCAAGAGAAGCTGGCAATCAGCAACCTTTTGTGGGCGATGCCCCTCTATGGGCGGGGTGCCTTTGTGACCACGTTCCATTCACACAACGTTAACCCGACGGAAATTATTGTCCCGTTTCATGTGGATTTGTGAATGTAAGGGCGGGTCCCCTACCCCAAAAACGTGTGAATCTGATAGGATTCGGGGTTATCGAACGAGAAGTAACGGCCTTCTATTTATCACGCGAAAAGTATGCGACGCGACGACCTTCGGAATATTGTCATCATTGCCCACGTCGACCACGGCAAAACAACCCTGGTGGACTGCTTGCTGCATCAAAGTGGCCAGTTTCGGGAGAGTCAGCTTTCCAGCGAGCGAATCCTCGATTCGAACGACCTGGAAAAGGAACGGGGCATTACCATTTTGGCGAAGAACATCGCCCTGCCCTACAACGGCGTGAAGATTAATATCGTCGATACCCCGGGGCACGCTGACTTCGGTGGTGAAGTTGAGCGCGTGCTGAGCATGGCCGATGGTGCTGTGGTGCTGGTCGATGCCGCCGAAGGCCCGATGCCACAAACTCGCTTCGTTCTTTCGAAGGCCTTGGAAGTTGGCCTGAAGCCAATCGTGTTGGTCAACAAGATCGACAAGATGGATGCTCGTCCGCATGAAGTGATCGACGAGGTGCTCGACCTCTTCCTGTCGCTCGGCGCTCAAGACGACATCGCCGACTTCCCGTACCTGTTTGCCAGTGCCAAGGCAGGCTTCGCTTCGGAAGATCCGGAAGTCCGCGAAGGGGACATGCGACCTCTGTTGGACCTGGTGCTGAAGCACATTCCTGGTCCTGACGTGAACCCGGAAGAGCCCCTGCAGATGCGTGTGACGACGCTCGACTGGTCCGAGTACACCGGTCGTATCGCAATCGGCCGCATCAAGTCGGGCAAAATTAAGAAGGGACAAAGTGTTCTCGTCTCGAAGGCAGACGGCGAAATGCAACGCGGCCGTATCGTGGCCTTGCATGCCTTCGAAAATCTCGGTCGTGTCGAAGTCGAAGAAGGAACCGCCGGTGATATCATCGCCGTGACCGGCTTGGACGATATCGATATCGGCGACACGATCTGCTCGCCGGACAAGCCGAATCCCCTGCCACGCGTGGCGGTGGACGCCCCGACGCTTGAGATGATGTTCACCATCAACACTTCTCCTTTGCTGGGCAAAGACGGCAAGTACGTGACCTCGCGTAATCTCCGTGATCGCTTGGAGAAAGAACTAGAACGCAACGTTGCTCTGCGTGTTCGTCCTGGTGAAACGGCCGATAGTTTCCTGGTTAGTGGCCGCGGTGTGCTGCATCTGGCGGTGTTGATCGAAACGATGCGTCGCGAAGGGTACGAGCTGGCCGTTGGCAAGCCGCAAGTGATCATGCGTACCAACAACGGCGTCAAAGAAGAACCGTACGAACAACTCGTGATCGAAGTCCCATCCGAGAAGATGGGCCCGGTCATGGAACTGGTCGGCGAACGTCGCGGTGAGTTAGTCGAAATGCAGCCGCGTGGTGATTACACACAGGTGATCTTCACCATCCCATCACGAGGTTTGATCGGGCTGCGAACCAAGCTGCTCAACTCGACCCAAGGGGAAGCGATCGTGAATCATCGCTTCGAGGAATACCGACCCGTCTCGGGCGATGTTCCTCGCCGCGCCAACGGTGCGATGATCTCGATGGTCAGTGGTAAAGCGGTTGGCTTCGCCCTGTTCGCCCTGCAGGAACGTTCGGATATGTTCGTCCGTCATGGCGACGAAGTGTATGAAGGAATGATCGTCGGCGAAAACTCGCGTAGCGACGACCTGACGGTCAATCCGACCAAGGAAAAGAAGCTGACCAACATGCGGGCCTCCGGTTCGGACGAGAATATCGTTCTTCGTCCACCGAGAGACATGAGCCTGGAAGTTGCCTTGGAATACATCGAAGACGACGAACTAGTGGAAGTCACCCCGAACCACATCCGCCTGCGAAAGATCCTGCTAAAGGAAACCGATCGTCGCCGCCAAAGCCGCAAGTAAACGCGGATTCGGATAGACCATTCAACGATCCAAATGCCCACGCTTGCGTGGGCATTTTTCGTATCAGGCTTGGAAGCTATAACGCTTCGTACGCCTCGCGCAGCTTTTGTCCTTGCTGGGGATTGACCATCTCGACGTAGGCAATCATCCCGGTGACCCAGCCACTGAAGTTGGTGTGGCCGATGCGGTTTTGTCGTTCGAGTCCCTCGGACTTCGCTTTGTGTAAGATCGAACGCAACTGACGGATTGTTTTCCGATCAATTGAGGGCCGGTCGTTCACCACGATTCCGGTGACTGATTGCTGAGCATGGCGACGAAGAACGCGGGTCTTCGATTCTTTGACCAGAAAGCCTTCTTCACTTGTCAGGTGACGCACTCGTGCCATTAGATAGGCGACCTTCTCTTCGCTTTCTCGACAGGAAAACGAGAGGTCGTCGGCATAGCGGGTATATTGCCACTCGATGGAACGAGCCATTCCGGCGAGTCGCTTATCAAGCCGCCTGGCAATCAAGTTTGAGATCGCTGGACTGGTGCACGCACCTTGCGGGAGCGAGCGATTGCCGACCGCGACGTGCAATGTCTCGCTGCCGGAACGAATCACCCGCCGAGGTGACTCGGTTGTAAGCAAAGCCAAGATCGTAGCAACCGCCGGCGAGTAACCAAACCCACGAAACAGACCAGCCACTCGGGCGAAGTCGATCGTTGGGAAGAAGTCTTGCAGGTCGACGTTCACAAGCACCTTCGCACCCACGTGCGGTGTTGCTCCGGTCAGTGTGCTGCGTCCCGGCACAAAGCCATGGGCGGCGTCATGGGTTGGTAGCTTGGCCAGGATACTCTCTAATATCCAGCGCTGTGCGTCTTCCAGATTCTTGTGCGGGCGGCTGATTGTCCGAACTCCGCCCGATCGTTTCGCGATTTGCCACGAGTGATAATGGGTCGTTTTGCTGGCTGGATGATGATAACTCAGCCAACGCAGTGTCGCGACCGGAATGCCCATCGCTTGCGCCAGATCCGCCGGTGAGGACAACACTGGGAGGCTGCTTGCTTGTAGCCGTTCCACGTTCGAGCGACGGTCGGCCAGGCCGCGTGATACACCCCGGCCTAGAAAAACAATATCGGTCGCTTTTCGTTCGGCGATCGCGGCCTCTCGCTCTTGCTTTCGCTGAGCGGCACGCTGCTTCATTTCCGCTTTCCGCGCGGCTCGGGCATCGCGTGCAGCTTGAACGGCTGCATGGCCAGCATGCTGGATCACATGGTAATCGGTGCGATACTTGGCCATTTCTTCGCCGATGTGATGGATATCGGCGAGTTCTTCAGCATCAATCAGCCCCATGCCGACCATCGTTTGATCGATGACCCGAATCCGCGGTAGCGAGGTCGAAGGGATCACGTTCAAGGGATCCCAGTAAGCCGATTGCCAGCCTGGTTGCGACGTCGCATCTAATGCTTCGTCTTGCGATAGGGGCTGAAATCGCGACGCATCGAGCCCGGCGAGATTGCTAGTTTGCGGTTGTTCGGGTGGCGACGGATTGGACGCGGGAGCCGACGGTGTTTGGGGCGTGTTGGGGACCGTGTAATCACGATTCTCAACCGAGGCCGGCATCTGCGACGGCACCGGTTGGTCGGCAGAAGAATCCCGCCCCGAGGTGATCCACTTTGTCAGTCTGCGAAAGAAATTCATGCGTAAAGAGATGACCGGAGCGGGTGACGATTCAACTTCACGTCCGCGGACCGAGGTCGTTCACCAAGGCCACTAACGACATCTAGTGCGTCGAAAGCCTCGGCTTGTCCTGGTCGACGCACTAGATGTCGTTAGTGGCCAACCGAACAACGACCTTGGGGAAGAATGAGAGGCAAAACTCGACCACGGCGGATCGCCGCAGCAAGGTAGTCTTGAGTCGTCACCTCGCTCCCGTCATGACTCCTTAGTTTTTAGGGTGTTGGGGGTGAAATTTCAATAGTTGAACGTTGAGTTTATGATCGCCAGTCGTGACTAAGCGGGCTGCTTTGTTCGATCGAATGTGAGCCGCAGTGCCTGAATGTGGCGACAGGGACCGTTGCGAATGCCCGACTTGCGATGCCAGCCGCACAAGCATTTTCCACGTCGTATCATGCCATCGCCATCGATCATCGTTTCACAGGGAAACGTATCAACTTTGCCCGTGAGAATAATGCCACCACGCGGTCCGGCTATGGCCTCATTCAGCGTCCCCTTCCCTGATTTGGCCAAGTCTTCCGCGGCTTGCATTTCTGGGTGTGGCGGTGCAATCTCTTTGTCTGAGAGTGGCAGTGGTAAGATGCTTCGCCAGCGATACAGCCCGGCATGCAGGTCGAAGATAACTTGTCCGCGTAATGCCAACTCATTCAAAGCAGAGGAAACAATTGGTTTGGCCAGGTAAGCTTTACCAGCAATCGCGTCGAGTGTTGCCGCACGCTGATTGCTAAGCGACTCGGCGATCGACGCTACGACAGAGTCGCGCGCTTTCTCTTGCGGCATTAACATGTCAACCGCGCTGCCGGCCGACCAATCGTTGGTTGTCCAGCCACTGAGTCCGAGCGTCAAACGCATTGGGCCCATGCGCACGACCCAAAAGCTAGGCAGGCCGGTTCCCAGCAAGTAAACATCAACTCCATCGGCCAGCGGCAGCAGGCGAGAAAGCGTCAACAAGCGTCGACGTCCCCAGATACGAATCGGCTCGCAAGCTGCTCCTTGATACGTCGCACCATGCGCATCGATCGTTTTCTCCCAAGGTTCGAGTACCAGACGAGGCGTCTGTCCTTCGGTAAGTTCAAAGCGAATTGCCCGCGGGCTGGTCTTGGCCTTACTACGCCTCAGAAACGCCAGCAGGGAATAAACCGTGGCGGTCGGCAACGTGACCTTTCGCATCGGCATCGCCATCGCCGATTGCAGGCGGACAAACCCGCTTAGCCATCCGTCAGGCAGTTCAATCTTCTCTTCCCGATGCTCGCTACTACCGCCGTCGGTGGCCACTTCGAACGCCGATGGATCGATCTGAAACCGGGTTTGGCGGTAGGTTCGCAGCGATTGAAAGCTCTCGTACAAATCCCACGAGTAATCGACATTCGTCGTGCCAAGTTGTGTCTGCCCTGATTCGCCGAAGCCATCACCGCGATCGACGGTTAAGCAGCCATAACTCGATTGATCGACTGAGAAGCACTCGAAGAAGACAACGTCATCCGCCACTGTGATCACGGGATCGTACGGCATCAAACGCCGCCACAGTTGTTCATTCTCTTGCCGCAAGCGTTTGTTCAGCATCTGCCGAGCCGCCCAGTATCGTTTGAGGGCGGCCGCGTGTTGCCGCTTTAAATCGGCGGAGGGCTTTTCGATATCGCCGCGGGCAATCGCGTCACGTTTGTCTTGCATCGCCTGTTGACGGAGAGCTTGTTCCTGCTTCCGTTGTTCGACAAGCCACTGCTGGTAAGCGGTCTTGTCGCGTGGCTCGAAGCGAAGGTCGTTGATCACCACATCGTGCAGCGCGCTAATAGCCTCCCGAAATTCCAACGGTCGATTGAGTGCACCATCGAAGGAGACTTGTTGCCGGGCCAGGTTTGGCGCCATTTGCAGCAACTTCGCCCCGCCTGAGAGTTCGTACAAACCGCTGCGACTGGCGTACTTCATGCTCACATTCATCGCGAGCTCCTTTCGCTATTGCGGACAACGCTGGGCGGTTCGTCCCAACTCCACTCGGGGATTGCTTGACTGGCTTGCGTGGTCAAGTTCGGATGGCACTCGAGTATCGTGGCGATACCAGATAGGCCAGCGGCACGTTCCGGTTCGCGAATCGAACGGGCTGCGATTGCCAAAACGGAAAGCACCACCTCCGCATGCTGTGGTTCACGAATCGCCAGCGAACTAAGCTGTTTGATCGCTTTTGGTTTGCTGCGAGAGCCTCGGTCGACACACAGAATGACTGCGGAAAGGACACGGAGGTACTGCTCAGGCGAGAGTGTTTCCGTCAGCCGTTGGGGAGACTGATCGACAACGCTTCCCAGCAACGATAACAGTGCGAAACGTACTTCATCGTACGGCGTTTCGACCAGCTTCAGCCACAAGCGAGGATCGTACTGAAAGGGCTCTCCGGTCGGATTGGCCTCGAACGTGGCGAGCGAGAAGACATCGTCTTCGATCAGGGTTGCCGTCAGCCAACGACAGGCCGAATGACGCACGGCGGTCGAATGCGAATCGAAGAATTCGGTCAGCTGTTCCGGGGAGTATCGTTCGCCTTGGGCAAGTTCGACAATCGCCCAGTCGGCAATCGGTTCCGCTTCCCACTGACAGCTGGCCCCGGCCAGACGGCACAGCTGATCTGGCGACAACGGTCGTTGACGATGCCGCGTCTTCAGCCAGGTAAGTCCCAGGCGAGCGATCGCCGCCGGTCGTGCCAGGGTGAGTTCGATCAATTGTTCTTCGTTGAGCCGACTGGGATCGATGTGTTCGTGCATCGCCTCGCAAATGACCGGCAAAATCGAGAAGTCCGCTTCGTCCAGCAGTCGCAGCCAGGTGGTGATCTCGACGCGAGAAAGCGATTTGTGTTTGCGAAACAAGTCGACGGCAAACTCGCCGACCGTGGCGTCGCCGCTGGAAAGAAGCTGCAACAACTCCTCGATCGAAACATGCGACAACCATTCGGCGTGCACCGTGCGGAGCATCTCGATCGTCCACATGCGGACAAACTGACTACGGGCTGTTGCGAGTAATTTCCACAACTGACCCGCGGCCGCGTCCCCTTCCCAAACGGCAGGCAAATAAGGGGCGGCCTTCAACGTGGCCAACGATTGTTCGCGGACGATGTTGGTATGCGAGTCCGTAAACGCAATTTCCGGGGCATGGAAGTAACACGCATGCATCAGCGACCAGTTGTCGAGTATCGCTTCGCCACAATCAAAGTGAGAGTTGTTGTAAAGAGCGAGAGCCGAGCTCATCGCTTCGACGTAGCGTTCTGGCTGGCGATAGGCCATGTGACGGAAGAAACGCCACACGCGCCGACGGAGATAGGCCCTTGTTTGCTGCGTGAATAAGCGATTCTGCGGAACATTGCGAATATCAGGGAGCGGCCACTGGTACGTTTTGCCAGCGTACTTGTACTCGCGAACGCGCCCGGTTTCCTCACGCACGGTTTTGTTGGGGGCAGCGAAAAGATACTCGCGCTGATAATACGTTCGCAGCCGATAATCGTACGTATATCCCTTGATTCGTTTCCGACGCACAAGCCGATCGAGCACAACCAGGAAATGAGTCAGCAGTTCGATGTCTTCGTTCTCGATCGCCGTTTTGAACGCCCGCTTGAAGACAACTTCATGCCCTGGGAAGTTGAGCCTGCGATGCAGATATTTGATCAGCTGCTTCCTGGCCCAGGGGCTTTTGTCTTGCACCCAGCGGGTCGAGAAGTGACGCAGGAAGTCGTACGATTCAAACTGCACGAAGCAATCGAGAAACCCGTCGTCCTTCGTGGCATACAATTCGTCCAGCAGGATCTTCGAAGGCTGGCCTCCGGACGCTTTCTTGGGGTCTGCCATGCGGTTACGTCCATGAATCTAAGAAAAGTCTATCAGGGCAATAGCATAGCGGATTGAACGCGGGAATCCAGTATTTTCATTCCAGGCCGCTACACCTTCACATAGATCTTACGCCAGTCCATCACCGCCACGATCAGCCAGTACACAACCAAAAGACTAACGCTGTACAAGAACGATCCCAGACGCGGGTCGACGCCTTCCCAAGTAAAGACATTCTGGTAAAGCCACGGCAGCGTACTGGTCCACCCATTGCTGCCGACCGGGTGCCAGCGAAACATGGCCAAGGTCTTCACGACCAGCGAGCTGAACACGAAGATAAACAGCGGGTTCTTACCGAACACCTCGAAGAAGCGGAACACGCCCCCCAGTACCCACCGCGATGCGGATGCCAGACGGGGAAAGCTGCCATCTTGTTTCGCGGGAACATCGAGCCAAAACACAATCGCGGCCAATACCAGCGTTGCCAGCCCGCAGGTATGCAGCACGAAGGTCGACGTCCAGATCTTCTTATTCAGTGGGAAGAGAAACTGCCAGAAGTAGGCGATAGCTAACAGATGCACACCCACAATGGCCAAGCGGCCAATGAGGGCCAGGTTCTTTTCGCTGCGAATCATGGTGACGCCGACCCACCAGCCAATCATCACTTGGGCGATCGAAGGGATCGTACCCAGCAGCCCTTCCGGATCGAAGGGAACCCCTTCGCCGTGATAAAGATGCTTCTCGCCGAATAGGTCTCGGTCGATCTGCGTACCGATGTATCCTTCCAAACTATAAGGATCGGCCGGATCACCCAGCCACCAGCAAGCGATCCAGTAGCCAACCAGAATCAGCGTCGCCGCGCTGAGCACCCACTTCGTCTGACCGCCGCGGGCCAACAGCCAAATCAGGATCGCCGCCCCGCCGTAGCTGAGCGCAATTCGCTGAAGCACGCCCATGATGCGGCGGTCTTCCAATGCCTTCCAAGCCAGGTCGCCTGCTTCGTTCCAATAGACAAACGGGAAATAGCCCAGCAGAAAACCAATCACAAAGATCAGCACCGTTCGTTGCAAGATCCGCCAGATCACCTGGTAAGCCGGCAAGTCACGCGTTTTCTCCAGCACAAAGGCCAACGCGTTCCCCACCGCAAACAGGAAGAACGGAAACACCAGATCGGTCGGCGTGCAGCCATGCCACGAGGCATGCTGAAGCGGTGGATACATGGCCGACCACGAACCAGGATTGTTCACCAGAATCATCAGGGCGACCGACGCCCCGCGAAACACATCGAGCGAGCGAAACCGAACCGGCTTGGCTGGCTTCTCAGGCGTTTCCCCCGTTGAAGTCGTTTCCAAGTTGTCGTCAACAGCGATCTCAGGCCCGCTCGTCATCGGTACGGCTTCCCAGGGAATGATCATCACGCCGTCCCGCAGCCGAAACGAACAGCACCCATTGGGGCAAACCCTGCAACCAGCGTCAAGCAGTGAAGCGGATAGCTTTTTCAGAGATTCCGCGAAGAAAAAATGACAGTCCCCGCTCGGTATATTGCTGTCGACCCTGTGTCTCTCAGTTTCAGTTTTGCTATTCTATCCATCGCGTTAACCCGCGCTGGGCACTCGAATAATCAGCCAAAGTAACGAACGAGAAGAATCAATGCTCTCACAGGAAACGCGGACCGAAATTGCGGTGATGGTTCGATACGGTTTTTACGGTCATGGACAACTCGTCGAGATATTTACCGAAGAGATGTACGCCCCTGGGGAGTTAGATCCGAAAGAAGTTGTTGTGGCGATCGACGCTCAGTTTGCTGAATACGAACTAGAGAAGCTTCAATACCCAGACGTTACCGATTGTGATCGTCTGGATACTGCTTTCTCTTTAATGAGTGAACAAGGTATCATCGCGATTCAGAATGCCGGTTACACACAAAGTGATGGCTATGATGACGTTCGTGACTTCTACGCCCGTTGTCGCGATCAAGATTCGATCCTCGGGTATTGCTTCTATCATGGCCAAGATCTTGAGCGGGCGGTTCTAGGGCAAGGACTCTATTTCGCGTTTGGGCCGATCCAGCCTGCGGATGAACAAACAGTTGGCGTTGAAGTCGGTAACATTGTCCGATCGTCATTGGAACAAGCGGGCCTATCAGTGAATTGGGATGGGACGTTTGAGAAGCGACTAAGTGTGCCCAAACTTGTATGGCAAAAGCGTTGATCCGCAGTTCTCGGGAACTTGTTTACAAATGGAGCGCGTGTTCTGCTATGCAAAACCTGCTCTATTAGGAACGTTTCTCCTCGCAGTGTGCCAATTCAAAATTCCCCACAAAATCAAGCGGAGAGGTCGCTGGCCACTGTTCGATGTGCAGTTCATGCCTTAACAAAGCAACGACGCAGTTGGCCGATTGAATTCCCATTTGCTCGGCAGCCGCATGCACGGCATGGCAGTAGGAAGGAGAGAACGCCAGCGGGTGCAGAAGCGCTTCAATCGAAATCGGATCAGGCACCAGGTTGCCCGTTAATAGCTCACGATCATAGAAGTAATCGTGCATATCGACCGCGAATGGATTAAGAGGAGTGGCACGCGAGATCTCCTCGCGATCGATGTACTCGGCAAATTCATGCGGAGTAAGATTGCCCAGCCACACACAAACGGAATTGTCGTTTTCGACCAGCATGGAACTTGATCCCCATTCTATCGGTTGGAAGAGGGCAAGCCGCGTACTGAAAAGAAGCGGGAACGCCGTGCACCAGGTACATACGTCCCTACCATTATACCCACGTTCTGAGGAACGCTAAGAACTCTTTATCTCGTTGGTAAGAACTTGCTAAAGTTGATCGAGTTCGTGGGGTATTGTGTCTACAACCGGCGCGAACTGGCTGGGGGGATGCGTCACTGGCCGGCGAAAAACTGTGAATGGATGCAGGCTGTCACCATCATATACACCCATTTCGCAAGGCACCTGAAGACATGCCAGCTAGTACATTACGTTATTTGCCGTACGCAGCACAAAGTCGCTGATGCCAACTTGCTGAGTTGACGTGTTGGGATAGACGTAAAACGGTTTCTGAATTGGATGTATCAGGGAATTGTACGCCCGTTAAAACATCATCCGCAAAGACCTCGCCATTCATTAGTTTTAAGGATTGGGCTTCCAGTAGAACGCTTGTGAGAAGTTCTTCAAAGAACTCGCATATCTGTCGATTGTCGAAACCGGCGTCGTATGTCGGGTCGTACTCGAGATGAATAATGTCGTTTAGTTCATCAAAGAGATCATGAAATTTACTCGCGCCGTTCCACTCGCACGCATGGACTTGTTCTACATTTGAGGATGGAGTGTTGGACGCGAGTTTCTGTTGTAGATCAGGATGATCCTTTAACATTTCTAACAACTTAGGATCAAGGGACAAGTCGCCAGAAACATGATTTCGCTGCAAGTCGGCACTCGTGGCGAAGGCAGTTCCTAAGTCTCGATAGCCGGAGGACGGATAGAAAACTAAGCCACAGATTTCGCCCTTGGTGTGAGTAGACTCAAGCCGAGTGACGACATTCGCGAATGCTGCCTTGGTAAGATAAGTCAATTCGGAGTGGCGTTCGAATAACGTCATATATTGGCTTCAGAAAAACATGAGTGTCGCCGCGTTCGCTGCCCGGTAGTATTTTCGTAACGTCTCGAAGTTAAAGGGGAAGCTCACGCAGGCGATATGCTTCCGGAAAGTTGCGTCCTTCAAAGAAGCAGGTAAACAATTCGATCGCTTCCCAGTGGGTCAGGACCTCTCGCTTTTCGACGCTGACTCCCCCGTCGCTCATACGGATCTTGGTGGGAGTGGTGTCTCCTTCGCGATGTCCGATCACGCAGTGGAAATAACTGCCGTCGGCAAGGTAATGCCGCATCTCCACCGTGCAGGCTTGCTTCTCGCCACCACACTGAATGGTATCCTTTCCGTCCCGTTCCAAAATATAGAACGAGTTGGTATCGGGGTTCAAATAGTTGAACGCCTGAGGAAAAGAGTATTCCGGAGGGAGCGGAATATCGGGTTTCCATTCGCTGGAGAATCGAAACTGCATGTTAGGTGCCGTGAAGTGATTAGGTCAAGGAACGCTCTCGGAATCGTCGTTCGCGTGGGCTTGCTTTGCTCAGAAGATCCATTCGTGCAGCACGATTACTTCGCCGGTGGCTGGGTCTTCAGCGATCAGGTACAAGTCAGCACCCTCCATGAAGGTCGTCCCATAACCAGGCGTCGCGTACCAAACGCACTGCCCCCAACGAGGTTGACCCCAAGCGGATGGTGCCGATTCCATTAACCTGCCCGCCATGGGATGTTGATGATCGGCAGGTTCAAAGGGATTCTGTTTAAGCAATCGGTCGTAAAGGGGCGAGTCGGCACGCAGAAGCCAGATCGATCGGTGATCGACCCACGCTTCTAATTCATAAGGTTCAATGTCCTGCCGAAGGTTCGCGTCCTCGCCAATCAACCGCTTCAGTGCCAGTGGCCATGCGTCGAAATTCTCGTAAGGCCCTTCCTGCTTTTCCTCACGCAGCCTACTAAGCAGATAAACGCACGAGCCCAGGGGCAGCCCGCACAGCAAGGTGACCAACATCAAGCCACGAATCGTAAATCGGAAACGCGAGAATCGTGCGTTGGCTTGCTCCATCGCTGCTTTAAACCCGCCCTGGCGGTCGGTTTTCTTTTCCTTTGATATTGCGATGAGAATCGCCGAGCTTTTCGCGGATACCATCGGCTAGCTTTTCGAGACGCTGGACGACGTCAGGGTGTTCGTCGACCAGGTTCTTCGATTCGCCAGGGTCTGATTCCAGGTCGAACAAGGCCAGCGGGGTCTTGGCTTGTTCGTAGTTCGTGGGGATGCCGCCAGTTCCGCCAGGGCGTCCATTGAGCGTGCGATATTCGTGCGGGAAGACCAGCTTCCACCTGCCACTGCGGACCGCTTTCAGCCCGCTGCCGTAATAAAAGTAGTACGCTTCGTGCGGCGACTTGGCACCGGGCTGGCCCGCCATCAGCGGCCAAATGTTCTTGCCATCGATCGGCTTCTCGGGAAGTTTCGCGCCGATCAATTCGGCAATCGTTGGAAAGATATCGATCGTCATCGCCGGCGTGTGACAAACGGTGCCAGCGGGGATTTTGCCGGGCCACTTCATGATGGTTGGCTCGCGGCAGCCCCCATCCCACATGGTCCCCTTCCCTTCACGCAGCGGGCCTGCACTTCCGGCGTGATCGCCGTACGAAAGCCACGGTCCGTTGTCGGAAGTGAAGATCACCAGCGTGTTGTCGTCGAGCTTGTTGCGGTGAAGCGCGTCGATGATCTGCCCGACCGACCAGTCGACCTCCATCACCACGTCACCAAACAGTCCAGCACCCGATTTGCCTTTGAATTTGTCGGAAACGTAAAGCGGCACATGGACCATGCTGTGGGGTACATACAGGAAGAACGGGTTGTCCTTGTTTTTGTCGATGAAGGCAACCGCCTTTTCGGTGTACTGCGTGGTCAGTTGCTCTTGGGCTTTTTCATCGACCTGGGCGTTGACCACTTCGTTCTTGTCGTACAGCGGCAAATGCGGCCAACGCTTCACGCGTTCTTCCATCGAAAGATGACGCACGCCAGGATGGTAGGGCCACATGTCGTTCGAGTAAGGCAGGCCAAAATAATCGTCGAAACCATTTTGCAGTGGTAGAAACGGTTGGCGATCTCCCAAGTGCCACTTCCCGTAGCACGCGGTGGCGTAGCCCTTCTGCTTGCACAGTTCGGCCATGGTCATCTCGTCCGGGTTGATCCCGATTTTAGCATTCGGGCCAAGGGCTCCTTGGATGCCGACTCGTACGTTGTAGCAGCCCGTCATGAGGCCCGCTCGCGATGCCGAACAAACGGCCTGCGGAACGTAGAAGTCGGTAAACGTCCGTCCTTCGGCTGCCATCTTGTCGAGATTCGGCGTTTTGTACGCCTTCGCTCCGAATGGCCCAATGTCGGCGTACCCCATGTCGTCGATGAAAATCATGACCACATTCGGTGGACGCTCGGCGGCATGTGCCGAGGGAATTGCGTAGGCGAAGCCAAGCAGAGCGGCGAGAAGGAGTAGAAGCTTATGCGGCATGGTGGAAGGTCTCGACTGGGAGGGAACGATCGACAAGCTTAGAATCCGCATGATAACCGCTGGAGATAGGCACGGCAAACCGCGGAGTCGCCGCGTCACCGTCACTCCTTCGCTTGCTTCAGCACCATATTCAGCTCGCGTGGATTGTTCGGATAGATCACCAGCTCAGGTGTCATCACCCCTTGCAGCGTGTCGTCGACTTTGGCTCCTACGGCGACGAACGGTTCCGATTTTCGATCGGTCATCATGTACGGAAGATAGCCCTTGTCGGCGTCCAGTTTCCAGCCAGGCTTCTCGGCGGTGAAGTGGGCCGCTTGAACGCCAACGCCAAGCGGGGCATGCTCTTTATCGACCTTCATGTGCATTCCGGGACCGAAGTAGAGGTGGTACTTGCCCTCCGAATCGGTTGTCGTGTGGCCACCTCCCCGGAGCGTGCCCACGCCGGTCGCGGCACGTACGGTAACTTCGGAAAGTGGGTTGCCTGAAGGATCGGTGACGCGACCGAAAATCGAGAACGGAAACCGTTGATCAATTTCGGCTTGATCCAGCGTTCGCGGAGCAACTGCCAAGTCGAAGCGATTATCACCTGGAATCACGTCGATGGGATGAAACCTCTCCAGCGGTTCGTACTGCACAAACGGATTGACGCTAGCCTGCTTCCCCAACACCTGCACGGTGAATGTGCCTGACTTGAGATGAGCGAAATGAACTCTTCCGTCTTCGTCGGTCCGCTCGAAAAAGTTACCACTTCCATGACCATGCACGATCGGCATGCCGCTGCCATCGCGAAGGCGAATTGCCATGCGGGAAATCGGTCGATTGGTCTCCTGATCGCGCAGCTGCAACGTTAAGTTCGCATCGCCTGGAAGCATCGCAATGAATGTGGTAATTGCCGCTTCACCATCGTAATTGATCGGCTCGCTAACACCGTACGGTGTTGGATCAGGCGTCTTCTCCTGACGTCGGTAGGTACAAGCCGTTACACGATAGCGACCTGGCTTTAACGTGTCGAAATGGAACGATTCTCCGTCCCATCCATGTCGACCGTCGTTTGGATGGGCGTTCCGAACACGCACCCAGCGGGCATTGTTGATCTCGTCTTGCCAAATCACGGGGTCGTAATAGCCGAAGCCTCCCGGACCGTTGACTGTGTTCACAGGATCAGGTTCGCCTGATTCCAACGCTCGCCACAAGGTGAGATACGCCCGCGAAACCGGTTTGCCATTGGCATCACGTGGCCGAACCACCAGGGCTGGCTCTTGCGACTTACTCTTTGATGTTGATGAATCAGTCTGACGTGTCGTCGCCTTCGGAGGAGCCTCTGCTTTTTCGTTCGGCGTTTCATCGGCCGCCACAATCTTTCGCGGATCGCCAGGAAACGGACCGTAGAAAGTCATCGTGCTCGAGCCAAGTGGATCGCGCTGAATGTAGTACGCATCCTTACTCGGAACGTAATAGATGGTTGTATCGAGTTGATTCGCCTGACGCGGCAACGCAACGACTTCCGCTCGTATCTCGTACGACTTGGAACCGGCGGGAACTGCCTCGAACAGATCGGGGAGCTTGGCAGCGTCCGTCTGTCCCTTGTTTAGCTCGATGCCGGCTCGTTCGATCAGTTTGTCGGCGTTTACGAAGCCACCTGCGGCGAAGGCCTTAAGTTCGGCGAAAATCTTTCGATTGTTCTCAATCTCGTCGGGTGTACCGGCCCTGTTCGGATCGTGCTTCCAACGGTAATAGCAATCAGGTCCGTTCTTACAGTGATGGATCGCGAGGATGAGGAAGAAGTTGTAGGTGTTCTTCGTCGAAGGATCGTCGAAGTCGAGGCAGCCAATCAGTGCCGGGGCAGCTTCCTCGCCGCTGTACAATCGAATAAGCCGCATCGATTCATGAAACGTTTGATCGTTTATGTCGGTCGTTGCGCGAATCGTGGGAGTCAGCCAGGTAGGATCGAGCTTGTTCTCTGGCGTCATCTGCCGTAATCCATCCGCGGCCGCCACACGTAGCTGGCGATCCTCTTTGCTCAGCTGTTGTTTCAGCAGGGCCGCTTCTGACGTACCACCCAACTGGCCGAGCGAAATCGCCGCGGCACAGCGGACGGCAGACTCGGGATCGTTCAAGGCATTGGCCAAAGGCCCCAGCACTGATTTCGATTTGGTTTCCCCTAGGGCGCGCGCTGCCGAGGCCCGCAAGTCTGCGGAATCGCTGGTGAGTTGCTGGAGCAATGCGACCGTTGCTACATCGATCTTCTGGGCCGATCGCAGGGCATTGGCCGCGGCGCGTCTGACCGCGTGGTCGCCATCTTGTAAGCCGAGCAGTAGGGCATCGGTTGCCGCTTCGGTCGAGTATTTCGCCAAGCCTTCCAACGCTGGTATTTTGTTCAAGAAGTCACCCTGCTTTGCGGACTTGATCAGCGGCGCGATAACGGCTGGATCGTCGAGTGATGCTAGGGCGATCGTCGCATCACGGAGTTGGTCTTCTTTCCCTTGCGCGATCAACACGGCCAGCTTATCGATCGCTTGCTGCATCTTCGTGCGATCGTACGGCAGCACCTCCAAGGCAAACTCCGACTGGATCGCCAGCTTGCTAAATTGTGGCTGGCTGCCGTAGTTTTCTAACGTTCGTTGACACGTCACACGGTACTTGCCCGGTTGCTCGAAAGCCAACCAATGATTGAGAAACAAACGTTCCGTGTGCGTGTCGCCAGGTTCAAGGGTGATCTCGCGCGCGATCCCACCGAAGTTGTTGTAGCTGTATGGGTCTTTGACGGCTTGTCCTTTTTCATCGACGGCCGTGATATGAAAGTTGTTATGCCGAATCGATCCACGGTTATCCTCGCCGATGACAAACGAGTATGGCTGGTTGCCTCGATTGGTAACGGTAAACGTAAGAAACGTAGGTTGACCCAGCACAATCGACGCGTCGTCGGGCTGGAAACCAGCGGCGATGGTCAGCCCGTCCAGCGGATAATCTTTCACCAGCTTTACCTCTTGCTGATTCTCCTTCTCCGGTGGATCGGCGAGTGCGACATAGCTGGTGAGCATGGTGCCTGATAACAGAAGAACGACTAGCACGGCGGCCAGGCTGCTGGGACTTGGCGAACGACGATCGGCCACGCCCAAGATACGTCGAATACGCATCAGTGTCTGGGATGCGGAACTCCCCTGCACTGCCATCGCGAGGTTCGGTGCGTGGCGGCCTTGCTCGACGGCGGTTAATGCTTCGGCGTAATCAATGCGGCTGCCACACACTTCAATCGCCATGTCGTCACAGCAGTTCTCTCGTTCCAGCCGAATCCGCGACGACAACCACCACACGGCCGGATGATAGAAGAGCAGCGTTTCGATAGCCGTCTGCATCAAGTTCACCAGGTAATCGTGCCGCCGCACATGGGCCAGTTCGTGGGCCAGGATCGCCTCGACCTGCGGGATCGTTAAGCCACTTACGAGGCTTGGTGGTAGCAGAATGACCGGTTTCAACCAGCCGATCACCACCGGCGTTTCAACACGAGTCGAATGCCACAACGGAACCGGTCGTGTGATCTTCATTCGGCTGCGCAAACGCTCGGCGAGTTCGACGACATCAAGAGTCACTGGCGAAATGCCAACGCGTCGTAAACGCTGCACTCCCAGCCAGCCACCAGCCTGTCGCAACGAGAACAGGAGCACGCCGCTCAGCCAGCCTAGTGTGATCCATGGTAAGCAAGGGGTGAAAATCGCAGCATGCCATACGGGCTGCGATTTCGGTAGGGTGTCGGTGATCGGCGCGGTGGGAAGCGTGTTCGCAGCAACCGCATCGGCGAGCGGATTGATTTCAGTTGGACTAACCGCTTCCGCTCGAATTTCAGGCGGCAATTCAAGACCACCAGCTTGCGGTGTGACGGGAATCTCGTCTGAGGCGATTGCGACCTGGCCTTCTTTGGTTTGCTTGGTCACCTCGTTCACCGCGAGCGGTGACCAGAACGTGATCAAGCTGGCAACTAGCATCACTGACAGGCCAACACAGGCGAGAACGTAACGCGACTCCGCCGTGCGATTTCGTAGGAGGATCAAGCCTATCTGGACCACACCGGCAAGCAGCGTGAATTGCCACAGCGAATGTACCAAAGTCCAGCCGATTCGCTGGGCGATGTCGGTCGAAAACAGATCGAAGAGGATACTCATTTCTTCTTTCCCTGCTTCTTAGCCTCGTCGACAAGTCGTTGCATTTCGGTAAGTTCGTCCGGCGTTAGCCGTTTGGCCGAAAGCAGGCTCATCAACATGTTCTGGGTACTGCCGCCGAACGCCCGATCGACGATGTCTTCCAACAGGCTCAACTGGGTTTGATCTTTCGGCTCGGCCGCGGAATACTGCTGCGGGCGAGACGAATCATCACACACGATCAGCCCCTTGTCCCGCATCACCTGAACCATCTTGCGGGTCGTTGAATAGGCACGCTCGCCGTTGGCTGTAAGTTGCTGGTGGATCTCGCCCAGCGGACAGGGCCCATGCTCCCATAGCACGTTCAAGATCTCTAGCTCGACGGCAGTTGGTTGCACGGAAGGTCGACGCGGCATGGTGTATCTCGCTCGAAATCGTCATCAGGACACATCGCGGAAGTCGCTTCACGAAGCGCTGCCAACCACCGAAATGCCCGGCGTTATTAGTAAGACGAAGAAATTAGTCGTATGGTTTTCTCGATTATGACGAATTCTTTAGTCTCGTCAAGAAAGTTTCTGGTCGGGATCTCGCCGGGATACTGCCCGCGTGCCCCATAGACGAGAAAATGGTGCGCGCGTGCTGCTAATCGCAACGCTTGACCGAGATGAGTCGGTGATCGCAAAGTGGTGCCAGAGTCGCCCAGCGAAGGGCCGTCAACGCGTGGGCCGCGTCTCGACTTTGTTCGATCGCTTTTTCACAAAACGAGAGGTCATGGATCAGCTGGTGTAGGTGGTTCGAGAGCGACTCGACCGTGGTGTCGTACAGAAGGTGGGATCGATCGCCCACCAGTTCCGGGTAGGCCAACCGCCGCGGCAGTACCGGGACACAGCCTGAGAGAATGGCCTCGGCGGCGGAGATACCAAAGAACTCGTGCACGGCCGTCGAAACGAAGATGTCGGCGGATTGTAGTAAAGCCAGGTAATCGGCGTGACTCGGAAGAAAGCCCCACTGCTCGATCTCGTGGGCGAATTCCGTCCGCGCCTCTGTAAACACGGGCGGCACGTCGCGAAACGATTCCCCGACGACACTCAAACGAAAGACCTCCCCTCCCCTCTTGAGTCGACGTAGGGCTGCGAAAAAGTCATCGGGATTCTTATCGTGCTCCCACCGCGCCGCCCAGACGATGTGCGGCGATTGCGCGGTGAGCGTGCGACGTGGCGTCTCGATCTCCGGCAAGCCTGGCGGAACGACGCGAACCCGCGCGGCTGCTTCGTCCCACTGCGACTCCAGCGAGTAATCCGGGAACTTCCGCAAGAACGCCCGAGCCTGGGCGAGGAACTCGTCCCGATGGTAGGCCGAGTTAAACCAAGATTCTTCGGCGGCAACCATCGTTTGAATGTTATCGAACGCGTAATGAAAGTCACGCTCGGTTCGGTAAGCATCCGGATAGGTAAGTTGGTTTTCGTGAAAGTAAACAACCGCTGGCAAATTAGCGATGTGTTGCGGCGCAAGTCCTCGCAAAGTTGCCAGGTTCAGCATGTCGCTACAGAAAAGGAAATCGAATTCTTGCGGCGGCTGTGACTTTAACTGTTCGGCGAATGTCATTGGCGCATGCCGCATCCGCCACTTCCAGTGATGGGCCGGCAGCGTCAGCTTGGTCCATGTCAGCGAGCTAACACGGCTCCAGCCGTCGAGAAAAGCTTGGTGACTGCCGCCATAGTACGGTTCTAAGGCCAGGATGTGCATGCGAATTAAGCTTCAGGACTACGGACGGGAGGCCAAGGTTGGAAGTTGTCGGGGTCGAACACGTCCACGTGAATGTGATCTTTCTGTCTTTCTCGACGTTTGGCGGTTTCCGCAGTGCGGCACGACTTGATGAACTCGACGTACGACTGGGCATGATTCCGCAGGGCCAGCACCACGCTCGTATTGCAGAGAATATGAAAGACGATGGCTCCCAGTAGGCCTGACCCGAAGAGCAGCAGCCCATAGAGCAGAAGTACGGTGCAGAAGTAGAAAGCAACCACCGGAAGGATGCGCCCGACTCCTTGATACCAATGCAGCCACACGCAAACGACCAGGCCAAAGCCGACGCCTACCCAGGGGCTGCCAATCAGCTGACCGAGATAATAGACGAAGAAACCGCGACAGACGATCTCTTCAAAAACAGGCCCGAAAACTGCGGTTTGAAAAGCACTTAACGCCTGGGCCAGTCTGCCCCGTGGCAAGCTCGATCGTAAGTACATCGCGTTGTTGGTCGAGAGCGAATCCTCTTCATTTCGGGATAGTCGTTTCCGCAGTTGCTCGCTCGTAAAGGCAAAGACTGCGAAGCAGAGCATACCCAAGTAAACCGAGGAGGTCCACGGTAGCTGATTCGCAAATCCGATGGAGGCAAATGTCCATAATCGCCCATAGCTGACGGCAAGCACCAAGGTCAACGGAGCGTAGGTCAGCAGTTGATACACTTCGCTGTAAAGCGAGCCACGCGGATACCAAATTTGATCTGGCGTGTGGCGTTTGGCTGCGAAGTAATAAAAAGGAGAACGGATGAGGGCTGGGAGATGAAAGACGACCAACACCATCACCAGAATCAATTGATCTTCGCGCTGCGTGGCTGGGGAGTGGTGGATCAGTCGGAACAGCAAGACGATCAACGCCAGCAGCATCAGCAAGAATAGCAGTTGCCTTAGCAGTTCGGGAAAGAGGGGACAATATCGTTGACGCACTGGACGATCTCGGCAGAGCGTTGCCTGACTGGAAAGGTTTCCATGATCGTGGCAGAACGGACGTCCCGTTTCAAGCGAAAGACACGCAATAGAAAAGCCATGACCATCGTCGGATGGTCATGGCTTCCGTGATTTCGCCTACGTACTTGCTCTTCTGCGATTTACAGCTTTTGCAGTTCCACGCTCAATTTCACCAACTCATCGGCGGTCGTGCCCATGGTAGTGATAATCGCCGATTGTTCTTCAATCGCGGCGGCGACTTCGGTGGTGTTGCCGCTGACTTCCTGCACGCTCTTGGCGATTTCGTTGGTCGACCGAATGGCCCCATCGATGCTGGTGCGAATACGGTTGACCCGTTCCGAAATTGTTTGGGTTGCGGACTGCGTACTGGTGGCCAAGGTTTTGACTTCCGAGGCAACGACAGCGAATCCACGCCCCGCTTCCCCAGCCCTGGCCGCTTCAATGGTGGCGTTTAACGCCAATAAATTCGTTTGATCGGCCAAATCACAAATCAGAGTGACCACCTCTTCAATCTCAACACTTGAGTCTCCTAGGTTCGCGATCGTTTGGCGGGCAGTCCTCGATTGTTCTTCCGCGGTCATGGCGAGGTTTGCCGTTCGACCGATGCTCTCCGAGATTTCGGTGATCGCAGTTCCCATGTCTTGCACATTGGCAGCGACTGTCTGACCGACTTCGCCTAATGAACCGACCTGTCGCCGGATTTTCGTTTGTTCGGTAATAACCTGCCAGGTTGTCATCAACCCAATCTCCACACCTTCGCGATTGGTAATCGCCCGAACTTCAAGCGATAGGAGTTCGTCTCCCAACGAAATCGTCGATTTGATCGGGAAATTGGCCTTGTTGGCTAAGATGCGACGTTGGTGTTCCGGATTCTTATGGAACAGATCGATCGAACTGCCAAGGACTTGATCAACCGGAACCGGCAGGAGATGTGCGATCGCTCGTAGCGAGTTCAACGAAGCGGGATTCATATAGCGAATAACCAAGTCGTTGTCGGCCAGAATCAGATTTGTCGGTAGATTCTCGACCATGTTCATAAGCCGCGTGGCTTCCTCTTGGACGCGGACTTCTTCGGTTACATCCGTTGCAAACTTAATGACTTTATATGGTTTGCCATCGGGCCCGATTACCGGATTGTAGGTTGCCTGGATGAAGACCTCGCGGCCCCCCTTGCCGATCCGCTTGAAACGCTCGCTGTAAAATTGGCCTTGGTTCAGCCCCTTCCAAAAGTCTTGGTAATCACGAGTTTGGGCGAATTGAGGATCGACGAAAATGCGATGGTGCTTGCCCAAGACTTCCTCATGGGTGTATCCAAGCGTCGTCAAGAAATTGTCGTTCGCGTTGAGTATCGTACCGTCCATATCGAATTCGATGACCGCGTTAGAGCGATCAATCGCAGCTATCTTCGCCAACGCCTCGTCGAGTTGCTGCTGGAGTTGCAGGGTACGATCGATTTTCTTACGAGACCAAAACTGCGACCAGGAACCACGACGCGGTGTGGATTGAACGGTTGGCACGGAACTGACCTTGGTGATTTAAGGGCTACTTAGGCTGTTCCACAAGGGCACAACCAGACTCGGTATTCCTAAAATCGTAGGTTGCCCCAAACTTCTAAGAGATGCTTAAACCCGCAAAATATCGCTTTTTTTCTTGCCTCTCATTGGGGGGATAGGGGCCATCTTGGGGTTGTCCGCTGGTCGCAAATCTATTCCGGAATGGGCAAGCTGTTCGGGGCCACTCGTAGCGAGTTTGAGCCTGGGAAGTCGAAGATGGTTGTGCTGCCCGAAATCGTATTTTGCGAGGTGATGTCGGACACCGTCAAATTGCCAGGAACGGACTGACCATTGAACACTTCAAAGTAGGTCAAAGTGTTGTCATCGGTACGAAGGCTGGTGTTGCCGTCAATCGTGTTGTTTCGCACTCTCAAATTAACTGCCGAGGTTCCGTAGTTGTCCACAAACAAACCGTAGGTACCGTAGGTTCCGCTGATAACATTGTCTTGTACGTTGGCATTTAAGACTGTGTTGTAGCCGAGGGAGTACAATCGCACGCCAGTACTCAAACCACCAGCAAACGAACTGTTGAGGGTATTGTTCTTCAGAATTACGTTATCCGTTCCCCCACGGGACGAATAGACGTAGATGCCGTTACCGATTGCCACAGAAGAGGCGACACCAATCTTGTTGTCGGTGATGGTGGTGGTGGTATCGTCCGAGGTGTAATTCCGAACGTAGATGCCTGCATCCAATAGTTGAGCCGAAGCGAAGGTGTTAAAGGTATTGTTGTCGAAGGTCAGGTTCGAGGTACCCTCGCGGATATCTGCATAGATACCATAATCAAGGACCGAGATCGTAAGGCCGTTGGTAATCGTGTTGTCCGAAGCCGAACCGGTGATGCTATTACCGTTGGAAATCAGGTTGATCCCATATCCGCCTGCGGCGAGGAAGTTGCTGATTTGGTTGTTGTTGATCGCAAACTCCAAGTCAGATCCGGCCAGCGCCTCGATCTGAATCGCGTCGTTTCCACCGACGCTCAGATTACGCGAAATGGTGTTGTCGGCGATGGTAATCTTGGCGGTTCCCGCGGAAGCGATCGATATCGCGTCGCCACTACTGGCACTCGCCGAGGTGGTAATTGTGTTATCGCGGATCACGCCGTCACCACGCAGGTCGCTGACGAAAATACTGCTCGTGCTGTTAAGACCACTGTGTGCGAACGTGTTGTTGTTGATGTTGAATCCGTTGACCGTGCCGCCGCTGATTGCCGTATCGCCGGGATCGTCAAATCGGAAACCAGAGACTTCGTTCCCATTGGCCAGTTGTACGGTAACACCGCTCGAGTCGAGCACCGGTTTGCTACCAGCTTCGTAGCCGGGCAGATCGAACGTGCCTTGCGTGGCCGTGAACGTATGCTGCGTTGTCGAAGCTAACAACCGCTGGCGATCTTGCAGCACGATGCCGGAATCAAGATTGGTCGAAGTACCGCCGTTATTCGGATGAACGAACACGATATCATCGGCTTGCGATCCACCTTGAGCAAGGGCCAGGCTGCTGTACGGATTCTCGACGGTACCATCACCGCCGGCCGCGGCGTTGGGATCGACATGGACCACCCGCTGGGCGGCGCTGGTGGTGGTGTTGATCGCCAAGGTGCTTTCCGTTTTGGTAAAGCGATTGACGGTGACCACTTCCTTACGAATCAGCGGTTCGTCCATCCGTGTCAGCATGTCGTCGTAACGTGGCGTGCGACGGGCACGCGTTCCAGGCCAGAACAACGAGACACCAAACACCACGTTCGTATCGAAGACCTGGTCGTTCGTGACCGTCAAATAAAGCCGCATTTGATCGCTGAGGTGGCTTTCGAGGCGTGTCTTCCAACCCCAAGCTTGAGGTTGGGCACCGGCCTGGTAGTTATACGCCCCGAAGTAGGCCCGCAGGTAGTCGCCGAAGTGTGGCACCGCGCCCCCTAGTTCCGCATCGAAGCCTCGCATCGCGGTTTCCGAGAGGAACGACTCGGAGAGTTGGATGTTGTTGCCGACGTAGCTGGGGTTAAAGAAGCTGCTGCTGCCGATCTGCATCGAACGGTCATCGGTGGGTAGATAAGCGTTCGCCCGGAAATCGATACGTCCTAGCGATTCAAAGCCGGTGGCAATCTGGCTGACCGTTTGATTGCCCGTATCGCGATTGTCGTAACCGACGTAGCCGCCGAATGTGCGATCGAGTTCTTCGAAGTAGAAACGCTGCCCAATGACGGCATTCATACCGACCTTCGAGTCGTTCGCCAGCAGCACGGCCGAATCGAAGAAGGTCAGGCTTTGCGAATCAGCCGACTCATAAAGCGGCACCCAGGCTCGCAGATCGGAAAACGAATAGTCGTAGCCAGCACCCTCGGTGCGATGTTGGAACGAAACCCGCGGCAAATAGTTTCCCCACAGACCTTCGGAAAGACCGACCGTAATTGGGGCAGCGCCCGAGACCACTCCCGGAGCGGTTGGGTCTACTGTCTGGGCGATCGCCGGTGAGGCGACCAAAAGCCACACGAACGCCAAGGCAAAGATTCGCCGCCACAATCGATCTAGATCCGCCAAGATAGCCAAGTCCCATGGGCAGAAGTTTGCCATGAACGTAGGGCGAACTAATGCCAGTTGCAAAATTGTCTTTTCGCCTTATCGAACCTTTCCTGTAGAGGGGGGCATTCAATTTTCGGCGTGTCTTAAAGTGGGTGTAACTTGCACATCTTAACGGGGAAACAGCCACAGTTCGCGCCACGTGCTGGCAGCGTGGGTGATAGCATTGACAGCTGTTCCGTAGCAAGACGGCTCAACGGTTAGAATGGGGGCGAGTCATGCCTGCCGCGCTTAACAAGGCCCATCAATGTCCGAGATTATCTTCAACGAGAATGAAGCTGATATTCTGTACTGCTTCCCGCAGCCGCCGGCCGATTTGGCGACGATCGTTCGCTGCTACACCTTCCTCCATCGCACTGCACCTCCTAGTTACGACCTGTTCGCCGGCTGCCTGACCAAGGGCCTGCAAACGGGCATCGTCATCACCAGCGGCGAGCTCTGGTCTTTGGAAGAAGCGACGTACCAGAGAGTCCACGCAGCCGACGAAAGCAGCCCCAACGAGATCGAATCGATGATCGTCTTTGTCGACTGGTTTACTCAAGAGAAGCAGACCGTCGTCTGTGATGCGGTCTTTCCGTTGTCCGCATCGCAGTACGCGAGCATCGTCCGCGACGCTGCCTACTGAAACTACTCGTCCGCAACAAACTGAAACGGGCTGACCACTTCGATCGGCATGTCGCTGGTGTAGGTCCGGCCGCTGAGGTTATCGGTGAAGGTCGAACGCAGAAGGAACTTGCCAGGACGGTTGAGCGAGATCTGCATGCCGAGTGGAAGCTGCTCGTTCAATTTTTCGGCAACGCTCAGGGCTCGCTTGTGTTCTAAGACTAATTCCGTACCGGCAATCGGCTGGCCATCTTCGGTAAAGGCTTTCACGCTGTGCGTGATGTCGATTGCGTAGTCTTTGACCGTGAACTTGGTGATGTCGCAGTTGAGGTAATAGGGCTGACCAGCGGTGAGGAACTGGCCGGCAGGAACTTTATCGTGAGTGTCACGGGAAACACGGAGGTTGAGTGCGGCGAGCTCTTTCATTGGCAAGAAGCGTATCGGAGCAGAAAGAACGGTCTTTGCCCCCGTTGTTGTTTCGTGCAGTTCAATTTGCACTTTCCGCACCGGCTCGACCGGCCCTCGATCCGGATTCACCGCAAAATTTATAGCCTTAATGAAATAGCGTTCGTGGAATCCGCACCGAATTTCCACTTCTCCCAAAGAAAAATCGCTAACAACTTGGTTATTCTGATCCAAAAAGTAGGCGTGAATTTTCTGGTTTGTGACTCCACCCCGTGTTTTGTCAATAAAACCAAGCGTCACCCAAATATCTTCACCCATTAAATAATCCGAGTCGTGTTCGTTTCCATACTTTCCATGGGTGAGAGCTAGGAACGGTTTCAAATCTCCATTACTTTCCACAGACGGCATGGGGGTTTTGCCGACATAAACTGGCAGCGTCGTCGAAGCTTCAGTACCAGATAATAGGTCAGCAATATCTAGGGACAATCTGCAATTGCCAGGTCTGGTAAACTGCTCGAACGTAGGCAACCAAATCCATTCTGGAAGCTCGCTCGCGGGAGGTATCTTGAACGAATAACTCCCCTTACCCCCTTCTGCTTTCACAGGCTGATTATTTCGCCGAACGAGTTTCATCTGCGCCTGAATGCTGAAACTTCGATCGACGAATGAGAAGTGGCCGAATCGTTGTCGGAGCCAAAAGAATCTTCCTGGCTGCATCACCGGAGCCGCAGGGTACTTGCACTCACGATCCAGAAACCAGGCAAATTCGCAGCAATGAAGTATAGGATTGGTCTCCCAACGGAAGTCAGTCTGCACTTCCCATTTTCGCCCCGCCGGCATCTGTTGAATTGTGGAGACCAGCGTGTAATTGCCCGGTGCGATTCCTTTCTTGTCGCTGTCGATTATCAGCGTCGTCTCGATCGAATCGCCGCCGAGAACCTGCGAGTAATACTCCGGCTCTTTCTCCACCCGTAAGACTTCCTCGCCATTCGCATCGAGAACCATCCCTGTAACTTGGATTTGCCCTGTGTACGGCCGCTCATCACCCAGGCCTGTGATCCGTAGCGTGGCGAATACTTTTTCGCCTGTGTAGAAGACGTTATCCCGCGGCAGGCCGGACTCGCCATAGGTTAAGACGAGTTCGAGCTTGCCAAGTTCCTCAGCGAAGGAAGGTGTGCCGAAAAATGCGAACGACAACAGCGTCAGAAGGGAGAGAGTGGCAAAGTGATAGGCTGGCATGGCACACGCAGGTCGACAGAGGCGAAGTGGCAAGACGTATCGCGAAGGAAGCGAATCTTCCCTGAACGAGGTGCCTCGATCAAGGCCAAACGGGTGGCCGTGTTGCCCTGCCGTTCTTAACGCAGCATGCTGCCGGCGGCTGGTTCGGGGAGTTGGCTCATTTGGATCACGTTGCTATGGGGCGAGAGTTCGGCGGCTCGTTGGAAGGCGACCAGCGCGCTGGTTGTGTCGCCGGAGAATTCCAAGGCCATCGCATGCAGGTGATGTAAGTTGGCATCGGCTGGGTTCTTTTCGACCAGCTTCTGATAGATCGCCGCGGCGGCGGGATACTGGTTTTGGGCCATGCAGACTTCGGCCCGCAGCAGTTGCACTTCTTTCGCATCGGGATTGGTCTTGGCCAAGTCGTCGAGCACGCGATTGCAGTCGTCGTAGCGGCCATCGCTGAGCATGGCCGCGGCGGCTTGCAGATGAGCTTCTTGATGGCGATGCTCGACCAGACGCTTGATCTCTTCCTTCCGCTCGCGCTGCTGCTTGCCAGGATCGAACAAGGCTTCCTTCATCGCTGGCGACATCGCACAGCCAAGCAGCGGGCAAATCAAGGCCAGGAGAATCAAGGTTCGCATACGGATGATTTTCGCTGGGGCTATTGGGCTTCGATTCGCGGATTGATCACATGTTTCGGCGGGGGAATCACCATCCGCTCGACCGGCGGCAACTGCTCGACCTGGTTGATATGCCATGGCGACACTTCCACGCCATGCGGATGCTGCCATGGGTACAGACCCTCTTTCAAGTGCGAGTGAACCGTGCGATCCCCCAGCCCGGTCTGGCTGACGATGGTCTCTCGTAGGTTGACCGCTTCGAGATTCAAATCGTCGTAGTGGATCGCCAGGTTGACGTATCGCAGCGCGGAGACCGCGTCGCCAGTCGCCCAGGCCGACGTGGCCAAACGGTAGTAGTTCCGTCCGATATGTCGCTTGCTCAGCGGGCTCATCTTGTCGGCGCTATATTCATGCTGAATCTCGAACAGCTCGCGCGCGTTCTCGCCATCTTGAGGAATCTGACTCGGGTCGACAATTCGCGGCGTGATCAAAACGATCAGTTCTTCTCGTTCCAGCTCTTCTTTCTTCTGGCGAAACAATACCCCGACGCCAGGCAAGCTGCCCAGAAGTGGGATCTGACTTCCCTTCTTCGACTGGCCACTCTTAATCAGACCACCAATCACCACAGTGCGTCCGTCGGGGCACATGATGTTGGTGGTTACCTGGGTGACATCCTTATCGGGAATGGTCAGGCCTTCCTCGACACGCACATCGCCGGTTGAGATTTCGGGGTGAACTTCCAGCCGCACCATGCCGTCGTTGGTAATGAACGGACGAATACGAAGCTGCGTACCGACTTCCAGAAACTCAACCGTTTGCGTGGCGGCACTCTCGGTAACGGTCGTGCTGATGTAACCTTTTTGTTGACCGATCAGAATCTCGGCTCGCTGCTTGTTCAAAACCAACAACTGCGGAGCCGCAATCACGTTGGTTTCGCCCACCGTTTCCAGGGCGTCGACAAATAGGGAGAGATTCGCATCGAGATAGCCCAGCTTCAGGCCGCCCGAGGTCAGGTCCAACGACGTGACGTTGTTCAGCGGAAAGCCAGAGACAAGGCGGATGTTGTCGTTGTTTCGCAAGGCTTCGAAGCTGACGCCCATATCGAGGGCATCGTCCAGCTTGACGCTCATGATCATCGCTTCGATCGCGACTTGCAGTGGGCGACAATCGATCTCGAGGATCGCTTTGTCGATCTTTTTGAGGACCTGTTCGTAGTCGCGGACGAACACCGTTTCCAAGCCGGCGTAATCGTCCGAACCAGAGCTGCTGGAATCAGCCGCGATGCCCGTCTTTGTTGGGGCCGAGATGCTGATCATCCCGACTGTTTCGCTCAGCATCGGCGTGATCAGCTTCTGCACGTCTTCCGCGCGGATGTATTTGAGTTTATAGATGCGCGTACCCAGCTGATCACTCAAGCGATCCATGCTTTGCATGTCGGAAGGAGTGCCAACATAGATGAAGCCATCCTCTTCCTGCATGACGAAGCCAGTCGAACGTAAGATCGCCGCGAGTGCCGTGCGGACGTCGACTTTGGTGAGCGAAGCGGAGACCTGACCTTGCACGTTCTGGCTGGGCAGGATGTTGAGTTGGCCATGTTCGCTGAGCATCTCCAAGACTTCGCGAATATCGCTGTCTTGGATCACGATGGTCAACTTGTCGTCCCCTTCGTCCGGAATGATCCGTGGCTGCGAAGAAGAACGTGGCGTGTCGATCGTTTCTGCCGAGCGTGCTGGGATGGGATCGAGCGGTGGAGCAGTGGGCTGACTGTTCTCGGGCACCGCTGGTTGTGGCGGCTGAAAGTTGGCGGCCGCCGGTTGTTCGTTCTGAGCTTTATGCGTGGCGACTTCCTTGACGGTATCGAACGCTTTGTTGAGCAGATCCCACTGACGATCGTTTTGCGAGCTGCCTCCCTTGTCCATGGTGAACTGCTGCGAGAAGGGAGGTTCCATCCGGACTTGAATGGCCGAGGTCGCTTCCGTGCTAACCGGGGAAACGGCAACCGGAGTGTGGGTTGCTTCGACGACTGTCGGCGGAGAAGGTGCGGCCGATTCAGGCTTCGCTGCGGGCAATGCGGATTCGACGGAAAGAGTCGCCTCGGGCTGATCGACCGGCGCAGCTTGAGCCAGGAAAGCAGGCAATTGCCACTGCGAGAGATCGCACGACTCTAGGAAGACGGCCAGGCCGATTCCGCCTAGCGTGCTTACCAGTAGCAGCGAAATGATCAGGAGTTTTCTCATTCGACTTCCGTGTCGATCGCGGAGCTCAGTTGTCTGACGAAATCATCGTTCCGTTTCGCATGACCATTCGTTGGCCCGACTTCGGTGCGTTGTGTTCCAGGTGCAACTCGTAGGTCTGGTTGGTTCCCTGTAAGAGAACGCCCCAGTGTTTGACGGCGACCACGGTGTAGTGCAACTCCCCTTCCGGGGCGGCGACCTGGTCTCCGACGTGATAGTTTTGATTGTTGATCCGTGCGATCGGAACCCGTCCGCCAACAATCACCGACGTGATACTCAACCCGGCCGTCTCGGGCGAAACGTCCGGAATGGGCGCAGCTTCTGGCGGGGTGTCGATTGCCGTCAACTGCGTTTCCACAGGTTGTTCGGGGTAAAACGGATCGAACGTGATCGAGCGAAGCATGCCGGATTGCATCGCGGGATCTTCACTAATTCGCCGGGCGATGGTTCGCCAGTTCATCTTGCTCGAGGTCGCTGCATTGGATGCCGCAGTGCTATCAGTCTGGGTAGGCTGTGCCACGACGATCGATTCACTTTCGGAGCTTGCGGAGTCCGAAATGCCAATCCAACCCTTGATCAAGGGGAACCAAAACCACACGGCTACCACCAACAAGCCACCCAGAACCGCGGCTTTGGCTGGGTTCCGTTTGACTTCACGTGTCAGCTGATGGGAAAGTTGTTGTACGTTCACCGTTTTGAAGAGACGCCAAGGCGGCTCATCTTTCGTATTATCGGCCTGTGGAATAGTCTTCCTAATGCGAATCTTTTACCGGAACGATAAAAGCTGCGAATTCCATCTCACAGTTCAACTCATGCTTCTGCTGGTCACTGGGTGCTAGCTCGATTCGCTCGAGCCACAGCTTGTAAGGCAACGCTTCGATCTGACAGATCAGCGTGTGAATCTCCTGAAAGGTCCCCCGACACCCGAGCTGGACGGGAATCCGCTCGACTGCTTGCATGGTTTGCACCTGGCCTGGATCGAGACGCAGGGCGTCGGTGCCTGCCTGGCGTGCTTCCCGCGAGACCTTCCCCAGCAGCTGGCTCAAATGCAGGTTCGAGTTGGTGACTTCACCCCATTTCGAGGTGACCTTTTCAATCTCGCGACACTCCGTTTTGTGGGCTTCGATTTGTGCGAGTAAGGTTTCTTCCTGGTAGAGGGTGGCTTGCTGCGATGCTAGCTCCTCTTCGGCGGCGACAATACTTCGGTGCAGCGGCAGGTAAACCAGCATGACGAAGGCAACCAACACGCCGAGACAGGCGACGACCAGGGGAGTCGAACTTTTGGGAAGGGACAACTTCATCGCACGCCTCCTCGGTTTTCGACGGTTTCTAAGGCTTGCACCACCGTGGGGCTGAAGTCTTCGAAGTGACCACGCTTGATGTTGATGTGAGCCGTGAAGTTAGAGAACTCACGCCCGTCGACATCCATTTGCGGATCGATCGATTCGATCTTGGCGGCATCGACCAAAGGAGACTCGTGCAAGGCGGCCAGGAAGGTGTACAGCAGCGAGGTGTCCTCCGTGGTTCCCTCCAACTCGACCGTGCAAATCCGCCCCTTGTTATCGGCGATCAGTTGCTTCAAGTCGATTTCCAGCGGGCTTCCTTGCGGGGGCTGATCGGACGACTTCTCCGATCGTTGTCGCGAGGAAGAACTAACCGGCTGCGTATGCGTCAGTTCGATCCGCTTGATGGTGATTTCGCTGGGCAGTGGATTGGTGATCTGCGCCAAGATCTGCGACTTCGGGTAGCGATGATCGAGGAACGTCAGCAGGCGAGCATGATGCCGTTTTTGAATGACCTCGTTTCGGGTTCGTTCCACTTCCTGTTGCAGCTGGGCGATTCGCTCGTGCTGAGCTTTGAGCGTGGCTAGCTGCGACCGAACGTGGTGCAGCTTGAACAATTCGTACAGCGAAACTACCGCTAGCAAGGCGACTAATAGCGAGAAGACTAGCAGTCGCGGAATCTTGACGCTGCTGCTGCGTCGCTTCTCGCGGAACCTTTTGGGAAGGAATTCGATCTCGTTCATGCTTCCTTCGCACCTCCCAGTTGCCGCGCTGCCAAGCCGATCGCAACGTCCCACTGGCCATGTCGGCCGAAGACCTGCGGGGCCTCGTACAGGCGAAGAGGATCACCCAATTCGGTTTCGATGCTGGTCACTCGTTCCAGTTCCGAGCGAAGCGATTCCGTTGCCTCGCCACCGCAAAGCACAATTCGCATCAGCGGACGACCCCGGAAGGTCACGCTATGGTAGCGGATGCACATCGAAAGCTCTTGGTGCAAACGTTCCAGTTCGTCCCGCATTGCGTTGAGCACACTTCGTTCGACTTCAGGCATCTGCTGCGAGCGACGTCGATCGGCGTTGTGTCGACGCAAGTTCACGGCATCCGCCATGCTCATGTCAAGCTGGCGACTCACGGCCTCATCGAAGTGGCGACCGCCGACGTTTAAATACTTAACGAATAGAATCTGCGTCCCTTCGGCGATGATCACTGCCGTGTTGCTGTAACCAACGTGCACGTAAAGAACACGATCTTGTTCGTCCGATTCGCGGCGATATTGCTTGGTGAAAGCCCGCAGGATGGCCATCGGTTCGACATCGACCGAGACGGGACGAAAGCCACTCTTCTCGCACATCTCGAGCAAAGCTTCTAAGCGTGGGCGGAAGCAGGCCATGATAATCACTTCGCGGAGGGTTTGTTCCCCCTGACGAAGATCAGACGATTCGACAAAGCGAATCTCAGCGTCGAGCATCGAATAAGGAATCCGATCGGCCGCTTCCTGCTGGACGACGTTGGCGAGCGCTTTGGGTTCGTTTTTGTTGACGCGGATGTTATGCAGAAACAAATCGCGTTGGTGGACGCAGAGAATCGCATCGTGGCCGCGGAAGTTCCTCGATACACGAGCTCGCTGCAGCGTCTTGCCGAGCATGTCGAGATAGGCGTCGAAGTCTTGCTCTGGCGAAGCTCCGTCAGGCAGATCAATCGAGACCGCTTCCTGGATCGATGCGTAATCTTTCGAAAACTGCACCATCTTGATGCTTTTCGAGCCGATGTCGATGCCAATCGGTGTGTAACGGAAGAACGGTAAACGGATCATAAAACAGTTCGCGATTGCCCTGGCGTGTCGGTCGCAACGCACCAGGGAAATTCGGGCGAAGCGACTTATGTACCGGTTGGATCCGCAGGCATTAAGGGGGCTGCGGTCGTGAAATCGCCGATTTCGGTCAGCCCAGTTACCGGGTGCACGCGAATCGGCAGATAGATTTCCTTCGCCCCTGCCGTGGAGGAAAGCCAGATAAGTGTAGGTTGCGTGCGGGTGGTTTGTCCGAGTGTGCCGAATTCAATTGAATCGACCAACGTGGGCGATGTTTCATCTGTAACGATCGAAACGATTCTGACGCTGCTCCCGAGGCTGGGGAAGTCATCTGGTGAGACCGTCAGCGAGGTTGGATCGGACGATGGCTTGCGGAACGGATGATCAGGCAGATTATCGAGCGTCGGATTCACACCGCTGTGCGTCAGCACGTATTGGTTCTCAGTAAGATCAAACGTCAGTTTGTACTGCGAGCCGTTGCTGATCGCCAACGACCGCGCATAGTCGAGATCGGAAGCCAGAACCTGGGCAATGCCGGTGACCTGATCGGGCGCACTGGCTCCGATCTGAGGAATGACAACGGCCGCCAAGATTCCCAGCACGGCAATCGTAATCAAGACCTCGATCAGCGTGTAACCCGCGCGGCGCGCGGAGCGGCCTGCAGGTTGGAACGTACGGGGCTTTCTTGCAGTGATGGACGTGATCATGTTACCGATCGGAAACGACCTGGACTTTCAGCTTGCCTGACTTGAGCATGGCGTTCTGTTCGCGGAGCAGCTGATTCGACTCGGTCAGCAGACGGATCATCGATTCACGCTGTTGCACAGGATTGGCGAACGGCTGCTTGACTTCCGGAGGGGCGGCATCGCTGTGCGAGTACCACCAGCCGGCGGCCAGACAAAGGACGTTGAATGCGATCAGAAGTTGCCAGCTTTTGCGTGAGGTTTCCATGTTGAATCCTTGGTAAGAGGGTTACGTGCCGCCGTTGTCTTTCCAGCGAACCAGTTCCCAGACCAGGCCTTCGTCGCCATCGCCGACCTGGTAGATCGGCTGGCTGAGATCGAGCCACTGGTACGTGGGTGGAGTGTCGGGAAGTCCGATTGTAAACCGTTTGTGCAGTTTTCCCGAGGTCGATTGGTCCAGCCACGTGACGAAGTTCTCGGTCGTGGTCTCGCCTTTGATATTCAAGAAGTTCTGCTGGTGCGTTTCTGAATAGGAAGCGACCGACTGCCAGCTTTCGCATGCTTGCAGATCGAAAATCTCGGCAAACACGGGCCCTTCGATCTGGACATAGGAATTAGAGTCACCGGTGGAGGCTTCCATGGCCCCGAATGCGGCGACCGCCCCCTGGATGGTTGCTTGCACGGTATTGTCCATCTCGAAGTCGTCGCCAGCGATCACCGCGGGAAGCTGATAGATCGTTTCGTCTCCTTCTAAGGCCGGAAGATTTACGGCTTGAATGGTGACATTCCTTCCCCGAAGTTTGATCTTGCCACTTGCAGGTTGGCAAACTAACGTCCCTTCGATCGATACCGTATCACGGATATTGAGTGACCCGCTGGTGACATAGATACCCAGCGGGTTGGTAAGCACATTAGGAGCGAGCGTCGTGCTCTCGATCGAACCAGATAGGAGCTCAGCCGAATACTCCGGGCCGCCGGGATACAACCGGTAGGTCGACCCAGAGACGGCTGTGTTGGTATGACTACTCACGGAACTGGAGGAGTAGTTCACATTGCATCCGAGTTGACGGTAAAGCGTTAACGCCGTACTCAATGGGTTGTTGCCATTGGAAAGGGTGACATCGCCCGATAACGGTCGGTAGTCCCCTTCTCCCGCATTGGCGAGTCGCAGGAGATCTTCCAGCATTCGCGAGCGTGCTGGTCCTGGTGGGTTGTCGCCGATCCAGGTCAGATGATTGGCAGACGGAACCACGGTGCCGTAAACCGTCCACGAGTCTCGTTCGTATCCGTTATTGTAGAGCTTGAATTCGTTTTGGTCGGCGTCGAAGGTCAACACCACGAAGTTCCAATAATTCGTTATGAATTCGCCACTTTTAGGATACTTGTCATAGCGGGTGGTCGTGGTGATCACGCGACCAAAGGGAAAGGTTTTGCTGCCGGAAAGGTAGTTCCCTAGCATCCAGAAATTATTGCTCCAGCCGACTCCGTTACCTCGTGCGATGATCCGTCCGTACGCGTTGTCGCCTTTCAAGTTGGTTGGTAGCACCCAGGCGGCAATCGTGAAGTCGTTGTGATCGGGGAGGTCAAAATCGCCTAGATCGACTCGTCCAGAGACACCATCGAGCAAGACGGCTTTGTTGCCTCCTCCGACGTCGATACCAGGATAGACGCCTCCTTTGTAGGTGCCGTTTCGGCCACCCACCGAATCGGCCGCTGTCACCGAGTCGGAGTCCGATTCATTAAAACGCCACCAGTGACGAATGCCAGAGCGGCTAAGCGTGCTTGAAAGTGTGGAATTCGATTGGTTGCCTAATAAGGCGATCGAAAAAATCTCGTAACCGTTGAGCGCTCGATCATAGATGGCGAGCTCGTCGATGTAGCCACCGTACGGACGACAGACACGGTCCCAGTCTTCGCACAGCTCAAGCTTGCCATTGATGACCGCCGGCCCGGTAACTTGCCACGGTGCTTCTAGCACGTTGTCGCCCGTTCCGAAGCTGTAAAGAGCATTCTCGGATGCGGTGCGCCATTGACTCGGATTGGTTTGCAGTTTGCGACGCACCAACTGAACGACCGCGCGGATCGTGTATTGCGATTTAACGGCGGCGTTCACTTTGTCGAGCGCGTAGCCGGTTGAGATGACCGTGACGCGAAAAGGGAGTTCGGCGTAGTCGGGATCGTCTTCGGTAAGCCAAGGGTCACCGGTTTCGTAGCGGACGGCGTACGAGTGGTCGTTGCCCAGATTCATTGTCAATGTGCTATCGATACCACCCCAACTGCTCTTATACATCTCGCGGATGCCTGCCGATATACCCGAAATCGCGGCTTGGCGAGCATCGGCCTGACGGCCCATGTTGCGTTGGATTTCATTGGTGGTGGCCTGGACCCGCATCATCGAATATGACAAGGCCAGCGTCACGGTCAACAACGCGAGCACGATCACCACGGCGAATCCTCGCCGATTCGAATTTTGCAAACGTCGTGACATGGTTACTCCGTAATCTGATAGTAAATAGCGGAGGAACCAAAAAAGGGATCTGCTCGGTCCTGCAACGTGTCGTGGAGTTCCACGTTCGAGTCGGGGACCAGCTGAAATTCGAAGCGGCACCAAACTTGTCGTAAGCCTGACTGGGACGAGTAGATGCTCGTTGCCCAGTTCAAGCTTTCCCAGTCAACGTTGCCACTACGTGCGTCGACGATTGCGTCGTCGGTCGGGGTGATGCGTGTTTGAAAGCGGAGCGTTCCGTAGTAGTTCGCACCCAGCTTGCCGGCGCGCATCAAGTCGGTGATTTCGACCACATCCGAATTAGGATCCGCAATGAGAGTCCGCACGAGTGTTCGCCACGCGCTGGAGGATGCCAACGCCGGAGCCGCGCTGGCATCGCTGTCGTTAGTAATCTCTAACAAACGATTGGGCGAGTCAGGATCGCATGCGAAGATCGTCAATTGGTTGACCAGAGGGTACGTGTTGGTCGGTTCGATGCTGGGGGTCCAAATGGCGATTGCTTGAGGAAAGTCGTAGGTTCCGCTGAAATAATCGATTGTCGTCAAACCAGGAAACGCCTCGGTGGCATGGGCCTGATGAATGGCCTGTTCGATTCGCAGCAGGACGACGCGGGCATGTTGACCGATCTGGTTCTTTTCTTGCGCATACGCGTTAGCCATCTGCACCGAAACAGCCAGCGTGCCGAATCCAACACAGAGGATGCCCATCACGGCGCTGGCAACGAGAAGTTCGGCCAGCGTCAGACCTGTCTTTCGAGTTGCGTGTCGTTTAATCATGGGCCGGTATGTACGAGATAATACGTTCGCGCTGGACCACTTCGCGCCAGGTATCGTCGAGGTTCTGTCGATAAACGCGGCAAATGATCACACGGTAATTGGTGGGATTATTGTCGGCCAATTGGGTCGCGTGATCGGTTTCGCTGACATACGCCACCTCCACTTCACACCGCCAGTTGGTCAACTTGCTACTACTGGGGCGGAAGGCATCTGGCAAGACATCTCCGCTTGAATCGGTGGACGAAAGCATCGCCCCGGCGATATTGACTGGCGGGGTCGCGACGTAGTTGTTGTAGTCGTCGGTGTCGTCAAATTTTGAGCGACCCGGTGCGGCTAATTCGTCCGCGGATGCGCTTAGCGAGTTTTGATAAGGCGAGCCGCGGAGGGCTGGATCAACCCAGTTTTGCCCTTGAATCTCATCCAGCATTTGCCGAGCGATGCCATCGGCCACGATGACTTCTTCCTGCTCGACAACCGATTCCAGCGTGGCTTCAACCCCCAGCAGCAATACGCTGCCGGCGATCGCGACGATTGTCATCGCCACGACAGCCTCCATCAAGGAGAAGCCTTGATGCAACGAGAGCGTCGGTTGGTGGGAGCGGCTGAGCATGCTTCAATTCGGTCGATTGCGACGTCACAACGCCTGCGAAAATCGCCCTGCGCCAAGTGGCAAGGCACCGATTGAAACATAGGTTCGTGCTTAAATCCGCCCGGAACCGATCGAGATTTGAAATCAAAAAGCGCAAGATCTACCGGGGGGAACGTTGCGGGAATGCAACAACCGGCAAAATCGGAACCTCACAAGACGACTTCGCTACACGACCCAGTCGTAACCGAGGTCCACGTTGACCGCCGAATGGGTCAACGCACCGACGCTGATTCGGTCGACGCCGGTCTGCGCGATGGGACCAATCGTGTCCAGATTCACGCCGCCCGAGGCTTCCAACTGGACGCCCGGTGCGAGCTCGTTGCGCATCGCAACCGCTGCGGAGAGAGTGACGCAGTCCATGTTGTCGAGCAGGACAATGTCAGGCTGGCTCGGTAAGACTTCGCGCAGCTGCTCGAGCCGATCGACTTCGATTTCGATAATTCGCTTCTGCCCGGAAACTTCGCCAAGTTGGTCGATCAAAAACTGGCGAACCACGGGAACGAGATCACCCAGGTGCGCTTGCTTGCCGGTCGATTCGATATACCACGCCAGGTGGTTGTCTTTCAGCATCACCGCCTCATACAGGCCCGTGCGGTGATTGGTTCCGCCGCCGCACTGCACGGCGTACTTCTCTAAGCGTCGCCAACCAGGCGTTGTCTTGCGGGTGTCGTAGACCTTGGCCTCGGTCCCCTGCACTTTCTCGACGTAGGTTCGCGTCAGCGTGGCAACTCCGACCAGACGCCCCAGGAAGTTCAGCACGATCCGCTCCGTCGTAAGCAAGTCGCGGACACTTCCCTCCAGCGTGATCAGGCGATCGCCAGGTTCAATCGCGGTGCGATCTTCCACGTGGTGCGTTGCGGTAACGTCGAGTTCCAGATCTTGAATGATCAGATCAACGACCTTTCCGCCAGCAAGTACCCCTGCTTGCCGGGCTACGATGCGTACCTGGCCGGTTGCTGACTCGGGAACGATGCTCAGCGTCGACCAATCATGCTCGCGGCCTAAGTCTTCTCGCACGGCCAACGCAATCAACTGGCGGCAATCGTCTTGCAATAGATCGTCCCAGGCAACCTGGTGATATTCCTTAGGCATGGCATTCGGTGCGTTTGAGGGGGCGGCGACGGGGGCAAGCATCGAAAAAAGCTCGCCTTGGTTTCCTTCATTGTCAATAATGAAAGCTTCATCACCAAGGGGTGCCATGGGGCAACGAACGCAAAAAGATGATCCGCGAATCACCATGCGTTGGCTGCTGCGCCGAGGTGAACAGCTTTTCATCGCCCTGGCAATCGCCCTCGCGATGATCACCGGCGGGATCTATTACGCCACACTCCAGATGCGGAAGGTCGAGCTGATCGATATCGACGAAGTCCCGCTGATCGAACGGCCGTTTCTGGTCGACGTGAACGAGGCGGACTGGGCCGAGCTGGCTCAGTTGCCGGGCGTCGGCGAGACCATTGCCAAACGGATTGTCGAATCACGGCAGGCCCAAGGCCCCTTCATCGATCATTCCGATCTGCAACGTGTGCCTGGCATTGGGCCTCGTACCGTCGAGACACTGCGCGGCTATCTGGTCCCGATGCCGCAGGCGAGTTCGATCGCGGTAGACGCTCAGACCACCCCCGCCTCGTAGCTGGCGATTAACGCCGACCTACGTAGAAGCCAGGGTCGTCAATCACCCAAGGGGTCGACCAGCTCTTACCGTTGTCGAAGTTGAAGACGTTGAAGAACATGCCGCTGCAAGATTCGATCTTGTAGTTGTACGGCAAGTAGGAGGCGACCCGGTCTTGTTGCGTCAGGTTATCGGGCCCTTCGGAGATGAAGTAGTGGCAGCGTCCATCCGGGGTGAACGACATGCCGATGGTCCACCAGCCGAGTTGCTCTTCGGTGACCTTCAAGCTACGGACGTCGCCGCTAGGTGCACCACGAATAATCCACTGCGCTTCTGCCGGCTTATCACCTTTGGCGGGGCGAAATTCGAGGAAGATGCCTGGCCAATTTTCTTCGGTCTCGGTTCCGCGGTAGCTGAAAATTCCCACTCCTTTTTGCTTCGAGCGGCTGCCGATGCAGGTCGTGCGGAAACCGAAGGAGGCGGCGCCTGCGTATTGTTCCCACTTCTCGAACGGTGGCAGATAAACACGCGTCACCGCATTGGGGTACTGGCTAACCGAGTAGCGACCAGGCACGCGGCAGATGAAGTCGTCTTGGCCGAGCTCGTTGCTCACGCGATTGGGGATGTGCGATTGCAAGGTCATCATCAGCAGCGCGCCGGTGCTGCCGGGAATGCCCCCTTCGGGCGTTTCGACTCGGCGAATGTAGTCAGGATGACCGCGCTTGCTACTTTCGGCCCACAGCTTGTTCTTTGAGATGCCGCCGGGCAAACGGATATTGTTGTCTTGCTCGTGACTCGATTTGGGGTGATTGTCGGTGTAGGTCCACTCTTCATCTTCGAGATCGTCGAACCAGATTCGCTGCCCTTGACCAGGAACCGCAATCGACTGAGCCCATACCGAAACCGGGGCGAAAGATACAACAATCAGAAAGAGAGCGATGCGAATAAGCATGACACGATCGGTTTTGCTAGCAGTAGGAAGTGACAGCAGAACCCGCAAACCGGGCTGCCCCGTTACGGCTGTTATCGGCGCAGGATATGACGATCGTTCAGGAAATACAACGGGTGGACTCGATCAACTCATCACCAGGCAGCACCTCTGCGGAGGCAATCGATGGCCATCGGCGGCAACCGCTGCGGGGGGAACAAACCTGGGGCAATGGGTAGCTGTTTGTGCTAAAACAAAGCAAATAACGTTACGACACTGTCCTACGGAATAGGGAAAAGCTGGGTTTCTATGTTGCGATTGCTGCTAGCCCTGGTCATTGCATCGACTGCATTCATGCTGTCCGACATCATTGCGGTGCTGGTTTCCGAAAACTGTGTTGAGCTTACCGGCCTGACGCGCGACACGCTTTTTGGAACAACGTTTTTGGCGCTGACGTGCTTTCCGATGTTCGTTTCAGCGCGATTGGCGGGATGCGAATTCTCGATTCCTTTCGCGATGGAATTAGCGGTGGTGGGGTGCATCTCGGGCGTGGTCACCTCGATGTTTGACGACTACTGGGGGGTCCTCATGACCATGGCCATCGTTCTGGCCTACGTTTGGATCCGAAATTCGTTGTTGAGTTACTTCAGCATCGAACCCAAGTGGTAACAGACGGTTGCCCATGAAACCCAGGGAGCTCGCCGCGATGGAAGACGACCCGTACCGGGCACCAGAGTTCGCCGGAACGACGTCAGGATCGGACCAACGAGAGGTCTCTTGGCTCGGCCTCGGAATCGGCGCGATCGCGCTGGCCGCACCACCGACGCTATTGCATTTCCATCCAAGCCACCAATTCGATGGACCACTGCTGAATCTACTTTTCTATTTCACGTACTTTGTCTGCCCACCTCTGGCATGCTTCTGCGGATTCTGGGGACAGGGGGCGAAGGAACATCTGGTCGGTGTCTTGATTTTCACTCTCGCGATCATCGAGATGCTGCAAGTCGTTATCGGCCTGCTCGTCTGGTGGATCATCCCAATGAATGTCGAGGCCTTGTAGGTCAGGCTGTGCCTGACACGAAGCGGAGTGCGGTTGAACAGCGCGATTGATCGCAAGGCGGTTGGTGTCTTCCTTAGTGGCGATGGGGGTACCTGGGGCTTGTCAGGCAGTGCCTGACCTACGGGATTGTGGCTGCGTCATTTCCGTTTCTTGCCGCGAAATTTTCTTGCGCCGATGCGGCCGATGTAGCGGGTTCTTGGTTCGGATGGTTCTGCCGCTGAGACCATTTCTACATCCTGGTTGGACGGTTCTTCGGACGTTGATAGTGACGCTTCGTTGGTTCGTACTTCGCATGCCCACGCGGACGAGGGCATGGCACCCGTTTGGTTTTCTTGTTGTCCCGTTGGGGTTTGTGGTGGTGCTGTCGTGATGGGCGACTGGACTTTGGGGGGGGCGATTTTGTTGGACCGTTGTTTGAGTTCAGCGCGGTCCTTTTCGTCTTTCAGAATGACTTTCAACATCGACTGCACCATCCGTGAAGCCTGAAGTCGCAAGTTCAGGGGGGCGGTCAGGTCGAGCGCGATTTGCTTGGGGACTTCCAGGGCCGCTTGCCAGTGGTCGGCGGTGATGGTCAGTGCGTGCATGAGAAACGGTCCTCGAGTGGGAAACACAGGGAAGATTCAGCGAACGAATCTCTCGATTGAGCAATGTGTACGTATGTATACAAGTGTAGTGTTTCACGTGCGAGTATTATTTTTGACTTTCTTGAAACGAGCGACGGCGATGAGTCATGACAATCGGTGCCGAAATCAGGGCCATGGCCTTTTGCGAGCATACAACCAGTGGCGTCCCATCTTCATTTTGAGCGTGTTGGATTTGGGATGTGCTCGGCGGTTGATTTGCGCGAGTCTGCGCTTTCTTCGTTTGCGAACGCTCGGCTTCTCGTAGTAGCCGGCCCGAGATTTGTACCACGAACGAGAGAACTTCGTGGAGATTTGTTTATGGAACCTGCGCACGGCAGAGTCGATAGATTCGTTGCTTTGCAACTCGATCTTGGAGGTCACCAGCAGCGTCTTGACGGCCGACGCAGAGCCGAGAAATCAATGAGAAATCGTAAGAACGTGGTCGCCTCTGCTGCGTTCAACAGAGGCGACCTTCTTTCGGTATCAACTTACTCGCCAATCGCCCACAGGGCATCAAACGTTCGCAGATAGATGCGGCCGTTGCTGAGAACGGGCGAGGCGGCGATGGCTTCGCCGATTTCGTTTTGGGAGATGATCTTAAACTCGGGCCCGGCTTGGACAACGGTAACAATGCCGTCGCGGCCAGTTAAGTAGATCTTCCCGTCGGCATAGACCGGAGACGCACGGTGGCGGATGCGGTTGGTGCGTTCTTCGTAGATCTGCTTGCCAGATTCTTTTTCGAGTGCGATCAGGTTGCCGTTTTCGCGGCAGAGGTAGACATAGTCACCAACGATCAGCGGCGAAGGAACATCCGGCGTGACCTCGAAGGTCCAGAAGTAATCTTCCTTCTTGTCGGTGATGTCTCCCTTGCCAGTCGTCTTCACGGCGGCGGTGATGCCACGCTTGGCGGACGGAACGATCACCATGCCATCCTTTGCTACGGGCGAGGAGACAAAGCGGAGCGTCACATCGTAGCGGCCTGGAGGATGAAGCCCGCCAACGCGCCAAATCTCTTCGCCTGTTTCCAGATCGTAAGCGATCGAATAGTCGGCCCCATGGGTCAGCAGGAACTTGGCTTCCGGCCCGTCGTAGACGATTGGCGAGGCATAACTATGCTCGCATTCCTGGCGGGCATCGCTCTTGCGGGCCACGGCCCAGGCTTCCTTACCGGTCGCTTTATCGAGAGCCACCACCTTGGCTCCACCGCTATGAATCAACTGCAGGTAAAGCTTGTCGCCATGGAGAACCGGGGTCGAGGTCATCCCGAAGGCGATGTCGAAATCGCCGTAGCGTTCTTCGACGTCGAACTGCCAGATCTCTTTTCCATCGAAGTCGAAGCAACCGAGCGAACCGTTGGTAAAGAAGGCCCAGACGTACTTACCATCGGTGGAGGGAGATGGGGCGGCGGAGTTACCTTCGTCGCCACGGACTTCTCGGTTACCGCTGCTTAGCTTGCGACGCCATTTCTCTTCGCCATCGGTCCCAATGCACAGCAGGACTAAGTCGTCACCATCGACTGAGGTGACAAAGATGTGATCTTCCCACACAATTGGGGTGGCGCCGGCAGCACCTGGCATGGCCAGACGCCAAGCGACGTTTTTATCTTTGCTCCATTCGACTGGCAAGTTGATTTCGTTGCTGATCCCTTGGTTGCTCGGTCCACGCCAAGAAGGCCAGTTGTCGGCCAAGGCGGGGGACGTTAGCAGTGCCAGCAATGTGAGAAGCGTGGGCAGGATTGTTTTCATGCGAGGATATCCGTCGAGACAACGGGGGTGGGTGAAAGGATTTCCATATTATAGGGACGAATCGAAGGGAAAATCGGACGATTCGGCCCTAATAAGTGTTCCTCTTGCCTTTTTTGGCCTGAGAAGTGCGGACACAGAGAGTTTGCGGCATTATCCTAGGTCGGTCAAGTGTTTACGTAATTGCTGAAGATCGATTGGCCTAATGGCGGGTTGAATTTCTCAGATCGGCTACGTTATTGATATCGATGCGACTGCTGCGTTGTGAATTCGTGGACGTACCGGGTGGATATGCCTCCGGCTTCACGCCTGCCCCTCGCCTCAATCTCGATAGCTCGCTACCGAACCTGAGAAGCAACAGGCTGCTAAGACTAGAATAGAGGGTGAAAGACGCCTTTGAGAGGATTCATGAGACTCACCAACATTCCGCAGTTGTATCGCAACGTAAACCGCTGGACTGAGATTGTCTCGGTACTGAGTCGTTACGGACTGGCGGATTGGATTCAGCGATTCCACTTCGACTTCGCCAAGAATCTATTCAAAGACCGTGATGGCGAGCTACTGGCTCGTTACACGGGCGAAGCGCGCATTCGGATGGCGTTGGAAGATCTCGGCCCGACGTTCATCAAGCTGGGGCAAATCCTTAGCACGCGCCCTGATATTGTCGGTGTCGACCTGGCCGAAGAGCTGAAGAAGCTGCAAGCCGACGTGCCGGCCGATCCTCCGGAGAAAGTCCGCGAGTTGATCGAATCGGAACTCGGACAACCGGTCGAGCAGTTGTTTTCGACCTTTGAAGAAAAGGCGTTGGCCTCGGCTTCGATCGGACAAGTACACCTCGCGCGCTTGTTCACCGGCGAAAAAGTAGTGGTCAAAGTGCAGCACACTGGTATCGAGAAGGTGGTGCACGAAGATCTGGAGATCCTGACCGGTTTGGCCGCTTTAGCGGAGACCGTTCCTGAATTCCGCGATTACCATCCGAAGGCAACCGTCGCCGAGTTTCAGCGAGCCCTCCGACGCGAGCTCGACTTCGGCCGCGAAGAACGGAACATTCAGCAGTTCGAGGCGACGTTCGAGCGGAACGAAACGGTCCGCATTCCGACGGTGTACCCCGACTTGTGCACCCCGCGAATCTTGACGATGGAGTACATCCAAGGGATTAAGCTTTCGCAGCAAGCCGAACTGATTGAGGCTGGCATCGACCTCAGCGAAGTGGCCCGTCGTGGTGCTGAGCTGTACATGCACATGATCTTCGAGACAGGCTTCTATCACGCAGACCCGCATCCTGGCAACATTTTGCTGCTGCCGGGGGATGTGATTGGCCTGATCGACTTCGGGATGGTGGGGCGAATCGACGATCGACTGCGCGAAGATATCGAAGATCTGCTGATGGGGATTACCACCCGCGATGCCGATTTGCTATCGGCAACGATCATGCGGATCGGCTCGACACCGCCTGACTTGGACGAACGAGCCCTGCGCCGCGACGCGAACGACTACGTTTCGGACTACGCGAATCAGCAGTTGGAAGGATTGAATTTCGCCGACGCGGTCAACGAGATGTTCAAGATCGTGCGGGCGTATCGAATCCAGCTTCCGCCCCAGGTCACCATGCTGCTGAAGACGATGATGATGCTGGACGGTACCGGGCGAATGTTGACGCCGTCTTTTAGCCTGGCCGAACTGTTTGGCAAGCATCGTCGCCGGATCATGATGAAGCGTTTCTCTCCCTCGCGGCGGCTGCGTAAGTTGTGGCGAATGTATAGCGAGCTGGAACGCCTGGCCGAACAGATGCCGCGACGGATCAGCGAGATCTTAGAGTTAGTCCGCGTTGGCAAGTTCGATATTCACTTGGACCATCGTCGCTTGGAACCGTCGGTCAACCGAATGGTGCTGGGGATCATGACGGCCGCGCTGTTCATGGGATCGTCGATGATGCTTAGCTCGGACGTCCCTCCCCTGCTCTTCAAGAATGAAGGGTGGCTGCAGATGAAAGATCTGTCCATCCCGGGAGCGATCGGTCTGGTGATCAGCTTCGTCCTCGGAGCGCGGCTGGTATTGGCGATCAACCGGAGTGGGCGCTTAGACCGGGAGTGATCGTGGCGATCGACACTAAGCCGCTTTTTGCTGCGGATGAACCGGGATGGGGATCGGCACAACGGCCGGCTCAGGTTGTTTGGTGAGCGACTTGAGAACTTGTTCGATCTGTTTGTCGAGGCTGTCCAGCTCTTGCAGGACCTGATCCTGGCGGCGGCAAAGCTCGTCGACGATGTTGGCAATTCGAACCGATGTGCTCATAGGAAGAACCCTAAGTCTGTGAGTTATTCGACCGTAGAAAGATCGGACTCAGGGCAGGCGATCTGAACGAGGAAACGGGGCCACGCGTGCTGGCAGCGGGGGCGAAATGTTAAGATGTAACGATCGTAACGATTCTCCGCTGGCAGCCGATGCTGTCTTCCCCCTCAAAGGCAGCGGCCCACCCCGTTAGACCTTGCGCAGTTGGCGTGGAAGTGTGTGTGCGTTCAGCGAAATGCTGGCAGCTAGGAACAACGCCGCTGACGTTACACATTTCGGCTGAGCTGGAAGATCGGTAGGAGCAGCGACATCGCGATGCCCCCCACCACAACCCCCATCACGGCGATCATGATCGGTTCGATCAAGCTGGTGGTCGTTTTGATCGACATGTCGACGTCATGTTCGTAGTGCGTGCTCACCTTATCGAGCACATCGTCCAGGCGGCCCGTTTCTTCACCGGCGGCGATCATTTGCACAATGGTCGACGGAATAAGCTGGCTCTTCCGCAAGCATTCATGAATCTGGCTTCCAGAGGTAACCGCTTCGATGACATCTTTCCACATCTTCGAGTAGTGGCTGTTGTTGCAAACCTGAGAGGTCAATTCCAACGATTGCAGCATCGGGACATCGCTACGGACGAGTGTTCCCAAGGTGTTCAGACTTCGAGCGATGGCCACTTTGCGAATCATGGGACCAATGATCGGAAAATTAAGCTTCACGCTATCCAGGATGTTTCGGCCTGGCTCGCTACGACGGAAGATCAGAAACCCGATCAGCAGCGCAATCAACGCTGGCACCCAGTAGGGCCAATAGTTCAAAAGAAAGTCCGACGTCTTCATCATAATAATCGTAGGCGTCGGCAGCTTGATTCCCTTGCGATTGAATAGCGGCTCGAACTTAGGCAGCACGAACGTCAAAAGAAAAATGGTCACGCCCAAGGCCAGACAGATCATCACGGTTGGGTAAGCCAGCGCAGCCCGAATCTTGCCACGCGTTTCCGCTTCCTTGCGAAGATAGCGGGCGATCTTCTCGAGCATTTCGCCCATGAGACCCGTTTGTTCACTCGCACGAATCAGGGCGACGTACGTTTGGTCGAAGTATTTCGGATAGCGTGAAAGAACGAGCGAGAAGTCTTCACCCCCTTCGACATCTTTTTTCAAGTCGAGGATCAGCTTCTTGAGGGCTTCGTTCTTTTCCTGTGAAGCAATCCCGGACAAAGCAGACGACAGGTTGATACCGGTATCGACCATCACCGACAACTGGCTGGTCATGTAGATAATGTCGTTGCGTGTGATCCGCGATCCGCCGAGGGAGAATCCGAGTGAGACTTCCGGTTCGATCGAAACGACTTGCATGCCGTCGCTAGCAAGCAACGCCCGGGCTTCCTCGACGCTTTCGGCATCGATCGAGCTATCGTGAACATGGCCGAGCGAGTCTTTGGCTTGATAGGCGAATGTTTGCATGGTTTCGTTCTCGCGTGGTCCCTTTGCCATTGCTGGCAACGGAAGCGACGTTAATAGACGATATCCCCGGTGGCGTGAATGATTTCCTCGACCGTTGTGATTCCTTCTTTCACCTTGCGATAGCCGTCCAACTGCATACCGATGAGCGAGTTGTTGGCCTGAGCGATTCTTCGCATGTCGGCCAGCGAAGCGCCGTTGACGATGGCATCACGCAGTTCATCTGAAATCGTCAGCAGTTCGTGCACGCCGATACGTCCGCTGTATCCGGTATTACGGCAAGCACGACAACCGACTCCCTTGCGGAACGAATCGATTTCATAGCCCATCCGTTCCAGGGCTCGGCGAAGATTGCGATCGGGTTCGTACGATTCACTGCACTTCGGACAGATGCGACGAACGAGTCGCTGAGCGAGAACCATGTTGAGGGCGGCCCCGATCAAGTAGGGTTCGACCCCCATGTTCACTAAGCGGGTGACGGCCGATAGGGCGTTGTTGGTATGCAAGGTGCTAAGCACCAAGTGACCGGTAAGCGCGGCTTGAATTGCGGTTCGGCCCGTTTCTTCATCGCGGATTTCACCCACCATGATCACATCGGGATCTTGCCGCAATAAGGTTCGCAGAGCGACCGAGAACGTCAGGCCGACCTTTTCCTGCACTTGGAACTGGTTGATCAGCGGCAAGTGATATTCGATCGGGTCTTCAACTGTACAAACATTGTTCTCCATCGTGGCGATCTCGTTGAGCGCCGCGTAGAGTGTGGTTGACTTACCACTACCGGTCGGGCCGGTCACCAGCACGATGCCGTTAGGAGCATGCACATTGGCCGATAGACGCGTGAGAATATCTTCGGCGAAGCCCAGGTTCTTAAGAACGAGCGTGACCTTCTTGGTATCGAGAACACGAATCACCGTTTTCTCGCCACGGTTGCCGGGGAACGTGCTCACACGCAAGTCGATCTTACGAGAATCGAGCATCACGTGAACACGACCATCTTGGGGCAAACGCCGCTCGCTGATGTCGAGGCCGGCCATGATCTTAATACGGCTGCTCACGGCGTTGAGCAAATGGATGGGCACTTCCAGCGATTTGTGCAGCTTGCCGTCGATTCGATAACGTACCCGCATGCAGCGCTCGGCCGGCTCGATATGAATATCGCTCGCCCCTTCTTTCACTGCGTTGTAGACGACATAGTTGACCAGGCGAATCACGGGCGATTGGCCTGCGATTTCCTCGACGTCGCCGATGTCCTCGATCGCTTCTTCGATCAGCGTGACTTCGGTGTCGTTATTGTCTTCGATGATGTCGTCGATCACGAACACCCGCGAGTCGGGCAGGTTCGAGATCATGCGGCGGATATCTTTGGTCGATGCCGCGACGATTTGGACTTCGAGCCCCGTTTGATTCTTGATTTCTTCGATCAAGAACAAGTTCGAGAGTTCCGCCAGGGCAACGCTCAACACGCCGCGGATCTTGAACAACGGGAAGATGCTGTTTTTTTCAATGTATTCGCGAGGAAGCAAGTCGACCACTTTGGGGTCGTACAAGCGCGCTTCCAAGCGGGCATGAGGCACACCGTATTCGGTGGCCAGACACTCGATGACCTGGTCTTCTGCGCAGAAGTCAAGTTCGACCAAGATTTCGCCCAACAGCTTGCCACGACCGCGAGCTTTTTGATAAGCCAACGCTTCTTCAAGCTGCTCGACGGTGACGTAACCGCGGCGAATCAGCAGATTGCCGAGTCGCGGTGGAGCGTGCGTGGGTGTCATCATCGAGTCCATGGGCATCCTTTCATCACGGCTTAGGCGTAACTCTTAACCGCTTCGATCACGCTGTCGAACACTTCCAGCATCGAATCAAGGCGGGTGACTTCCAAGATCTTGCGATTGGCATAGTTGGTGGTCGCAATGCGGAGATCGCCTCCTTTTTCACGGAGGGTATCCTGCACGTCGAGCAATGCTTCCAGGCCGACGCTGTCGATAGTCTCGGTGCCGTCCAAGTCGACGATCAGATTCTTGCGATCGCGCGTTTCCAGGAATCCGCGCACGTTCTCCGCCTGATCCTCTCCTAATTCTTCAGGAGTGTGGACCACCATGACGTTGCCGAAAGTTTCCGTGGACAGATTCATCAGGTGTCGAATTTTCGCTTAGAAAGTGGCCACACTGGGAACGTACGTGCCGGTTTCCAACACTTCTTCAATGCACTGCACCAGGCCGCGCGGGCTGAACGGTTTGGCCAACACGGCGGCGACGTTCAGTTCGGCCGTTTCGTTATCATCGCCCGAAAGGTCGAAGCCTTTCGCGGTCAGCATGATGATTGGCAGGTCGGCGGTCGCTTCGTTTTGACGAACGGTACGACAAAGCTCGAGCCCGTCCATGCGTGGCATGTGGTAATCGGTAATCAAGATGTCAGGTCGTGCCTCTTGAATGGCTTCCCAAGCAGCTTGTCCATCTTCGACACAGGTCACATCGAAACCACTTCGTTTCAGTTTGAACTCGGCGGCGCGCAGAATGTGCATTTCGTCGTCGGCAAGAATGACTTTAGCGGACATGCGACTTTCCTCGTTATCGATGTAAGTGTGGGGGACAATCTTAGCTGTTGGCGTGTTCAATCACTTGAACCGTCGGCAAGGCGATTTGGAACGTGCTTCCCTGCCCTAATTCACTTTTCACCGTGAGGGTGCCGCCATGCACGTCCTCGACAATGTGCTTGGCCAGTGGCAGGCCAAGGCCCGTACCCGAGGCCATCTTTTGGTCTTTCTTCACGCGATAGAATTTCTCGAAGACCATTTCACAGTCTTCTGGGCTCAGACCAACGCCGGTGTCTTCCACCTCGAAGTGAACTTCGCGGTCCATCATGCGACTGCGCAAGGTGACCGTTCCGCCGTCGGGCGTGTACTTGATGGCGTTGGAAAGCAGATTGATCGCGGCTTGCAGGATCATATCGCGGTCGGCGAGCACACCCAGATACATGGGGCTCAGCTCGACGTTCAGGGTGATGTTCTTTTGTTCGGCCGTTGGTTGGACGATCGCGGATGCTTCTTCCAGAAGGTCGTTCAGCGAACGAGGCTTCTTGCTCACGCTGACGACGCCTGCTTCGATCCGGGCCAAGTTCAAGAGGTTGTCGATCAAACGTTGAAGGCGATCGGCCTGACCGCTGATCACGCCCAGGAACTCGTCTCGTGTCTCTTCGTCTTCCGCCTCGCCGTCGGCCAGGAGTTCGGTGTAGGCCTTGATTCCGGCTAAAGGAGTCTTCATTTCATGGCTAACAGCCGAGACGAATTCCGCGTTGCGGCGCTGAATGGCCTTGTAACCACTAATGTCACGCATCACAGCAACGGCTCCGAAACCGCTATCTGAGGCGCCTTCATGTTCTCCTTCCGAAACCGTGTTAACGGTGATTCGGTACCAATGCTTCTCGCCGTCAGGATCGGCCAGCTCAACTTCGGCGACCCGAGACGACTTGAGTTTACGACGACGTGTTTCATGGAGAAGTTGCACCAGGGCATCGCAGTTTAAAGATGATTCAACCGGGCTGCCTATCTGGGCGTCTTGCATACCGAGCAAGTTGACGGCGGCAGGGTTGGTTAGTGCCAGCTCGCCATACTGATTGACCATTAAAACGGGCTCAGTTAGCCCCTCGATCACCCAATTGATTTGAGCCGCACGCGATTCGGCTAAATGGATACGTACTTCGGCGCTCGCGGTGCGTTGTTGTAGTTCGAACAACTGTTCGCGATCGGAATGGATTGTCCGATAAATCTCGCGTAGGGCGGCTTTGGCCCGCGGCGAGAACTTGGAACCTTGCAGACGCTGTTGAAGACGTTCCGGCTCGAGCTCGTTTTCCGAGGCGTTGACGAAGTCTTGCAGGAGGTCGAAGAGGCGATTGGACAGCTTTTGGTAGAGGGTCGCTTTCCAGATCGACAGTCCCAATGCGACGGTTGTGCCGCCGATCGCAACCATGACAGGAAGCGAAGATCCAGCTGGAAATACGAAGTAAGCAGCGGTTGTCAAAGCCAGGATCGTGCCCAACGAGAGAGGGCAGATCCAAGCCAAGAGGCCAAACGCTCCTGGTTTGTCTGTGGTCATATCGCACGTCAATCTGCAAAGGTACTTAGCTTCGATCGAATCGCAATTCGTGTCGCTTGCATGTTCAAGGCAAGGCAACGGAAAGCGAAAAGCTAAGAAAACCTAGGTCAGATCAACCGGATGTCCATCGACCAAAGCGTTGACAGAAGGAAACCTACGGCCAGCAGTTTCCGTATAATCGTTACCAGCAAATCGATTTGGGAATCGGACCGTACGAAAGCTGGCTGGGGGGTATCGACACCCGACGCGCGATGCTGTTTACGCGGCGATTTTTTTCTGTCCAAAGGGAACATGCATGCGTTGCGTGATGCCATCCCACAAGTCGGTCAGTTCGGTGCAGAATTGGTAGGCGATTTCGACTTCGACACGATCGCCGATTTGCACCTCGAGCGACTCTTGCAGCGGTACCACCAAGTATTGATTGTGCCAGCAGACCTCGGTTTGCTGCTCGACCAGGATGGCAAGCACATTCTTGGTGACCAAACGCCAGGCGTTCAATGTGCCAGCATGCTGCATGGTCAAAATTCCCTTCCAGTTCACTTCGTGCTGGTAGTTGGAATCGTAAAGAACGGTTTCATACAGGGCTGGCATGCCAAGCTCGGTCGTGCCAGGCATCTCGGCGACGGGAGGCTGAAACAGCGGTACCGGCGCGTGAAAACCGGAAAACTCGTACGTTTGCATGACCGGCTGCAATGCCAACAGCGACGCTTCTGGAATGAAGCGAGGAAGCTTGGGGCCGTGTTTTTGTGTGTAATTGCGTTTGAACGCGGCGATTACTTCGGTTTGCTTTTCGCGAACCAGGCCAACATGCAACATCTCGCAAGTGACCACGTCGACTGGTTCGGGTGGCACGAACTGGGCGGCATCTTCGTGAACGATCGTTACTCGGTCGGTCACATTGTTCATTTTGACGAACCGCTCAGCGACGGCGACCAGCTCAGGATTTCGCTCGACGTAATAGACTTTGGCTCCGGCCATCGCGGCGAAATACGAGAGAACTCCGGTTCCTCCACCCAAGTCAACGACCGTCATCCCTGGCTTAACCGTCTGGGAAATCGCCTGTTGGAAGGCGGTCATGCGGTAGTTATCCCGCAGCATGTCGTAGTGGTAATGAAGCGGAATAAACTGGCCAAGGATTTCGGGTGAGGTCACTTCGTTCGATTCCTTTCCAACGGATAGGCAGAGGGAGAGCGGGCAGATAGTAGTGACCTTCCGCTGCCACCGCAAGGCAGAATTAGGAGGGTTCTAGTAGTTGCGCTCGTGCTGACGGGAAAAGGACTTACGACCAATGTAGGCCAAAACGCATGCACGATCAGCGAATGCACTAGCGGCCGTCATGCTATCAGAGAGCACAGGTTTTACCGGTCAATCCGATAAGTGGTTATCAGCTGCAGAGAATCTGTCCAATCAAGGCCTCCTCTGGCGATGCGATACTAACTCCATCCCTGGTTCGTTCCGATACATCACGATAGTTAACGCCAAGGATTTGGACATAGAATTGGATACGGATTGGATACTTCCATGCTGTCAAGGGTCGAGATCGAAAACCTGCCTGCTCACGAGCTAGAGATTCTTCTGGAGTACGGGCAAGACTTGCTATCACCGAGCGAATTGTTGGGTGTCCAACTGTTCATTCAGCGGATCGGTGGCATGCAGAACGCTCGGCAGGCGATCGAGATGCTCAAGCAATTAGAGCAGATGGACTAGGCTGGAAGAGGCGTTTTTCTGCAAGTGCCGGCTCTTACGGCACACTCTGGAAGATAACGATGCCCCGTCGTGGCAGGCTCCAGAGAAGAAAGAGCGGTGTTCGACTTTTCGTGGCGATCGATTAGCAGATGATCCGGGCGCTCGAGTCAGACCGTCGCCATGCGATTACAGATGTGACCGCCGGACGCTCGTCTTTATTGCGACGAAGCCATCTCGCACTTTTCGGAACGAAGCAACCGCAGCCAATCGAGGTAGTCCTCGATATCTTCCATCGGCATGCCCAATTGCAGGGCCGATTGAATGGCGGTAATCCGCTCGAAGTAGTCGCTGGCGTTCTCCAGCAGTAGCTTGGCTTTTTCGTTGGCCATGGTTCAACTCACATGGGAAATGGTTTTGTGAAACCTACCATGAATACGCCTGGCAAGAAATATGATTCTGCCAACTCGTTGTACGTCCTATTATCGTCGCAGAGTCAAGACTAGGTCATGGATTCCCATATGTTGAATGCTAGCGCCATGAATTTCGGGCATGTAGTTGTTTATGCCGCAACCGACACCTGGGAGATGCGCTTAAAAAAGCGGAAAATACCGTACATTTAGCGCTAAAACGACCCATTCCCAGGCCGTGCTCGACCTGCGACCTACACTTTTTGAGGTCTATGCCTATACCGTTTTCCTTCCAAGCTTGCGATCGATTCAACGACGAAAGATATAACGATGGTCAGTACCGAGCTGAAATCAGGTCTTCTTGCCGCTCTGCTAGCAGATGATGGTTTTCGTCCGGAAGAGCCCAAAACGCTGGAAGACACTCAGTTATCGCAAACGCTGGTCGAATCAATCCTTTGCAAACTGTTGCTGAACATCGGTTCGATGAGCGGTCGCAAGATGGCGGAACACATCTGTTTGCCGTTTGGCGTCGTCGAGGGAATCCTCACTTCGATGCGAACGCGCCAGGTGATCACACACTGCGGCTCCGCACCGCTGAACGATTACACCTACACGCTGACCGATCTGGGACGGACTCGGGCCCAAAACTACATGCATTCGTGCGCCTACTTCGGCCCGGCCCCGGTATCGCTGGACGATTACATCACTTCGGTTGAGGCTCAATCGGTCCGGAATGAAACCCCCAAGGAAGAAGACCTGAAGCGTGCCTTCGAGGGGCTTTCCGTCGAGCCAGGGATGTTCGATCGCTTGGGACCGGCCGTGAACTCCGGAGCTGGTCTGTTTCTTTATGGGGCTCCAGGTAACGGCAAGACGACCCTCGCCAAACGGATCACCGCTTGCTATGGCCAGGAGATTTGGATTCCACGAACGATCGTCGAAGATGGTCAGTTTATCAAGCTGTTCGATGCGGCCTTTCATGAAACGGTCGACCAGGAAGAGAACAGTATCATCAAGGCCGACAACTTCGATCATCGCTGGGTCAAGATTCAGCGTCCGACCGTTGTGGTGGGTGGCGAGTTAACCATGGATAGCCTGGAAATCCGCTTCGATCCGATTAACAACATTTGCGAAGCACCGCTGCAGATGAAAAGCAACTGCGGCAGCTTACTGATCGACGACTTTGGACGTCAGCGGATGCAGCCTCAGGAACTGCTCAATCGCTGGATCGTGCCGCTGGAAAACCGTGTTGATTACCTCGCCCTTCCCAACGGAAAAAAGATTCAAGTTCCCTTCGAACAGCTCATCATCTTCTCGACCAACCTGGAACCGTCTGACCTGACCGACGACGCGTTTCTGCGACGTATTCCATATAAGATCGAAGTGGAAGATGCTTCGCCCGAAGAGTTCCAAACGCTCTTTCAAATCTTCTCGAAGCAGTTCGGCTGCCGCTGTGATGAAGACGCCGTGACGCACCTGATCGAAAAGCACTACAAGCCACACAAACGCCCGCTACGCCGCTGCCAACCACGCGACTTGCTAACCCAGATCCGCAACTATTGCGTCTACAAAGGCTTTCCGATGGAAATGCGGCCGGAGTATTTCGATCTGGTGGTTGGTAGCTACTTCACAGTTGTGGCAGGGAACGATTAGACGCAGTGAATTGATGGGTAAGATGTGGTAGGCCGGTAATTACGTAGGCTGGAATAAGCGAAAGCGCATTCCAGCAAGCCCCTTTGGCATAATGTTGATGCAGTCGCTAAACGGTTGGGAATGCGTAAGTACGTCCGCTCACACTCTGGAAGTCTTTACTTCTTCACGCATGTGACCCACGAGCGAGCTCCGTTTCTAACCACACCGCTAGCGAGACAAGCATTGCGCAACGCGTTTCAAAAGACACGCGTTGCATGGCCATTCGATGTTGTGGCCATCGTGTTATTGCCGGATCACTTGCATTGTATCTGGCAACTTCCATCGCGCGACGCCGACTACTCAAAGCGATGGCATCTTATCAAGGCTCGCTTTTCACGTGCTTGGCTCGCTTCTGGAGGTGAAGAAGGGACGCGAAATAAGAGCCGAATGCTTCGTCACGAGCGAGGTGTTTGGCAACGCAGGTACTATGAGCATACGTGCCGTGATTTAGCAGACTTGAAACGCTGTGTTGACTACGTGCACGTGAATCCACTCAAACATGGTCTCGTGAAGTCGGTTCAAGACTGGCCTTGGTCATCTTTTCATCGGTACGTTCGGTTAGGCGAGTATTCCTCGGATTGGGGAAACGCGGATCATTGGCAACGCGACGAATGGAGCGACGTGGAATAGTGGATCTTATTCGCAATGGGCAGATGAATGACGGGCCCGCTGGAATGCGCTGGCGCTCATTCCAGCCTACGGTGATGGCGTTCTGCGCGACGGGCTATGAAGTTTATTTACCTTTGATCACGGCAATGAGACCATGACTGGGGTGTTCATCGAGGTCAAATCGTCGCAGTGGATTACGCCGACAGGATGGTTGTCTTGCAGGACTTCCAGCCAGGAGGAGTCGTTGGTTGAGAACAACGCGACGAACTCCTCGAAGTTGGCATCCCACGCTACCTTCGGCACATTGGGCAGGCAGTGGCGGCTGATCGGCTGGGAGGTATCTTCCACTTCGACCAGGTCGTCGAGGCGAATGAGTCCCGATGGTTGACCTTCGCCGTTGAGAACCGGAGCGATGTCCGCGTTCCAGAGTCGCATCTTTTCCAAGGCGGAGCTGACCGATTCAGTATCAGGCAGTTCCACGGTGGTCGGACGCATGATGTCGCGAGCCCGCATGCCGTCGAAGATACTTCCAGTCGGCTGCTGAGCGAGCCATTGGTTTTCGTTCGGCTCGTCGATCAGTAGCCCTTCGCCAAGGCTCAATGCGAGGTGCAAGCGGTCGTTCAAAACCAAGGCCATTTGCTGACTCGAGGTCGTTTCGTTGCGGGTTGTGACGAAGCTACCCGAAACGCGCAATGTGGGCTGGTCGGTACTGGTGGTGTCACTCACGGAAGCACTCGCTAATCGTTCGGCGGCCCAGTCGGAAACTTGTTCCGGTGTGGTGGCTGGGGTCACCACGGCAACCCGATGGTCGGAAAGTTCGAAGATGCGCGAATCTGGCAGTGCGGTTGCCACCAAATCTTGTAGCCAGGCTTGATAACGCTGCGGATCTTCGGTCGACGTCGAGAACATCGTTGCGCAGACGCAGTGGCCGTGAACGGTGATCTCTTCGATGGTTTGTTGCAGGGTTCCCAGAAACGCGCCTTCGCCTGGGTAGTTATTGCGCGGATCGCGTCCAAATTGCTGAGCCAGGGTAACTCGAGATTCCAGAATGGCAGCCGCGGCACGGATGCGAACCAATAACTTCGCCGGCGTTACAGGACGCACGACCACATCGTCGGCGCCTTCGGAAATCGCTTGGCGAACGTGATCGGGGCGATTGGCCGCGACAACGGCGATCTTGTAGATGTTGTTTCGTTGATAATTGGACTGCCCGCCAAGGTAATCGTAGATCAGAAGGTCGTTCTTCTTCGATCGGTCGGTTTCGCGATAGATTGTATCGCACTGGGTTTCGACCTCGTATCCGCAAGCAACAAAGAAGTCGTAACCATTGCGGAGATATTGACGATCTTCCGATACGACAACAATACGTAGTGCGCGTGCAACCATGGAACTACCTGCTACCCGAGAAGAGAAGATGAGCGACCCGTGCGCAAACCAGCGCCCACGCGTCTATGGGAAACATAGTTCGATTTCGCTCGGGAATTTGCTTTGCTTCCACATAGATTTTGCTTTTTTCTGGATGTGCCAAAAATGCCGCGAAAGTTTTTGCGCTATGGAAATGCAAATTTCCCAATCACGTTCTTCGTTCATAACCTATGGTTGATTTGGGTATCACATACCCGCTTTTCCCCGCCGAGCGAAGCAAAAAGCGCAACGCGGCACCTTTTCCAACAATATCGATGAACGTCGCGGGGCACCTTATTTTGCGACGATCAGGCGAGTTCAATGCTTAACAGGGTCAGGACGCATGCAAACCCAAGTGCTTCCAAGAACTGGAAACGACTCGATTTTTCTCGAGTATCTCGATCACGCTTCGGGCAAACAAACCAAAGCGATGATCGACGAGTTCCCGTTCATAATTGGTCGCAATGCAACTTGCAACTTGCCTGTCGAATCAGGGCGAGTATCGCGTGAGCATGCCGAGGTCGTTCGTCACGGCAGCGGCTACCTGTTGCGCGATTTGCACAGCACGAATGGCGTTTACGTCAACGGCGAGCAAATCGAAGAACATATCCTGGTCGACGGCGATACCGTATCGATCGCTGACTTCGAGTTCGATTTCCATTGTCCATCCGCAGCAACAACGCGTCAGACCGTAACGTTAGCGATGGACGATCGGGCCCAAGCAGCCGGGAAAGCGGAAGACCCCCACCAACTCATTCAAGCTTTACGCACCGTCAACCAGTGGACCGGGCTGAATCGGATCGATGCGGCCTTGTCGCCGATCGAAACCTTGTCCGATTCGCAGACCATCGGCTACTGGTGCCCCTTGTTCCGCAAGGCATATCAAGCTCACGAAGAAATCAAACCCCTCCGCGACACGGCTGTCTTGGAGAAACCGCTGCGAATGCTGCAGCATGTGTCGGCAATGTTCTCCCTGCTGGAACGAGAAGTGACCAGCGGGTTCCTGCTGCTCGAGGTCGATCAAAACGATCTACAACGAGCCGACCTGGTCGAGACCGTTGGTTGGATGCGCACCAAGTTTGGGGCTGGCGTCCATGTGGTGCTCGGAGGAAGTGTCGAACTATGGGAAGCCAATCTTATCGATAACGCCCTGGTGGACGACGTTCGTGCGATGGGCGTGCAACTTGCAGCAACCGGACTTGATCAGGTCCGACCACCGATTGTTTCCGACGCGTTTGAGCACGTTAGTTACATCGGTGTTTCCTCGAGTGTACTGTCAGGTACTTCTCGAAGTCCGGCGGTTGCCAACAGTATTCAAGAGTTCATTACGGAAGTCACGGCTGGTGGATGCAAGGCACTCGCACAAACGGGTCCCAACAGTCCTGACTCGCAGGCATTGATGCAAATGGGGTTTTGTGCCGCGGTACGATTCGCCAGTTAAAAGAAGCATGATGTCGACGATGGGTAAGGAAGCCCGGCCAGGAGCCTCGCTCAAGCTTTTTTTGCGTGAGGTCTAAAGCGATAAAGAGCTGAACGCATTGATTGCGTGACTATAAACCAAGTGGGTATTTCCTTGCGATAATCGCAATCGCAGACCCGAGATAAGGTCCCTAACCGTGTCGATCGAGACAACAGGAACCGTACGAGAAATCGATGGCTATCGACTCGTACAACGAATCGGAGCCGGTGGCTACGGCGAAGTCTGGCGCGCGGACGCCCCAGGTGGTCTTTCGAAGGCCGTCAAGTTGGTGTTCGGCTTCCATGACGAGGCTCGAGCTTCGCGCGAGTTGAAGGCGCTTAACCGCATCAAAGACTTGCGCCATCCGTTTCTTCTTTCCTTAGAACGTATCGAGGTGATCGATGCTCAGTTGGTTGTCGTTACCGAACTGGCCGATTGCTGTTTGAAAGACCGCTTCGACGCCTGCCGCAAAGAAGGTTTGCCAGGTATTCCCCGCGACGAACTGCTGCGTTACCTGGCCGACTCGGCCGAAGCGTTGGACTACATGACCGACGTCCATTCGCTGCAGCACCTCGACGTGAAGCCGGAGAATCTGCTGATTGTTGGCAACCATGCCAAGGTGGCTGACTTCGGGCTGGTCAAAAGTATCCAGGATGTCACCGCCTCGATGATGGCTGGCTTGACGCCGCTCTACGCTTCGCCAGAAGTGTTCAACGATCAACCGTCGCGCCAAAGTGATCAATATAGTCTGGCGATTGTCTACCAAGAGATGCTGACCGGCACTCTCCCCTTCCCTGGTCGGAACCTCGCTCAATTGACCGCTCAGCATTTGAACAGCCCACCACGGCTGAACATGATGCCGCCGCGCGATCGTGACATCTTATCGAAAGCGTTGGCCAAGAAACCGCAGGAACGTTACCGCAGTTGTGCGGAAATGATCCAGGCGTTGATCTCGGCTGACAGCATCGCTCATCTTCCCCAGGTGCGGTCGGGTGCGGACGATGATGAATCGTCGAAAACCGATACCAAGACCATCAACTGCAGCGACACGAAGTCGAGTGACTCTGAGGCCAAACGCGACTCGTCCGATCCCGAAACGATTCGGATGGATCGCGACAGTGCCCAGTGGCAGGTCCGGTCGAGCAAGGTCTGGGAAGAGATCATGCCGCACAAGCAGTCGGTGTTGCCTCCGTTCGTCGATGATCGGACGCAGCGCGAATTGCGACCGAGCGTGATCTTGGGAATTGGTGGTGTCGGAAACCGCATTGTGCGGCACTTCGTCGATCGTCGTTTAGAACTGGTGGGGACGCAGGCCGAACAGCACTGGTGTCAATGCGTGGCGATCGATACAGATACCAACGATTTGGTGCAAAGCACCGGCCAACTCGGCGCTGCCAATGGCACCCCTTCCCTTTCCACCTTGGAAATGCCACTCCGTCGACCGCAGGCTTACCGCAATCTTTCGCGGCAGTTGACCAAGTCGATGAGTCGTCGTTGGCTGTACAACATTCCCCTTTCGCTGAAGACGGAAGGAATGCGCCCACTCGGTCGACTGGCGTTTGCTGATCATGCGTCTCGTTTGCGCGAGCGTATTCATGACGCCGTGATCGCCGCGATGGAACAAGCGCGCGACAACATGGATCCGGCGAGTGAAAGCTATTCGTGGCAACCGAAACCACGCGTGGTGCTAGTCATGAGTAGCAGCGGCGGAACCGGTAGCGGGATGGTTTGGGACGCGTTTGCGTTGGCGCAGGAAGTCGTTCAAGAACATGGCGGAAGCGCCGCCGATGTTTCGCTATGGTTGGTCCATGCTTCGCCCAATGGGATCGAACAACAAGATCTGGCACGTTGCAATACGTATGCTTGTCTCCGGGAATTGTTCCATTTTCAAGTCACCGGCGAGTATCCAGGCGATTCGGTAACGAAAATTCCGTCGCAGCGTTGGACGCAAGATATCTCGAAGCAAATCACTTTGCTCGAAACCGGCAACAAGCCAGAAACGCGGAATATCCCCGTCGATCTGCACGACATCGCCGACCTTCTGTACATGAACATCTACGAAGGGCGACAAGTTGCCCAGCGATGTCGTGATGATGAATCGATCGAGCCGACCAAAGGGCCCAGTGTTTCCGCTTGGGCTTTCGCCGGCAAAGCCCTTTGCTCGAGCGGTCACCTCGACTTGGCCGCTGCCCACTACGCGTTAGAAATGATCAAGCGCTGGCATGGGGGAAACAACGGCGAGAAAGAACAACGCAAACTTGCTCACCTGAACGATACCGATCAACACGCTTCGGCCAGGGCAGAACAGTTTCGACATGTTCTCGATATGCGGACGGCTAAGATCTTCCAAGATGCAAACTTTGGGTTGGAATCGGTCGTCGACATGGTAACGCAAGTTGTCGAGGACGAGATTGGCAACAGTCCGGAAGACTACTTCCAAGAGACAATCGGTCGTTTCGCCAACGAGATCGGTTCGCTTCGGATCACGCCGACATCGGCCGAAATGACGATTCAAATGCTTGATTCGCTCGATACGTTGATTGGGGCTTCCAACATGGAAGCGGAGCCGGGCAAGTTGATTTCTGTCTCGTTACATACGGAGATTGCTCCCCATATTCGACAAATTGCGCAACATTTCCAAGGAGTGATCCTGGGACAGGTTCACGAGATTTTGAACGAATCAACGTTCCGTGTCCGCGGCGTGAAGCAGTTGTCAGGCGTGGTCGATCAGCACTTGAACGAACTTGAATCGAAAGCTCGTGCGATGGGCGAGCGAACGCTGATTGAGATCGATAAGGTTCGCACCGCGTTGTTTCCTGTAATTCATCGCACGAACAAGCGAGGCTATCGCAGCAATGAACCAGCCCTTAGTTTGCCAGAACTGCGAGCGTTGTGGCTGAACTATGCCTTGCTCCGCACGCATAATGTGATTGTGTTGGCTTGTTGCCAGGTGTTCCAACATCTGCGAACGGCCATCATGCGTGACAACATGTGGCTGAAGAATACGATCGTCTCTCTGGAAATGGCAGAGACCAAGATTCGACAAAAGCTGGCCCTGGACGATGTCTCGGTAACCGGCGATCCGAAGTTCCACGAGAAGTTAATCGTCCTCGAACAAAGTGTCGACGACATCTTAAACGCCGAACATGGCGGGCTTTGTAATTTGTTGCACGAAGAGCGTAATGGGGTCGATAAGCTAATCGACGTCATGCTTGAATGCGGCAAAGATCTGGCTCGTCGGAACGCCACCGAAGATGGTAACGAAAATCAATTCTTAAGTTCGATGCAAGACGGCCCCGATTGGAAGCGGCGCGTCGCCTCGAATGATTGCCGACTAACGCAACTGGGACCAGTCGTGCAACGTTTGATGTTCCTACCTGAATCGGTGGCGGAAAATACGGAGGCTACCGCTTCTGCTCCTCACCTCTCCGGGAGTTCCCCCATGGGGACCAAATTGCCGAAGGTGCTGTGGATGGAGTCTGGTGGCAATATTCCGCTGCGAGAAGCCGCGCGACTCCTGATCGAGAACCGGCCAGACTATGTGCCGGTTGCCGATCGTTTGCTCACCCGTGCCGATGTGCACTGGGCCGAACTGTAATCGACCTTAGTCGATGATATAAGTCTTCGCACTTTGTCCAGGAGCAGCGTTCTGGACACCCTCTGCGGCCCGAATTACCGGGGCCAACTTTGCTGGGGCCTTGTTGACCGGAACCGGCGTGGGACGCCAAGCTGGTCCACTGCTGGACGATGTCCCAAGCGGAGCTGGCTCAGCCGGACGAATCAAAACACCACGGGGAGGAGTCGACGGCGAAACGGGGCGCTGCGATGTCTGGCTGGGTGGTGTTACGGCCATGGGACGGAAAGCTTGCGGTGCGGCCGGTTCTGCTTGAGCGGCTGGCACTGGTGTCGCGAGAGGTTTCGCAATCCCCTTCTCTGCGACCGGCTGCGGGGCAACTTCTGGAACGCTATTCACTGCCGGATTCGTCGGTTCGAGCAGCAATTCGTCGCTTGTAGGTTGCTGCTGCACGGCCGGTGGACGTACGACCTGGGGGCGGAATGCTGGGCCAGCCGGATTGGTGAAACGCGACGTTGGTTGACTCGGAGCTGGCTGTGGTTCGACTACTGGCGGAGCGGCCGGGTTAGCATTGGCCGCAGCAGGTTCGACTGCTGGTGCTTCCACAGGCGTTGGAGTAACGGGGTTCTGCTCAGCAGGTGCTTGTTCTGGAGAAGCTTCTGGAACATTTGGGACACTCGCCTGTGGCTGAGGTTTAATCGGCTGAGGCGTTGGCTTTGGTTCCTCGGGCTGCGGCGCGGCAGGATTGGGCTCGATCGTTTTCGGTTCCGCTGGTTGAGCAGGAATGCTCGGCTGGGGTGCTCGCTCGATAAATGTGTTAATTGTCGTTCGCGGTCGCATGGTCGGGATCGGGGCCGGATGAGGCGTCGGAGCCTCTACTTTCGGTTCTTCCTTGCCTTCGACAATCTGCGGCAATTGCTCTTCGGGGGCAGGCGGTTCGAAGTCCCAATTGGTAAGTTGGTGGGCAGCTTGCAACTTGTTGACGACCGACGACTCGAAGTGAATTGTGTTGGTGGTGATGATCTTCGGTAGATCTTCCTTCTTCGGAGCGACCGACTTTTTGCTTGGAGCAGCCATTTGATTCGTGATCATTTGTGGAGTACGAGGCGTGGGAGGCGTCGTCTCCAGGGCAGCTTCTTTTCTTTCTGTACTGCCTTCAGCTGCATAAGGATTGACTGTCGTCGCTGGCTTGGCAGGTGCTGGCGGTAGAGCTGCAACAACCTGGGCCCCTTTGCGTGTCGTTTCAGTTTGCGGTTCTGGTTCGAGCGTTGCCGACCACTGCGACGAACGCGAAGGTTCCGTGGTTGGTTCGCTGAACTTGTTGTTCACGATGGTCTTCGGTTGCTGCGAAGTACCCCCTGAACTGCGCCCTGACCAGTCGGTCTTTCCGCTGCCGGAACGAAGAGGGTTGGCAAGATTTTTCGTACCAGATGGTGTTTGCGCCGGTGGAGTGAACCGGCTCGCAAATCGTGGCTCTGGTAAAGCGACCGTCTGCGGTGCAGCCGTCTTTGCTTCAGGCGGCGTGCTGGGTGCCACCGGTTCGGGAGTTGGGGATGTGGTGGCGGCAACCTGAGGAGCCTTTGGCGAAGTGGTCACCGCCGGGTTGGCTTCTTCTTTGCCAACCGATTCGAGGGCCCTGTCCAACGCATGAATCAGGGTGGTAGTTTCGCTGGAAGAATTGGCCTTTGCTTTCTTCAGCAGCGAAGATTCATTCCATGGAGAACGAGCCATCGCATCCAACGTTGATCCTTCTGGCGTCGGTTGAACGGCGATCTGAGGGGCCGATTTCGGTTGAGGCGGTTGGCGTTCTTCTTCCGATTGTGTGCCCTCGACAATCTTCGTTGCTTTGGCGGCAAACTTGCTCACCACATCAGTCGTCTCTGCCGCGGGATTAGACTTCGGAACGATGACGATCGGTAATTTGGGCTGCGTTACGACTTGCACATGACCTTGGTTTGCCGTCGGCTTTGCTTGACGTTCGGCGGCGGAAAGGTCCTCGACACGCACGACCGGCGGCAACTCTTTAGGCGGTGCGGGAATCGTCTTGGGTGTGGATGAAGGCTTCGACTGGTCGGCCATCAAAGTGGCAGCTGGAGTAATTTCAGCGGTAGCTGGCGGAGTCGCAGGAGCAGGCTGCGGTTGCGCGGCTACCGTAGGAGCAGCCGTCGTGTTTGGCGACGCCGTAGGTTGTGGTTGTGAGGAACCGCCACCGAGCATGTTGTTAAGAAAACGTGCAAACGGAGGAAGTTGTTTCTTGCCTTGGGGTGCCTGCGCGATCTCTGTCGGCTGATTCTGAGCGCCCGGGGCATTGAGGGCCGGGAGGTCTGCTAGCTGCGGTTCTGCTTTTTCCGCCGGACCTTCCGCTGCCAGCTCAGCGACTTTGTCGTCGATACTGGCTTGGCCGCCCCGAGTGAAGGGGAAAATACAGCCGGAAACGCTGACGGTTGTCGCGAGGGTCACGGTCGCGAGCAAGTTGGAACGAAGCGCTTTGGGCATGGTATCGGTCCGCATATCGACAGGTAGCAAGGTCATCGAATCACGAGCGACGTCTACCCATGGACTTCCCATAAGGCAGAACGTCTTTCTCGTTTTCGGCCTTTGACAAGCGTCCGGTTAAGTAAACTTTGACGATCCTGCCGGTTATGCGGTTGCTAGCGGGGCTGGCTGTGCTACTGAATTGGCGACATCAGCCGCGATCCGCTGACGGCCAGGCGGAACCAGAACGAGCGTTCTTCGAGCTCATGCGGATCGACCTTGCGACAATGCTCGAAGTCGGCCAACAGCATTTCTTCAATCGACTTCGCGAACGAGTGACTCACGATCGCTACCATCATTTCGAAGTTCAGGCGGAACGATCGGTTGTCGAGATTGGCCGTGCCGACGGCGGCAAATTGATCGTCGACCAGTAAGACCTTTTGATGCAGAAAGCCTGGCTGATAGCGATAAAATGAAATGCGATCGGCAATCGCAGTTTCCGAGATGAAATGGAAACTGGACAAATAAACCAGCAAATGGTCGGGCCGCTCAGGCAGCATGATGCGGACATCGCAACCACGCAGTGCTGCCAATTGCAGTGCGCAGATAACTTGTTTGTCGGGTACAAAGTAAGGAGACGCGATCCAGATACGACGGCGCGCCATATTGATCGCATGGACAAAGAATAGTCCGCAAGTTTCCAGTTCATCGGCTGGGCTCATCGGAATCACCAGCGCCGAGTGAGGAGCTTCTTCGGAAGGTTCTTCATTCCAATTGACGGTCGGCGTTTGTCCAGATGCCCAGTACCAGTCTTCCAGGAACGACCATTGAATCGCCTGGACCGCCGGCCCGCGGATTTCGATATGGGTATCACGCCAAGGGCCGAACTTCTTGGAAAGACCGAGGTATTCGTCCCCAAAATTGTGCCCGCCAACCGCCGCGACTTTGCCATCGACGACAACAATCTTGCGGTGATTGCGGAAGTTCAATTGAAAACGATTCCCCTTGCCACGCGTCGTATGAAAGGCGCTGACATGGATGCCGGCGTCGCGAAGTTCGTCGATGAATTTTCGAGAAAGCTGATAACTGCCGATCTCGTCGTATAGGAAATAAATCTGTACGCCCTCACCTGCTTTGCGGGTTAGCTGCTCGCGAAAGCGTTCCCCGATTCCGTCGTCGCGGAAGATATAGGTTTGCAGTAAGACGTATTCTTTGGCAGCTTCAATCGCGTCGTAAATGGCATCGAAGGTTGCCTGGCCGTTGACCAAAAGGCGAATCGAATTGGAGTGCGTGTACGGAAAGTCAGCCAGACGCTCGAGGACCAGGAGTTCCGGGTGATGTTCAAAGTCGGCCACGACGGAAGAATCCACCACGCGAAAGGTTTGCGTGTTGTCCTTCATGCTGCGGCTGCGAATACGCCGCGTGTTCACGTAACCTTGGAACTTGCTACGTCCAAAGATCCAATAGAACGGCAACGCGATGTACGGGATAAAGATCAGCAACAAGGCCCACCCGATTGCCCCTTGCGAGGTGCGGGATTTCATGATGGCGTCGACCGCCGTGAAGAGCCCCATCAAATGAAAAATTGGCAGTGCGATACCAATGATCGTGTAGATATTAAGTTCCATCTCGGACAGATCACTTTCAACACCGCCATTCTCTTGGCAGTGAGCATTTGCAATGATGGGGAAAACGTGTGCTCAGTTTAATCGGGAGACCTGCTTGATGTCGATTCACATTCACCGAATCTATACCCGTTCCGGCGACGGTGGAGAAACGGCCCTGGCTGGTGGGGTGAAGGTCTCGAAGGCTTCGCTCGAGGTCGAATCGTACGGCGAATCGGATGAATTGATCAGCTATCTTGGCGTTGTGCGGGCGGTCGCCAACGATCCTCATAGTCGTCCAAGTGACGAGATCGCCGAGGAAACCGACGAAGTTTTTTTAAAAATTCAGAATACGCTATATGAAGCTGGCGCGGTGCTGGCTGCCCGGCAACCACTTTCAGTCAGTGCCGACCGATACGTGGCGGCGGACGATCCGCGCGTTTCGTTCCTGGAACGACGGATCGATCGGTATCGAGAGCTGTTCGATGCGATCGACGGCTTCACGATTCCGGGCGATTGTGTGTTGAATGGGCATGCCCACGTGGCCCGCACAATTTGCCGTCGATGGGAACGCGTGTTGGTGCGTCGTCATGAAGTCGCCCCGATCGAACCATGGGTGTTAGCCTATGCGAATCGCCTGAGTGACTATCTATTTGCCTATACTCGTTGGATAACGGCAAAGCTTTCCACGCAAGAGAAACTGTGGAAAGGCCAGTCGCCCGAAGGGTGAATCGGGACATAACGGGTGAAGGGATCGCGCGCACCCTGCGACTTACTCGGTTTACTTCCCGCGCGAATACCGTCTTGTTGGCAGCAGCTCGTTTGTGAAAGTGCTGGTTGACCGAAATCGGGTTCTATTCTTTTAAGCAACAATCTTCTGAGTTGACCAAACGCGGTTCTGTTTTGCGAACAGGGTTAGATCGTTCGGCATTGAAGTTGCTGTACAGAGGAACACACCCGCGTTACTGATCGCGCAAGACAGTCGGCGGTTGTCTTGCCATATAGGTTGCCCCAAGATGTAAGGGCACCTTGCCAAGAGCGGATACTTGCCGGGTGGCTACATTGGCAAATCGACGAGAACCATGTTGAGGGGAAAACGACATGAGGCTTCCAATTCTGATCACACTAATGCTCGTCCTTTTGGGACCGGCGACGGGAGTGTTTGGTCAAGAGCAAGAAAACGGAAAAAGTTCAGCCACCGAATCTTACACGCCGGTCACCACGATCGATCCGACCATTCCTGTCGATCAACTGATCATTATGGTTCGTCCACTGACGAAGCAGGAATTGGAAGGGGAAGCCAAAGCGTGGTTCGATCTGTTACGAGTGAAATCGCGACAAATCTCGGCCGCCCGCCTCGGGGTGAAGAAGACCAACGAAGCTATGTCAGCAGGAGATGTCGAGGCTGCGAAGGCATCACTTAAGGCAGCCCAAGCGGTCAAGGAAAAGGCCGAAGCAGAAGCCAAGAAGGCCGAAAAGGAAATCGTCGACGCGGCTCAAAAAGAGCTAGGAGTTGACGGGATGGTCGACGCGAAGAAGAAGTCAGAAGAAGACCAGCCAAAGGAAGAGGTTGCCGCTGAGGCACCACCCGCTGATGAACAGCAAACTGCCGAACAAAAAGAAGCTCAGGTTGCTTCCAAGACCAAAGAAAACTTTCTGGCCGACGTGAGTATGTTGCAGGATCAACGTTCCGCGATCGCGGAACGATTATCGATCGTCCTCGATTCCCTGCAGCGGAAAGGTGGCGAGGTCGACGAATATCGAAAGTACATTACCGCAGTGGCTGGTATCGAAGTTGACGCCTCTGATTTCGCCGCGACTTGGGCCACGATCACCGGCTGGGTTGTCTCCAAGGAAGGTGGGCAACGGGTGGGCTGGAATCTGACAAAATTCCTGCTGATTCTGCTGGCTAGTTACATTGTCGCTAAGCTCATTCAGCGACTCACCAATTGGCTGTTGGAGAAGCGACTTCGTTTGAGTCGCCTAGCGGAGTCGTTGATTGCCCGCATGATTAAGAATGTGGTGATGGTGATTGGCTTTGCGATTGCTTTGACGGCGCTCGAAATCGATATCACGCCAATCGTGGCGGCGATTGGTGCCACTGGTTTGGTTGTCGGTTTGGCGCTGCAGGGAACGTTGAGCAACTTCGCGAGCGGGATCATGATTCTGGTGAATCGACCGTTTGATGTCGGCGATGTTGTCACCGCAGGCGGTGTGACCGGCGTGATCCATCAAATGAATCTCGTTTCGACCACCTTCCGCACCTTTGATAACCAGACGATTCACGTTCCTAATAACTCGATTTGGAACGATGTGATCACGAACATTACGGCGAACCCGACCCGCCGCGTCGATCTCGAATTCGGCATTGGTTACGACGACGACTTCGAGAAAGCGGAACAGATCATCAAGGAAGTAGTCGAGAATCACGAACTGGTTCTCAAGGATCCCGCACCGCAGGTGGTCACCCACGCCTTGGCGGATTCGTCCGTCAACATCGTTTGCCGACCTTGGGCTAAGACCAGCGATTGGTGGCCGGTGAAGACCGAAGTCACTCGGGCCGTGAAGCGCCGATTTGATGAAGAAGGCATCACGATTCCTTACCCACAACAAGACGTCCACTTCTATACCAAGGGCATCGAGGCGTTACAGTCAGCGGGCTCGTCCGAGAATTAGGATTACCGGTCGATATAATCCGAAATATCGAGAAATAAGAAGAACCGCTGGGAGCAATTCTAGCGGTTTCTTCGTGCGCCATTGGCAAATTTTCATGCGATTGAAATAGGAAGTTACTCTTGCCGAATGAGTCGTTCCTTGGACTTGCAAAGTCGTGTTTCTCAGGCAATTCCCACCATGACGCAACGTGCCAAATATTTCGTCGTCCTGCTTTACGGGCTGATCTACCTGGCGGCCTTTTGTCTTCCCGCAGGCAAAAATTCTGCCGTGATGTTGGGGTGGGAAGCGTTTCTCAGTGCACTGGTGCTTTGCTGGTGTTTGCCGATGTGGTGGGCGAACCCGCTTTCCTGGCTGGCTGCTTGGTTCGTCATGAAAGGAAAGCCACAGGCCGCCATGTTGGTGAGCGTGTTGGCCATCTTGTTTGCTCTGTCGCAGCCGCTGATGTTGCCTGCGGATTCGCCTGACGGATATGGATACGAGTTGCTAATGGGCTATTACGTGTGGCTTGGTTCTTTCATATGGCTGGGCGTTATGTCGACCGTGCATGCTGTGTGGCAGGTAATCGCAGAGCGAAATGGCTCGACTGTCTTAGCACATTGAAGGTGCTTGGCATGATTCATCGTTTCATAGACATGTGATCGTCCGACTCCGCGAATCGTGCGCATTCCGTAAACGGTTTCCCACTGTTCTGCGACTCTGTTTTTTGCTATCAACACTCACTCAGTATTTCTAGGAAGTGACCTCTGGGAGAAGCCGACGATGCCGTGGGATCTGGCGATCGTCTTAATTCTGTTGTTGATCTGCATTGTGCTGTTCATCCTCGACTGGCCGCGAATGGATGTCGTGGCGTTATCGGCAATGGTCATCTTGCCGGTGCTTGGCATCGTTTCAGTCAACGAAGCGCTCGCTGGCTTCTCAGATCCCAACGTCGTGCTGATCGCGGCATTGTTCATCATCGGCGAGGGGATCACGCGGACCGGAATTGCCCTGCAAGTTGGTCGCTGGCTGGCTCGTAATGCGGGGAAAAGCGAACCTCGTTTGGTTGTCTTGCTGATGCTGGCGGTCGGTATCCTCGGGAGTGTGATGAGTTCGACCGGGATTGTGGCCATATTCATCCCGGTGGTTCTGAGCGTGGCAGGTCGTTTGCAAATTCATCCGGGACGGCTGATGATGCCGCTGAGCGTCGCCGGCTTGATCAGCGGTATGATGACATTGGTTGCCACGCCGCCGAACATGATTGTCGATAGCGCGCTCGAAAGCCAAGGTATCGAAGGTTTCAGCTTCTTCGCATTTACGCCGATGGGAGCATCGATTCTCGTCCTGAGTGTTGGCTACATGCTGGTGGCCCGGCATTGGTTGAAGCGACCCGACGGAGAAACCCAGAAACGTTCTCGGCGGCGGACGCTGGTGTCGTTCGTGGAAGAATATCGGCTTGAGAAGCGGGCATTTCGTTTGCGAGTCTCACCTGAATCGCGGCTAGTCGGAAATATGCTTCGCGAAGTTGACTTGCGACAGCGAAACGGTGTGAATCTGATTGGGATTCAACGAACGATTCGGGGGCAGAAGCGAGTTCTGAATCCGGTTGCGCAGACGGTGATTCAAGCGGACGATATCTTGCTGGTCGATCTGGTGAATCCTGAGAACGACTTGGAAACTTTTACCCGAGATCTGGGGCTGAAGCATCTGCCGCTGAAAGGCGTCTACTTCACGCAGCAGTCGCAGTTCGTGGGTATGGCGGAGGTCGCGGTTTCGCCCGAATCGAATCTGGTTGGGAAGACGTTGGTCGATGCCACTTTTCGCAATGAGCATGGGCTGAGCGTTATCGGACTACGAAGAGGTGGGGAGGCTATCGAAGGACCGGTTACCGAAGAGAAGCTTCGGCCGGGCGATATCTTGTTGGTAATCGGCCCTTGGAAACAAATCCACCTAATGCAGACACAGCAATTGGATTTCATTGTCTTGTCGCTGCCAGTCGAGATCGAAGATGCAGCACCGGCCCGCTCGCAAGCGATTTATGCACTGATTAGTCTGGCGGTCATGGTCGGCTTGATGGTGTTCAGCGTGGTTCCCAACGCGATTGCGGCGCTAATTGGCTGCCTACTTATGGGGCTATTTCGCTGCGTCGATGTCGAGACTGCTTACAAGTCAATTCGTTGGCAAAGTGTGTTTCTCATCGTGGGGATGATGCCGTTCGCCGTGGCGTTAGAAAAGACCAAGGGGATTGAGCTCGCGGTCGATCTATTGATGAATGCATTGGGAGGCGCGGGCCCGCGAGTGATTATTGCCGTACTGTTCATCTTGACGACCGGTTTCAGCCTGGTGATTTCTAACACGGCGACCGCAATTCTGATGGCTCCGATTGCTTTGACGATCGCGGGTCAGCTGGAGCTCTCCCCCTACCCTTTTGTGATGACGGTCGCGATTGCCGCCTCGGCCGCGTTCATGACACCCGTCGCCTCGCCGGTTAATACTTTGGTGATGGGCCCTGGTGAGTATCGGTTTAGCGATTACGTGAAGATCGGTACGCCGCTCACCTTGTTGGTGCTGATCGTGTGCGTGATTTTGATACCGTGGATTTACGGCTAGCTCGCTTCCAAAACTAGCTTACCTGGGTCGCAACCCACCACGTGGTTCCGCCGGTGTCTTGAAACCCGCCCCGTTTATCATCCTCGGGCGAGCGTTGAGAAGGCTCTTGCACCGTGGTCGCCCCGGCAGCGATCGCTTTCTGAAAAACTTCGTCTACGTTTGGGACATAGATATGGACGTGCGATAGAACTGCTGGCCAGCCCTCGAGTTCGTCTGCGATCATGATCACGGTATCGTCGATTTTCACCTCGGCATGCATGATGCTACCGTTCTCTCGGTCGATTCGGCGAAGCGGCGTGGCGGAAAAGACTTGTTTTAGAAAGTCGATCGTGCCCTGGGCTCCTTTGACAATCAAGTAAGCAGACGCCGAGTTGTAACCTTCTGGTTTGTAGGCGGTGGACATATGATTTCCTTCTTTAGGCGTCGACACGAGATCGAAATACATCTGCGCCAAGTTTACCGCTGCCAGGAGGCAAAGGGAATTATGGCAGGTAAAATCGAAAAATCTTGGCAAGCCATGTCGATATGGCTTTAGGCAGTTCGTCTACTTAACGAAAGCCAAGAATGAGGCAAGTGAAACAAAACAGTTCCGAGAAAAGGTGAGACGCGATGAAAGTCATGGTGATCGTTAAGGCGACGCAAGAATCCGAAGCTGGCAAACTCCCCAGTACCGAATTGCTGGAGGCGATGGGCCAATTCAATCAGCAACTAGTCGATGCTGGCATCATGCTGGCCGGCGAGGGCCTGAAACCGAGCTCGCAAGGTGCACGGGTTCGGTTTCAAGGAGACGATCGCGTTGTTACGGACGGACCATTCGCCGAAACGAAGGAACTGATCGCAGGCTATTGGATGTGGAAAGTAGCATCCCTTCAGGAAGCGATTGATTGGGTAAAGAAGTGCCCGCCACCGATGGAAGGAGAATCGGAAATCGAAATTCGGCCCGTCTACGAAATGGAAGACTTTGCCGAGGCCGATCCGACCGGCGAAATCCGAGCTCACGAACAAGAGATGCGTGATAAGTTGGAAGGTTGATCGACAGAAGACAACGTCGATTACGACTTGGGGCGATTGTTCAGCTCAGCCGCTCCGGCCGCGGTATCGAAACAGTCGTCGAGGAAGACTAGCTTGCCTCGACGAAACTTCAGCAGGTTCGAGATCCGAATCGGTGTCTCCATCGGGCGTCCGATTGGGTGGATCCATGACTCGCCCCAGATAATTGCGTTGGGGCCCTGCCCGATATATTCAAAGCACTTCTCAAAATCGTGATCGGGGACCTCCAACACGCTGAAGAAGACTTTGAACATCTCCCGGGCAGCAGGAATGCCACGATATTCTCCGGCGAATGGTATTTCTTCTGGATTGCCCGCGATGCGGAAGTGAACGTTCTCGTCAATCATGTCTTCAAGAACGTCGAGCGCATTCGCTTTGTGGACATGGAATGCGGAGATATAACGCTGGGCGAGTTGAACAGGGTCGCAAGCGAGGTCTTCCCAATGAAGTTGCTCATCCTCGCTACTGAGTGCTTCGGCCAGATCCGAGATCGTTTCCCGCGCGATCGGTGCCCCAGCTTCCGCCTTGCTGATTAGACGTTCGCTGTACCCAGCTCGTCGAGCGAGATCGGCCTGCGTCCAACCGTTACGTAAGCGCAGTTGTCGAAGGAAGTCGCGATTACATGCGAACGCGCGGCTCATGTAAGTCCTGGAGAGGTCAACTGTTCCAACGAAGCGACGGTCCCTGACAAATCCGTGTCGAGAGGCGTCGATGTGCGATGTCGTTACTCTATTTCGCCTTCTAAAATTTGACAACGGATCCTTTGGGGCGTGCCGATATTGCAGTTAACAGATTCTTGATTTCAACGTCTCGAAGGGCCTATCCTAATTGAATCTCTTTGCGCTGCCGTTCGCGTATTAATCACAGACGATTCAAATGAAATACGGTAGCTTTTGTTTTCCAGCGGTGAACCGCGAGCGAAAAATAGCCGGTGAAAGGAACAATCTTCCCGCTTAATGCGAGTCAGTTGTTTTTGGGAACAAATCTCACGGAATCTTTCAAAATAGCGACAAAACCAAGTTTCAGATCTTTACGGAATCAGTGCTGCGACACAGAGCGGTGAAAAAATATTGGAAAAGTTCCTCTTCATCGGACGTTTGGGAGAAGTGTCGCGCTTGCGTGGCGAAGAAGTTAATGCAATACGCAGGTTGGAGCATGGCATTTTGCCGCTCGGCGAAGTGCTGCATGTCGATTACGATGGCGTACGTTCAGAGCCAACGACGGCGATACTTTGTTTCTTTCTGCGCATGCGTGATTCTTTTAACGACAGATCGTTAAACTGAGCGACCCGATGGAAATCAATCCGTTTCAATCACCGGAATCACGAAGCCAACCAGAATCTAGCTCCACGCGCGAGCGAAGCAGTGCCCTGTTTTCGGTTCGAGTTGCGATTGGCTTGCTATTGCCGGCCGGGCTATTTAACTTTTTTGCCTTTGATCGATTCGTCTTGCGCGACGACATGCCAGTCGGGCTTCTCTTCGCAGTACGAATATTTGATATCGCGGCGATCCTTTTGATTGGCATCGTTTGTTGGTTCTTGACGGTGCCGGTCTTAGAAGGCGTGGGACGATTCATCCGTCATTTCGTTGGACGTCGTGCTTCGGTCGATGCCTGGAACGATGCCCTGTATCGGTCACTAAAACCTATGGGGTACGTGGCTGTGCCTGGCGCGATCTTGTGGGTGATTTGGATCGTTGGCTTTTACTTTGTGCAGGGGAACTTCTTTTTTCTCTCGGTTGCTGTTGGCATTCCTGCGCACCTCTTGGCGGCCGCCTTATACATTCCGTTATTCGTGCGGTGGTTTTTACTGGCGCGCACTACGCCTGCCAAGTTACGTGACGAAGCGACGACTTAACAGCTTGTTGAATTTCTCAGATCGGCTACGTCATTGGATCGGCTACGTCATTGAGATTGGGGCGATTGCTGCGTTGTGAATTCCTCGACATATCTAGTGGATATGCCTGCGGACTCACGCCTTGCCCTCGCCCCAATCTCAAGGACTCGCTAACGAAGCGTAAAATCAACAGACTGCTAAAGCGGCTTTTCGTCGTCAATGACCTTGCATTCATCGCGGCCTTGCAGGTCGCCATCTTCTCTTCGCATTCTGCAACCGGTCCTCCGCGCGAACTTTTATTGGGCGATTTTTTGAAGGAGGTCGCTTCTTCATCAAGTCTTAAATGAATTCGCCGTTAAGACGCGGTCTGATCGACGACCTCGAGTGTTATAGTGCGGCCTTTTCAGAAATGTCGGCCGAATTTTAGTAACACTGGTGCCGCTTGTGAAACCCCCGCAAGCAGGAACCGTAACTCAGATGAAGTCGACGATCACAAGTACGCGGTTTCAAATTTCACGCTTTATATCGTCGAGGTTTGTGAATCGCCCATGATGGGAGATCGAACTTTGCCCCGAAATTTATTCTCTTTAGTAATCCTTGTCGCAATCGTTGGGTTTAGCGGATGCGACACCACAGTGAAAACCGACTACAGCAAGCTAGGCCTCGTTGATGTCAGCGGCACCGTTACTCTCGATGGTCAGCCACTTTCCGGCGCGACGGTCATCTTTGAAACGCCTGACATGAAATACTCGTACGGCGAAACCGATTCGAGTGGTAATTACACCATGATGTTCAACTCGGAACAGTCGGGTGTCACCACGGGACATAAGACGGTTCGCATCGTGACCGGAACGGTCGGCGACGAGGGAGAAGGTGGTGAGGAAGAAGAAGGCGAAGAAGAAGCTGTGTCGACCAGCATGACCGTGCCGGCTTGCTACAACAAAAAGTCATCGATTGAAGTCGAAGTTGAGTCTTCTGGCACATTCAACTTTGATCTGAAGTCTGACTGCTCGACGTCGGGCCCTACGTAATTTCTCTTTTGGCGTGTTGTCTGCGCCTCGTTACTCGTAATAGGAATCGCGTTGCTGCTGTTCGGGGGAAACAGTAACGCACCAACAGGAGTGTTTTTAATGAACCTTCAGAAGACCGAACGCGTGAATCGTCCTGGTTTTACCCTGGTGGAACTGCTTGTCGTGATCGCAATCATCGGAGTACTCATTGCACTGCTCTTACCCGCAGTCCAACAAGCTCGCGAAGCTGCACGACGGATGCAATGCAGCAACAACATGAAGCAGATCGGACTTGGTCTGCAAAACTATCACGACACCCACAAAGTATTTCCACCGGCCTGGTTCAATCGGGGCCATTTGTGGAGTGGTCGCATTTTGCCTTTCATCGAACAGAACAATCTGTACGAAACTCTATTATTCGGCGAGAGCGATAACTGGGCCCCAGCAGGTCCGAATGAAAACGCCTGCGGTACGTTTATCAATTCGTACTTCTGCCCGACGATGCCAATTGGTGAGCACTACACCTACAACAACATTAAGGATCGTGTTCCGATGAGTTATCTCGGGAACTCAGGCACGCTCGCCAGTGGTGATAAGGCGAATCAAATCACGGCTTCCTACGGCCCCCTTTCGTTACAGTCGCTGGATCAGAATGGCGTTATCTTTGGCTGTAAAGCCCAGCGTTTTGCCGACATTCAAGATGGTACGTCGAACACGATTGCCGTTGGCGAAGCTCAAACCGATCCGAAATTCGTGAAGGATGGCCAAGGTATCGATCACTGGTACATTGGCTCGAACCAGATCGATCCATGCCGCTGCGACGGAAGTAATCATGGTGGTGAATTCAGTGAAGCTGTTGGTTCCGCGGCGGTGCGGATGAACGCCCGTATTCATGAACCAGGCGTAGTGGGGCACTTGTTGGAACTGTCGTTCGGCAGTTACCACCCTGGCGGAGCGATGTTCAATCGCTGTGATGGCTCGGTAAGCTTCATTCCGGACACCATCAACTTCAACACCTACCAGGCCCTGTTCACCCGCAATAATGGTGAAGTTAACGGCAGCTTCTAGGGTTGGATCTCGCTTGTAAGCGCGTCCAGAAAATGGAACACAGAGAGACTTGCATTACAGCAAGTCTCTCTGCATTTCGGGACCGACCGTTCTCGCTTGAGAGGTCAAATTGTGATCACTTGGTCAAGACGACCTGCATCCTAACAAGAATGCAAGCTCTTACCTAAATCAAAGCTGAGAAATCGTTTGATGTTAATTCCTATAATCCGACTGTCATAAACATTGACCGGCGTTTGCCGATGCATTACGATCGGCATATCCACCGTGAGTGGGGGGCGTTTGTGCCCCGGTAGGCGATGGTTTCGCAGGTCGAGAAGTCTCTGGGTTTATTCTCGATTGCCAAAGACCATTGGCGGTTTGTGGGGCATATCATTCGGCCGAAATCCCGTCTACTGTCCACTCATATTCCTATTCGACAATCGAACTAATCCTCGGTTGTCGTTTCGCAATACGTTGTCCCCTCAATCGTTTTGCCATATTCTCCCCCTCTCCCAGTTAGACACGCTTGCCATGAAATCGTCGGATCGATTGAAGTTGAAATCTCGCCGTCAACGTCTCGCTCGCAAGTCACGTGGAAGCGTCTTTGCTTCAGAACATCTCGAAGGCCGGTTGATGCTTTCGGGGGACTCAGGGGGGATTGGGGCCGAGGCGTTATTAACTGTTGATAATAATTCGCCACCGGTTATTTCAGCTGATTTTCCTGATGTGACGGTCAACGCCGGCAGCGAGCCGCGGGTGATCGATCTCAGTAATCTATTCTCTGATCCCGATACCGTAAGTCTAGGCGACACATTGACGTTATCGATCGAGAGTAATTCGGACGATTCACTGGTCACTCCGGTGCTGACCGGTGACAAGCTGACCCTGGCGTTTTCCGAAACAAATACGGGAACCGCGACAATTGTCTTACGAGCGATCGACTCGCTAGGCGTTTATGTCGAGCACAGCTTGCAAGTGAACGTCAAGCAGGAAGCCAGTTTTGTCTCGGCCAACTTGAATACGCAGCGAAACGTTGTGTCGGTGGGATCGGTTCGGATCAGCCCGACGCCGAACGTCACGCTGAACGAGTGGGAAACCGCAATCGTTGAAATCTGGTATACGGTGGGAAGTGATACTCCGAATGTTCCCTTCGACTTCTCAGCGACGCTAAGTGCATCGGCAACACTGTATGCGGAACCAACGGTCGGAAGTAGTATGGGAGCGGGACTGACGCTCGATACGACTTCCACCGGCGAAACGCAGCGGACAGTCGCTAACTTCACAAGCTTGAATTTGTCGACTTATCAAGTTGGCCAAGCCGTGCTCGTGGGGACACTGAAGTACGCTTCCAATCAAGCGAATAATATCGGGATTTCCTTGGGGGATACTGCAGGCTATCCATCTCCTCAAGAGGATGTTGGATTTGAGTTGCTGGAATCGGAGTTCGGTTCGGGCGAAGCGATGGTCAGCGAACCCAAGGTCGAGGGTAATATTGCAGTCGTTACTTATGATGCGAACGACGACGGTAAGGTTGGGCTCGCAGATTTCTCCTTCTTCGTAGAAAACTTCGGCTACTCGTCCGATCCCGAATTGACTGGCTCTTTTAAGTCCAGTGCCTCAAGATTCGATTACGATCGAGACGGTAAAGTGGGACTATCCGACTTCAGTTGGTTTGTCCAAAACTTCGGCATGTCGAAGCAGATCAACGCGTTGCTACGGATACCTGGCCTGACGGAACCCGACGATACGCCGCCTGGGACGAACATATCCGCCTCGGTCACGATTAACGTACCGAACGCGGTGGACCATGTTTACGACACGCGACGGGACATCCTGTACGTCACGACTTCAAGTGGTGACTTAGAGCGTTGGAGCTATCAAAGCCAGACGCTACTGCAACGGTTCGAGGGAATCGCCTCGACACCGAGCGGCCTTGATGTTACCGAAGACGGAATGTTTGCCTATGTTGGCGATACTGCAGTGGCCAACGGCGAAGGAACCATCTGGAAAGTCAACCTTAACGACGGTACCAAGACGGCGCTGCACTATACATTGGAATCGTTGGAACAGGGCGTTTACGACTTGGCCATAGCGTCCAACGGCAAACTCTTCTTTACGACACGCTTTGCCGGCTCGGGTTGGAATCCGCTTCGCTCGATCGACTTAGCGACGGATGAGATGACCCAACATCAGAACGTTCGCCAAAACACGGGAATCACCCGTGGCGCTGACCGTTCCCTTCTCTTATTCCAAGAAGCAAACATCTCCTCCGGCCCACTCTTTACTTACGATGCCGACACGGATACGTTCGCCGCGAGCCGTGATACCGGGCGATTTGTGGGCAACATTCCCGCCGCAATCAATCCCGATGGCACCGCGATCGCATTCGACAACTCGATGCTTTCCGAGACGTTAGCGACGGAACACATCGGAATGAGCGGGCTTGTCGGTTTAACCTTCAATAGCACGGGTGAACTATTTTTCGCGATTGACGCTGATAGCGATGAAATTGTTGTCTTTGACGCTGACGACTACTTGCTGCTGCGACGAATTGCGATTGATGCCGATGTTACCAGCTCGACCGATGTTTCGATCACGGATCAATCGAACCTGTTGTTCGTGACGACAACCACGGGGATTCAGCAGATTGCGTTGTTCGGCCCTCATGCCGATGCCAGTGATACAGATGCACCCCATGGTGAGATTGACACACTCCCCTACCAAGGCACACCGCTGCCATTGCTGGGTATCGTGACGACATTCAGTGAAGTCGTCGAAGGTGTGACTGCTGATGACTTTATTTTGTCGCATGGGGACGGCAACAATTTGCTGACTGGCAACGAACCGGTGATTTCGATTGACGGTGGACGAACATGGGTGTTGTTCGTCAATCCGCAACGGACTTCCGAAACTGGAGCGTACTGGCTGTCCTTGCATGCCGCAGGCTCAGGTATCACCGATCAAAGCGGAAACCTGTTAGCCAGCGACATCTTTCAATCGTGGTACCGCGGCAGCAACACCGAGGAAAGTACTTGGCTTGGTATCTCTGATGCGGTTGACCAGGCATGGGACGCTTCGGAAGGGATTCTGTACGTCACAACAGCTCAAGGGTCCTTGCAGCGATGGGATATCGCCTCGCAAACCATGCTGTCGAGTTTCGACAATATTGCCGTGACCCCGCGTGGACTCGATGTCACGGCGGATGGACGTTACGCGTATGTTGGTGAAGGAGCCAGCGGTGCAACGGGGGGAATTGTCTGGAAAGTCGATCTAACCGACGGCAGCAAGACAAGTCTTTCGTTTGACTACGATGGCTACTTGGAACGAGGCGTTTTCGATCTGGCATTATCGGCGGATGGAAACTTGTTCTTCACCACCAGCTTTGCAGGTTCAGGCTGGACACCGCTGCGAAAGGTTGATCTAGACACGGGCGAGATCACCAAGCTGAAAGACGTTCGGCAAAACACCAGCATTACCCGCGGTGCCGATTACAGTCGTTTGTTCTTCCAAGAAAGTAACATCTCTTCTGGTCCGATTTTCACCTACGACGCCGGTACGTCCACTTTTTCTTCTTCTTTCAATACGATGACTTTCGTTGGTTCGTTGCCGGATGCGGTGAGCCACGATGGAAGCTTGATCGCTTTCCTAGGTTCGGTACTCGATGCGACCAACCTCGACACGACATCAACCGGTATCGTGAATGCTGGTGGTTACGCGTTCGATCCTGAGCGAAACATTCTGTATGTCGCCGATACCGCAGCCGACGCGATTATTGCCTACGATCCCCAATCGTTGAACGAGATTGCCCGCTTCCCAATAGGGAAAGACATATCTGGTACGGTGGAAGTCAGCGTCACGGGAAGCAGCGGTTACGCATTCGTGTTGACGACGGCCGGTGTCCAGGAAGTACCTATCTCGATTCCAGAAGGCGACGTCCTACGTCCTACCGCCGAGATCCTCTCTGTCGTTCCCGAAGTCCGTGCGTCGGCCGTTCAAAGTCTGACGATTCAGTTCAGCGAACCTGTTGCCGGCGTCACCTTGGATGACTTCAAATTAACACAAAATGGTGGAAACGACTTACTGGATGGAACAGTCACGTTGCAATCGACCGACGGCGGCACGACCTGGGTGTTGGGGAATCTCGGCAATCTGAACTTGGCAGAAGGAGATTACCGGTTAACGCTGGTGGCGGTGGGTTCCGGAATTGAAGACCTCGCGGGCAACACTTTGTTGGCTGACGCGACCACCACTTGGACGATCGATGCCTCGGCCCTGGGCAACGTGTTGTTGCCGTTTCAAAACGTGAGAGCTCACGTTTACGACGAAGTGAATGGAATCGAGTACATCCTGACCTCAGACGGTACCATCCAACGCTGGGATGTGACCACGCAATCCCTATTGGCCAGTTTCGAGGACATCGCGACTTCGCCGTTTGGATTCGATATTACCCCGGATGGACAATACGCGTACGTCGGAGAAGGTTATGCCGGAGCGACAGGGGGGACGATCTGGAAGGTCGGTCTCAGCGATGGAACGAAAACGTCGCTTCACTATAGTTATGACGGAAGCTTGGAACGAGGCGTATTCGATTTAGCAGTCTCGTCCAATGGCAAGCTATTCTTCACAACTCAGTTCGCTGGTTCTGGCTGGAATCCGCTGCGAGAAGTTGATCTCGCGACGGGCGAAATGACGAAACTGCGAAATGTCCGGCAGAATACCAGCATCACACGCGGTGCTGACTATAGCCGGTTGTTCTTCCAAGAGTCGAACATTTCTTCAGGACCGATCTTTAGCTACGATGCCAATACGTCGTCGTTTTCAGCAGCAGTGAATACTTCACGCTTCGTAGGATCGTTGCCCGACGCCGTGAGTTACGACGGAAGCTTGATCGCGTTTCTCGGTTCCGTCCTCGACGGTTCCACACTTGCGACGATTACGTCGGGTGTTTCTAACGCCGGCGGTTACGTGTTCGATCCGGCTCGCGATATTCTCTATGTCGCTGATACGGCAGCGGACGAGATCGTTGCCTACGATCCCACGACATTAACCATAATCGATCGATTTGAGATCGGTGAGGATATCAGTGGGACGACGTTGTTGTCGGTGACGGGAAGTTCGGGATACATTTTTCTCACCACGCCAACCGGTGTCCGCGAGGTGGCCATTTCGATCCCCGATGGCGATGTCGTACGCCCCACTGCCGAAATTCTCTCGGTGATCCCGCAATCGCGCTCGAATGCTGTTGAGCAATTAACGATCAGTTTCAGCGAAGTGGTTACTGGCGTCACGCTCGACGACTTTGTCTTGATCAAAGATGGTGGTAGTAACCTCCTGAACGCCAACGTCACGCTCGAAACGAGCGATGGTGGAAAAAGCTGGGTTCTGGGCAACCTTAGCGACTTGAATTTGGCAGAAGGTAATTACGAGATCACGCTAGTCGCCGCCGATTCCGGAATTGTCGATACCTCTGGGAACGCCCTTTTGGGAGATGCGGCCGGCACGTGGAAAATCGATATCTCGCTTTTCGGTGACATCCTTATCCCCTTCTCCGGCGTCAGCGAGCAGGTTTATGATTCCACTGGCGGAATCCTCTATGTCCTGACCTCCGCCGGTTCCATTGAACGATGGGACGTTGCCACACAATCATTTCAGACTAGTTTCGATGCGATTGTCGTTAATCCCAGTGGTTTTGATATTTCCCCGGATGGTCAATATGCCTTCGTAGGTGAAGGGAACGGCGGAGCGACGGGAGGAACGGTGTGGAAGGTCGATCTGACCGACGGTACAAAGACCAGCTTCCAGTACGACTACAACGGTTGGCCGGAGCAAGGCGTTTTCGACTTGGCCGTCGGCTCGAACGGAATGGTTTACTTCACGACACGCTTTGCTGGCTCTGGCTACGTTCCTTTCCGCGAATTGAATCCTGATACCGGCGAGATGACGAAGATTCGGAATCTCCAACAAAACACAAGTGTGACGCGTGGTGCGGATCGTAGCTTGTTGTTCTTCCAGGAAGGCAACATATCTTCCGGCCCGTTGTGGTCGTTTGATGTCGAAGCTGGCTCGTTCACTGCATCAACGAACACGCAGCGATTCGTTGGAGGGATTCCCGATGCCGTTAGCCGTGATGGATCGATGGTGGCGATCCTAGGCTCGGTCCTCGATTCGTCTGATCTGTCGACCATTTCGATCGGGGTGCCAAACGCTGGTGGTTACGCGTTTGATCCTGATCAGGACATCCTGTACGTGGTAGATACGGCGGCCGATGAAGTAGTGGCCTATGACCCGGTCAGTCTAAGTATTCTTGGCCGCTTTGCCATTGATGAGGATGTGACTGGCAGTGCCGATATTACCGTGACGCAAAGCACCGGCTATGTCTTCGTTACGACCGATTCTGGGATCAGGCAAATCGCGATTAAACTGACCGCCGGGGAGACAATTGCCCCGACGCCCAAAATTGTCGAGTTCGTACCGAACGTTCAGGCAGGGCCGATCGAGACGTTGACGATTCAGTTCAGCGAACCCGTCACTGGTGTCACGATTGATGACTTCGAGCTAACACGAGATGGCAGTGCCAATTTGCTCGATGGAACCGTGACCTTGCAATCGCCTGATGGCGGCAAGACTTGGACGCTGGGGAATCTTGGATCGCTAATCCAGTTCGAGGGGAATTATCAACTCAGCTTGGCGGCTCAAGATTCCGGTATTCAAGATTTGCTGGGTAACGATCTGATTCAGTCGGTTAGCAGCACGTGGGTCGTCAGTACGGCGGTTCCGACGAGCATCACTTTGCCGTTTGAGAATGCGAAGGATCACGTCTACGACGCAAACGGCGAAATCCTTTACATTTTGACTGCTGATGGTTCGATCGAACGTTGGGATGTCGCCTCGCAAACTCTCCTTAGCAGCATCGACCATGTTGCCGTCGATGCGAGCGGCTTTGACGTGACACCGGATGGGCAATTTGCTTACGTGGGAGAAGGATTTGACGGCGTTTCGGGAGGAGCGATCAAGAAGGTCAATCTAAGTGACGGTTCGATCACGACGTTGATCTACGACGCGGCTTCGACAGAGCGAGGTGTCGTTGATTTGGCCATCTCCGCTGATGGGAAGGCTTTCTTCACGACAAGCTATGCTGGTTCAGGCTGGATTCAATTAAGGTCACTTGATTTAGCGACCGGGGAATTTACGGAAGTTCGCAGCGTACGTCAGAACACTGGTATCTCCCGCGGGCCTGATTATCGCGTGCTCTTCTTCCAGGAGAGCAACATCTCGTCGGGCCCAATCTTCACTTACGATAGTGATACGGGTACCTTCCCGGCTTCGCTCAATACTAGCGCATTTATTGGCGCATTACCGGCCGCAATCAATCACGATAGCAGCCTGATCGCGTTCCGAGATAAGATTTACAACGCGGCTGACTTGTCGGTAGTGGCAAGTGGTTTGTCCAACGTCTCGGGATTGGCGTTCGATCCGAATCGAGACATCTTGTTTGTTGTCGATTCCGTTGCTGATGCGATCATCGCGTATGATCCACGATTCCTGTCCGAGATCGATCGCTTCCCGATTGGCGTTGATGTTTCTGGCTCACTCGATTTGTCGCTCGATGATGGGGTTGCCTTTGCATACGTAACGACCTCCGCTGGAATCCGGCAAATCCCGATTTCGATTCCCGAAGGAGACGTATTCCGACCTGTCGGAACTTTCGCGGACGTCGTACCGAGCAGTCGCTATGACGCAGTCGATGCCGTGACTCTTACGTTCACGGAGGCGGTCCAAGGGGTAACCCCAGACGACTTCCGACTAAGCTTCAACGGTGGGAGCAATCTGCTGACAGGTGCCGAATCGGTCGTATCGAGCGATGGAGGTGTATCGTGGACCCTCAGTGGGTTTGCCAGTCTCAACGATTCGGTTGGGGCTTACGACTTGACACTGATCTCTACGGGTTCAGGCATCACAGACTTGGCTGGAAATGCGTTGAATTCCAATACTACTGCGACGTGGGATGTGATTCTTCCAGAGTCTGGAGGTATGTTACTCCCCTTCACCGATGCCGTTGATCATGTGTTTGATCCGGTGAATTCGATCTTATATTTCACGCGGTCCGACGGATCGCTTCAACGTTGGGATGTTGCATCGCAGACGATGCTCGCCAGCTTTGACGAAATTGCGGCCCACCCTCGCGGTTTAGACATAACGCCAGATGGACAATTTGCAATCATCGGAGAAGCGGTCCCGGGATCGAGTTCCGGTACGCTCTGGAAAGTCAATCTGAGCGATGGGAGCAAAACAAGCTACGAATATACTTTGGCGTTCCACGAACAGGGCGTGAGTGACGTAGCGGTAACTGCCACCGGTGAGGTCTTTTTCACCACCGATTTCGCAGGCTCTGGCTGGACGCCCTTAAGGAAAATTGATCTCACGACCGGCCAGTTCACACAGTATCGAAACGTCCGCCAGAATACCGGGATCACGCGCAGCTCGGACTATCGCATTCTTTTCTTCCAAGAGAGCAATATCTCGTCTGGGCCAATTTTCACCTACAACAGCGATACCGATACGTTAACGAACGCGGTAAACACCAATACGTCGATCGGTTCGCGTCCGGCAGCGATTAGTCGTGATGGAACAGAGATTGCATTTCTTTCCAATATCTATGACGCGTCGAATCTGAATTCGAAGACATCGACCGGGATCACAAGCGTTGCTGCCTACATTTTCGATCCTACTCAGGACGTGCTATTCGCGGTGAATGCTGCGACCGATAAGATCGACGCTTACGATACGGCGACGTTTGACGTGATCGATAGCTTCGTCATTGGGGATGATATCGCCAGCATTGTCGACATCTCGATCAACGCTCAGGGAACGACGATTTTTCTGACCACCTCTAGCGGGATTCGTCTCATTCCTGTCTCGCTTCCCTCCGGGACGCAGTCGCTTCTCGAAGGGGAGTCGACCGATTTCGTAGCAACAGGCAAGAGTGGTGACGCGTACTTGGGATATACCCAAACTTCGCCCGCCATAACGTCCCCAGACATCGGTAGGACCCCGACTGAGGGTCTCAAACAATCCTCCCTGGGCCTCACTGCCGAAGAGAATCGGGAAGATCCCTTCACCGATCCAGACTGGCAAATTTGGTTGGCCAGCGACGATGAAGAGGACAGCTACGCCGAGGAAGACAATTTTGCCGAATCCGTCGACGACCTATTCTCCGATCCAGAAGAACTTTTGTTGAGCGAATAGCGGGGGAAAGAAGAACTAATTTCCTCGCAAAAATCGGCGTGAAGAATTGTGATCCTGTGTAAAAGGACCACAGCGAAGGATGCTGCGTTGCTGGCAAGTCGGTGCTAATTCGCTTAAGAATTGCCAGCATCGTTCCGAACGAACGCGAAATATGAGAAAGTGCCCCCGGGAGGAATCGAACCTCCGACCTGCGGTTTAGGAAACCGTCGCTCTATCCCCTGAGCTACGAGGGCAAGTGGTTTGAGTGTCTTGTTTTACGCCATTCTCGCGGCCAGCGGAAGTGCCGGGCGGCCTCGTTTCTTTCCCCTTACTAGGGGTAGACTGGGCGGTTCATGCCGATGCGCAAAAGTAAGGCCGTCAACGGTTTGTGTTGACGGCCTTAGCTTAAAGCGGAGGGCACGAGACTCGAACTCGCAACCCCTGACGGGGCATCACATTTCCAATGTGACCGCTAACCATTCGCTTACCCTCCAAGGAGACGCACCGTGAAGCTTCCCACAAGGGGAGGCCTGACGGGGGCTCTAGGTTCACGGTGCATCTTAACTGATCGTGCGTTTTATGAGAATAGCGGCCGCAGGAATTGACCGCAACCGGGGGAGTTTTTCGCGTATGGCATGCGGAGGATTTGGGTTATGCATTGTTCCGCCTGCTGCTTTTAACGAGGGATGTCGAATGCCAGATGGCCACGAGCCAAACCCGTTTCGGTCGCCCAAAACGGCTGATGGGGCCAGTTCGGAGGGATTTGTTCTGTCGAAGCTGGCGTTCTGGGGGACCGTACCAGCAAGCATCTTCCTGGTTGCGATCCTGGCTTGGTTTTACCCTGGCCTGGGCATTGTCGCGGCACTGATCCTGGTGCCGGCTCATTTACGAGCATTAATCCGCTTTCAGCGAACAGCCCATGAAAGTGGCGTCTGGCCGCCGACGGAACAGCAGCTCTCGATCTTCTTCACGTCCGTGCTGGTTTGCGTGCCGGTGTTGTTGGCTGGGGCCGCGGCTTTTACCGTGGTGTGCTTTGCCGGAGGGATGGCTGCTGCAAGGATCGGCAGTCCATGGGCTGCCAGCGATCCGTACGGTTTTGGGTGGATGCTGATGGTCGGTGGCTCACTCGGCACCATTGCCGGTATCGTCGCTTACGGCTTTGCATGGTGGTGGTCGCTGGGGAAGGCAAAGCCTCGGTCGAGCGACGATTCGGCAACAAGCTCAATACAGGACTCTGGGCGGCAATGAGCGAAGAAGAGAGCAATCCATTTCGCTCGCCCGTGGCTGCCGACGAAGGAGAGCGTTCCCATGTCTTGACGATCTTCTGGGGAGTTCTCTGCTTTGTGGGCATCGTAGCGATCTTCCTGCTTCCGTTCTGGCCGGGGATATCGATCATGCTGGCGATTGTTTTGGCGCCCGTATTCGTGCATGCTTATGTCCGGTTGTATCGACGATCGCGCGAGGGGGAGATTTCTGCTCCCCTGCTCCAAGTCGGCATGTTGCTGGGGTCGTTCTTCATTGTGACCGGCATTGCCGTCGGAACATCCATCGCAGGAGGTCTGTTTTGTTTCGCAACGATCGTTGTACTATCAGAAACTGGGGTGGGCGAAGGACCGATGATCCTTTCGGGATTCTTCATGGGCGTGCTGCTTCCGCTCGCTGCGTTCGGACTGTTCTACGCGATGTCACTCGGGTTTCGTTTGAAACGCCAGCAAGCATCGTCGGATCAGGTTGCTAACTCCTCCAACAGCGATGATTTGAAATGACGCAAGTGAAGGAAGAGATCAATCCGTTTCGCTCGCCTGTGGATACGGCAACCGAAGGAAAGAAGTATTCCTTGTTGGGGTTCTGGATCGTATTGTGTATCGCAGGTTGTGCGACGATCGCGCTGCTGCCGTTCGCGCCGGGCTTTTCCGTAATGATAGGAATGACTTTGGCCCCTGGGGCTGTGCATGCTTACATTCGTTTGAACCGATGTGTGAAGGACAAACGCTTGCCTAATCCCCTTCTGCAACAGGGGATTATTATTAGTTCGTTCTTTATTGTGGCGGGGATCGGATTGGCGGCGGTCTCGAGTGGTTTGATCGTATGTGTTCCTGTGATTTCTATTATTGGCGTACCACGTTCCTCCGAACTGATTGTCATGCCGATCGCATTTCTTTTGGGCGACGGTGTTGCTTTGGCGGTTTTCGTGATTCTTTTCGCCGGGTCTCTCGGGTATCGTTGGAATGGTAAGCGGTTGGAGCCCGAGGATACTCCGTATGGTCCTGGCAAGAAAGACAAGGAATGAATTTGCCTGAGCCTGTGAACCCATTTGAGACACCCCAGTCGCAACAATCGCCGACGGAGGGAACGTTTACCGCGTTATGGACGTCGATGATCCTAAGCGCAGTGGGAATTGCGATCGCCTTTGGGGTATCGATTGTCTTGGCAATCATGCTTTTCTTTTACATGGCCCCCGGGCTCTTGCGAGCCTACCTGGTGCTGCGGTCTGAACGCGAGCGACGCCAGAAAACGCCTGATTGGGATCGTCAGATGCAGGTGATCATCGCATCGATTGGTTGGATGTTGCCGATCTATTTCTTTACTGCCGTTGCGTTGTTCGGCAGTGGCTTTGTCCTCGGCACGATTGCTGAGTCCTTGCAGCTTGCTGGACTCGCCGAAATGTTGGTGGTGGGAATTATCCCAATGTCGCTCGGCCTACTTACGTTTGTCATCGGGTTTCATTCTGCTGTCAAAGCACCTACCGTGAAAGAAGCGGAGGAGAAAGGAAAGGTCCATGGATGACTCGACTCAGCTACCGCTCGAAGTACGCGATCGGCAATGGTTCATTGTTCGGCGCTGGCAAACGTATTCTGGCGAGATGCGTGTCCTCGTCTTGCGGGCGATTGCCGTTGTGGTGCTGTATGCCTGCCAGTTAGGTCATCAGTTCGGGACGCTTTCCGGCGAAGAGCGAACGGCCAACTTGCGGTTTCATCAAGGGGCAACGGCCGTGTCTGTGATGCTGCTGGTGATTTCCCTGTTGACGCTCTTACTCGTGCTGAAACGCTTCCTTCCGGTTTGGCTTCCGTTTCTCACGACTGGAATCGATTTGGTGGCGATTGCCGTATTGATTGCACTTGCTGGCGGCCCCATGGCCACTGCGCTCACCGGAGCGTTTTATTTCGTGGTCGCGATGGCAGGATTACGATTCGATTTGAAGCTTGTCTGGGCAGCGACACTCGGCGCAATGTTCGCTTACATGGCGACCGTAGGCGCGGTAGATGATTCGTGGTTCGATGCCGATCATGCCGTTCCTCTGATCCATCAAGGCGTTGGCCTGACTTGCATCGGGGGTACCGGGCTGATCGTGGGGCAGATCATTCGGCTCGCGCGTCCCATGGCAGAACAATACCATCAGCGTCTCGACCAACAACAGGCGAAGGAGGCAGAATGACCCGATCTGATTTGCCTACGTTCGTCTGTCCGGAATGCGGCGCCGAGAATAATTCGTTCGCCAATGTCTGTTGGATTTGTCGCAGTCCGTTGTATCAAGGGAAAGAAGAACTGATCGATGCCGAACTCGTGCCGCCTGAAGTTGCTGCTCGTCAAAGCAAATTTGGCCACGGCTTGTCGATCTGGGCATTCGTGCTGCTCGTATTCGCGACGGTGTTGATTACCTTCGGCATGTTGGCAAGTAGCTTCGATGGTATTATTCCCTTTCTGCTGATTGTGGTGCCCTTGGTTGTCGCCGTTTCCGCGTTCATGTTACGCGGTAGCCGCAGCGAGAATCCCGTGCTGCAAAAACTTTCGCTGGCCCTTTCGGCGGTGGTTGCCACGATCGGGACCGTGATCTTGCTGATGATTGCCACGATTATCGCGTTGTTTGCATTTTGCTTGATGTTGCTCTCGATTCATTAAAAAGAGCCGTATGAATTATCAATTTCGCGACTACACCGTTCTCGGGATCACGCAGAGTCTTTGTCCGGAATGCCTGGCGGTCGTGCCGGCGAAGATTATTACGCGGGGTAATCGTGTTTACTTTCGCAAACGCTGCGAAACCCACGGAACGCGGGACGATTTCGTTTGCTCCGACGTCAAGTGGTACGATCAAACACAATTCAACGTGCCTGGGAAGATTCCACGTGACTTTGGCGTGGAGCCAGACAAGGGGTGTCCGCTCGACTGCGGCTTGTGCACGGAACACGAGCAACATACTTGCATCGGTTTGTTGGAAGTCACTTCGAGTTGCAATCTCTCTTGCCCGATGTGTTACGCAGCGAGCGGACCTGGCGGGAAGCATTTGACGCTTGAGGAATGCCAGCGAACAATCGATCGTTATGTCGAGGTGGAAGGGAATCCGGAGGTGCTGCAGCTTTCTGGGGGTGAACCAACGATTCATCCGCAGTTCCGCGCGATTCTCGACTATGCGCTATCGCGACCGATCGACTATGTGATGATCAATACCAATGGGATTCGTCTGGCGCACGATCCTGAGTTGGTCGAGTTCTTGGCTGAGCGACGCAAACGGGTGGAGATCTATCTCCAGTTCGATGGTTTCCGCGAAACGACTTCGTTACAGCTTCGCGGCGAATCGCTGGTCGAAACTAAATTGAAAGCGGTTGAAAACTGCGGCCAGGCCGGTCTGCACGTGAATCTGGTGGCGACGCTTCAGCCGGGCGTCAACGACAATGAACTAGGGCAACTGGTCGATTACTGTGCGGCGAGGCCATGGATTACGGGGCTCAGCTTGCAGCCGGCGACGTATTCTGGGCGGCACGTCTTACCGGAAGAACTTGAGAATCGGATTACCTTCCCCGATGTCATTCATGGCATTGTCGAGCAGACCTCCGGTCGTTATACCGAGGCGGACTTCATGCCGCTGCCGTGCGCTCATCCCAATTGTCACCAGATGTCGTACGCTTATCGGCGTAATGGCGAGTTGGTTCCGCTGATGCGTTTTATCAAAGCCGCTGAACATCTCGACTTGCTCGCGGGTGGAATTTCATTTCAGCGAGGCGCGGTAAAAGAGATTCTTGAACGCTACCTCGTTCGCGAGGCTTGTTGTCCGGGTGGAAGTTGTGCTCCTCCCTCCTCCGATCTTGGCAGTGGGTTCGCGTTGCCGGTCCTGAGCTCGAAGAGTCCCGTGGACGAGTTGATCGGAGCATTGAACACGGCCGATCCTGCGTATGCCGAGGCGGCGGTGGAGTTTTTCACCAAGGCGATGCAGGAACAACTAGGAGCGCGCGACGTATTTCGCATCATGATCACGTCCTTCCTCGATGCCTACAACTTTGACGTTCGCCGGGTGATGAAGTGTTGCGTTCATCATTTGTTGCCTAGCGGTCATATCGTTCCGTTCTGTGCGTACAATGTGCTTTATCGCGATGGGCACGTTCCGCTGCCACCCTTGAAAACCGCCGTGGACAGCAACGCATGACGAGTTTGGTTTACATGGGAATCATGCTGTCGGCCATTGTGACCGGGGCGGTCCTGCTGCGTCTATTTCAAGAGAAGCTTGATCTGGCCTGGTGGGAGAAACTGGGGATTGGCGTCGGCGGATTTTGCGGCGCGATGATTGGTGCGAAGTTGCCGTTTGCCTTGCATGATTGGCAAGGCATGATCGATGGCACGGCATGGTTCGCGCACGGAAAGACGATTGTCGCCGGCCTTTTAGGCGGCTACTTTGGTGTTGAACTAGCGAAGTGGGTGCTCGAGGTACGCACGAAGACCGGCGACAGCTTCGTGGTGCCGGTGGCCGCTTCGATTGGCATTGGACGCTGGGCGTGTTACGTCGGCGGATGTTGTTTCGGCCAGGCTTGTAGCTTGCCGTGGGGGACGACGTTTCCTTTGGCACCCGACGGTGGTACCCTGCTCCGTCATCCCACGCAGATCTACGAATCGATCTTTCACTTGACCTGTGCGGTGGTCTTCTTCGTTCTGTGGAAGAAAAAGATGTTTCCCGGGCAGTTGTTCAAGATCTATTTGATCGCCTACATGACGTATCGGTTCTTTACCGAGTGGCTTCGACCGGAGCCTGTCTATGCATTAGGGCTGACGGCGTATCAGTGGGCAGCACTCGCGGCGATTCCGCTTTTCGCTTGGCTGATCTATCGTGATCATAGACTGCTAACCGGCGCAACAAAAACGGAGCCGACCATGATGGGCGGCTCCGAATGAGTTTAACGTTGTCAGCGAGTTCGCGTTATTGATAACGATCGCGGCTGTTGGCGATCAAACTAATGAACTGCTCGTTGTTGTCGTACTTACTCAGCTGGCGAGTGAGCTGCTCCATGGCATCGATGTGGTGCATCGAGGTCAGCGTTCGTCGCAAAGCGATCACCGCATTCAAAGCCTCTTCATTCAACAACAACTCTTCGCGGCGAGTACCCGACTGCGAGATGTCGATCGCCGGCCAAACACGACGGTCGGCCAGTTTGCGATCGAGAACGAGTTCCATGTTGCCGGTACCCTTGAACTCTTGGAAGATCACTTCGTCCATCTTGCTGCCGGTATCGACCAGGGCCGTACCAACAATGGTGAGCGAGCCACCTTCTTCAAAGGCACGAGCCGTGGCGAACAGCTTCTTCGGGATGTCCATGGCCTTGACGTTGATACCGCCGGACATGGTTGCATTGTTCCCGCGGCCATCCCCCACCCATTTGTTAAACGCACGAGCGAGACGTGTGATCGAGTCCAACAGCAGGAAGACGTCCTGGCCCGACTCGGCCAAGCGTTTGCAGCGTTCGATGACCAACTGCGAGAGGCGAACGTGGCTTTCGATGTCCCGATCTAAGCTACTTGCGATCACTTCACCTTTCACGCTTCGCTGCATGTCGGTGACTTCTTCCGGACGTTCGTCGATCAGCAAGACGACCAGCTTCACATCAGGATGGTTGGCCGTGATGCCTCGGCTGAGGTTCTGGATCAGCATCGTCTTACCGGTACGTGGCGGTGCGACGATCAAAGCACGCTGACCTTTACCAAGCGGGGTCAGTAAGTCGACCACGCGATTGGTAAGTGGGCCGCCGTCGTATTCCAATTTCAAGTATTGGCTCGGGTTCACCGGTGTAAGATCGTCAAACGATTTTACATTCAGGTAGTCTTCCGGAACCATTCCATCGACGTCAAAGATGTCTCGCAGGCGAGGACCTTGGCCGCGGCGGAAGTGTTGGATCATGCCGCGAATCATGACGCCGACTCGCAAGCCGTAGCGTTCAATCATCGTTCCCGGAACGAAAGGATCGGTACGTTCGCGGGCAAAGTTATTGGCGGGGCTACGCAGAAATCCGTAGCCGTTAGGGTGCATTTCCAGAAGCCCATAGCATGGCTCCAATGGAATTGGTTCACCTGGTTCGAATTCTTCGTTATCCAGGTTGTTGCGTGGCACATTCGAGCTAGGAGGAGAAGATCGGCGTCGATTACCACCACCTGATCGCCCACGTCCTTTGGGGCCCGGTCCAGATGATCCGCCGCTGTTGTTACCACGTCGCCGCCCACCAGATTTGGAGCGGGTCTGCCGTTTGTTTGACATTGAAAAACTACCTAATCACAGAAGTCAGGGTGGGTCCGCGTCTTTAGAGAACGCCAAACCGCTTTAACAGATTCCTGAGGTGAGCGCCCGCTGGAAGCGGAGCTTGCCTTGAAATGGGTTGAAAGATTCCTTTTGCCTTGGGAGCAGGAAAACTCGTACAAGCGAAGCCCGCCATCGTGCTTGGAAAGCAACGTTTAGCGTTGGGCTCGAGTCGAATTAGCCCTCGCCTCTCGCTGGGAGTGGAACTGCAATCACCTGAAGCGGTGACGCAGCCCAGAGAGGCATCCGTGTTGCGATTGAACTGAGAACCAGTGGTTTCGCCAATCGCGACTTTATAATGATTGTCGCAGGGTCAATCCGTTACCCAGCGAATCGAAAATGATAAATCTGTGGTTACCTGAGACGTAGTTACCCTAGCGAATCGTTGGTAACCGACACAGTCCCGTGAAGAACTGAAAAAGCTTCCTTGGTTCTCAAACTGGCCACGCTGTTTAAGGTGGTGGCTGAATTAAAGAAAACCGTCACTGCCCGAAGAACTTGATACCGCCTGAGGTTTCAGCAAAGCATCGTTGGGCAGAAAGGATGGTCGACTGAAGGACTGGGGAAAGCAAAGCTTCCCAGAGTTCGACGACGATCAAACTACTGGAATCATAAGGATTTACCAGGTCGTGTCAAGCTATCATTCTTATTCATTCGGCAGAGTTCCGCAAATTCTCTATATGAAAAACGTGTGATTGCTGAAGTTGTTGAAGCCAAACGACTTAGCCGTGATGCATCCGTTTCAGTATGGCTATTGCCTACCGTTGCTGGGATCGTTTCATCTAGGAAATTCCGCAAATCCGGAATATTTGATGCATTTCCCTCGGCGCCATTCCCGATACCAACCAATGGAAAACTGAACCTAGCCATTATTTTCGAATCTGCTAACCGGGGGTCGTTCATTCATGACGTCCATTACTCGTTACTCTGCTCTTGTCCTGCTGTTAGCGATTCAGGCAACAGTTCTTGCTGAAGATGCCGTTCGCTGGGCACCGAATATCGAAACGGCCCGTGCTGCAGCTGGCGGTAATCACAAGCTGGTCTACATCCACTTCTATGGCGACAACTGTCCGCCATGTCGCAAGCTGGAAGCGAACGTCTTTTCGCAAGCTTCGTTTGCTGAATCGTTAGAAGCGGATTATGTGCCGGTGAAGGTGAATGCCAGTCAGCAGACCGAAATCGCCAAACAGTACGGTGTCGATCGTTGGCCGCAAGACGTGATCATCACGCCGTCTGGTCAATTCGTGTATCGCACGATCAGCCCACAAGAGCAGGATCGCTATTTGTCCATGTTGACTGCGGTTTCCGATAAGGTGAATCCCAAAGCACAAGCTCCAACTCAAATGGTCGCGCAGGCTGGTAACGGTACCGTGACTGCTTCGATGCAGGTTCCCGTTTCGCAGCCAGCTCCACCTCAAGCCAGCCAAGGCCAAGGTGGTTCGGTTTACTCGAGCTACTCGTCGAACCCAGCCGCTGCTCAGCCTGCAATGCCGCAGCAAGCCAACTCGCGATATGCCAGTGCTCCGCCAGCCGCAGCACCATCCAGCGTTGGTCCGTCAGCCCCAACGCAAAGCCGTTTCTCGAGCGGTGCCGTTGCTTCGCAAACCACGCCTAGCCAGCCGGCTCCTCAATCGTCGTTCGGTGGTCCTGCTTCGCCTCCGCAATCCCGTTTTGCTTCCCAGCAATCGGCACCTGAGCAGCCTTCGTCGCAGCTTTCGGCACCAAGTCAGCCTGCTCCGCAACAGCCACAAGCTGCTCCGGCTGGTCAGCCGCAGTTTGCCATGGATGGTTACTGCCCAGTAACGCTAATGGAACACATGAAGTGGCAGAAGGGCGATCCACGCTGGGGTGCTCAGCACCAAGGTCAGGTTTATCTCTTCTCTTCGCAAGTCGAACAGCAGAAGTTCCTCTCGAATCCAAATCAATACAGCCCGGTTATGTCGGGTATCGATCCGGTTGCTTATCTTAGCCAGGGGCAAACGGTCCCTGGCGATCGCCGCTTCGGTCTGACTTACCGCGGTACGCTTTACCTGTTCAGCAGCGAAGAGAGCCTGCAGACGTTCTGGAACGATCCAATGCGTTACTCTTCGATGGTTCAGCAAGCGATGGCTTCGCAGAACATGCGACGCTAAGCTGCAAGCGATCATGGACTCAGCTGCGAAAAGGGCGACGGATGGAACAGCCGCCGCCCTTTTTCATGCGCGCATCGCTTCGTTAGTCTTCGAAGTGGAGTGAATCGACAACACCCCGGTCGCGCAACTGATGGGCCTGTTCTTCGCTTTGCTGCAGGATCGCGCGCTGTTTGGCGTTTAACTGGGAGGTGTCTATCTGCTGTAAGACTTCCAGGGCCTGGCTAGGGTGTTCCAGCGGATCGATGAGGATTGAGGCTAGTTTCAGTCGAACTTGATCCTGCTTGGCCCGCGGTGTTTTCAAGTAGTCACGCATAGCGCGGACGGCATCTTGGAAGTGCTGCTGTTGGCATAGTTGTTGGATGATCAGCAAGAATTCGCGATCAGGCAGGTACCACTCCGGTAGCTTCTGCAACATGCTGACGTGTGCTCGATAGGCGAGTTGCGGTTGATCTCCCGCGTCGACGATTTCGCGGATCTGGTTAAGTCCTCGCTCAATCGAGAGTGCTGTGGATACCGTGGATTGTTCCTGCGTGTCAGCTCCGCGGAAATGCGATTTCTCGTGACGTCCTTCGATTACCGTAAATGCATCGAACCCATCGCAGTCGACCCACTTCAACTTCACGAAGGCTATGCCGACAGCCAAACCGATCATCGTGCCACACGTATGCAGAAATGCAGTGAACGGCACGAAGCTGTGGGTATGGGCCGCGAAGAAGAGAGTGCTGATCACGTCGAGCAACAAAAAGAAACCAGCGAACGCGGCAATGGGAACATCGTAATGCCAGTTGTAGCGATAGTACATATTCAGGACGACCTGAATATTACTCAAGGGGGCCCACACAATACAGATCGCCATCAAACCACTGATCGCGTCGGAAGCGCCGAGAGCGATCCCTTCGTAACCAGGATTCAGAAGGCTTACGATTGCTTGGGAAAGAAAGCTGGCGATTGCACAAATGAAAAGGTAAATCCCGAGAAACCTCCACCAGCCCACTTTTCCTTCAACTATCAATCCAAACAAAGCCAGGAAGATCATGTTGCCGATCAAGTGGAGCAGATTAAGGTGCAGAAACGAGGAGGTGATCCACTGCCAAGGTTTGAGGCCTTGGCCAAATTGCAGAACATAGTCTTGGGGGGGCTCCGTATTGTGGGGCAGAACCGCCTCGATCATGACTTCAAGTGGATGACGCTCACTGCCGGTGGCTATTTCATGGATCGGCTCGGCAACGAAGATCAGCAAATTGATGACGACAAGCGTGATCGTCATGACAGGAAAATGATAGAGCGGTGCGTCGGTTCCGTAAGGGATTAGCACGAGGGGCTTGTCCGTTCGAAAGTTCGTGGAGGGCGAGTTTCGAAAGGCTATTCGCTGTGAATTACCAATTCTTGACGAAAAACTGTCAGCGACCGTGACCGAACTCGACGTTAGTCCCCGAGGAGATCAAGCACGTCATCATCCTTCATGCTTTCCGCCTTCTTGGCAAGCTGACGATAGAAAGCTCGTTCGCGATCGTTCAGTTCGCTTGCATTAACTTTCGCGAGGGTACTGAGGGCCTGGGCAGGACTTTGCATGTTGTTGAGCAAGATGGCGGCTTGTTTCAAGCGAACTTGGTTCTGCTTGGCACGCGGCGTACGAAAGTATTCGTTGATCGCCTGGATTGCTTCGTCAAACATCTGCTGGTCGGACAACTGCTTGATAATCAGCAAGAACTCTGCGTCCGGTAAATGCCACCCTTCGTACTTTTGCTGCATGCTGATGTGGGCACGGTATGCGAGTTGAGGAGCTTGGCCTTGCTGTAGTAACTCCCGAATTTGGTTGAGTCCATTCTCGATTTGCACTTTTTGTTTGGCTTGAAATGGTTCGGAATTGACCGTCATTTCGTGAGCTTCTTCGCGCGACATGCGATGCTTACCGGCCCACACTGAGAAGATATCCCAGTTGTCGCAGTCGACCAGGTCGTACTTGAGAAAGGCCATGCCGACCCCCACACCGATGACACCGCCGAGTGCATGGAGCAGATCCGTACCCGGCGTTTCGAGTACCCCCTCTCCATAGAACATGAGTCCGAGGACAACACTGTAAATGAGATAGAACCCTCCAAGACCGGCAGCCGGGAAACTCCAAGGCCAAATGATTATCAGACACTGAATATCATTTGCCGGGATCCATAGCATCGAGATAGCCATCAAGCCGAAAATGATTGACGAGGCTCCCAGCGAGCAGGACCAGGGCGTCGGGTACGAGAACAGCATCAATGTCTGTTCGATAAAGCACTCACTAATCCCAATGCCAAAGAAGACGAACAAGAAGTGCTTCCAGCCAATCTTGCCTTCAACGATCAGTCCAAAGGTCCACAGCCAGATCATGTTGCCGACGAGGTGGAAAATGTCGGCATGCAAGAAGTTGCTGGTGACCCATTGCCAGGGAAGTAGTCCGCGACCGTATTGAAGTGACAGCGGATCTGGGGCGGGAATCGACACGTCCTCGGGGGCTTCCAGTTCGAATTCTTCCTCGCCTGTTTCCTCGTCGATCAGGAACTCTTCTGCTTCTTCTTGCTCGGCGTCCTCCTCGATCTGATTGAATTCTTCATCAGAAAGAGCGCCATTCTCGTGCAGTTCGTGAACCAACGCGATAACTTGTTCGATCGAAAGATCATCGTTAGTCCGCAAGGGATACGCGAAGAAGATGAGCGTATTGACGACAATCAGCGAGACCGTCGCAATCGGCAGATGATAAAGCGTAGCGTCAGTGCTGTACGGAAGAAGCATGTGCGTCGAATCTCTGGGCGTCCAGCCACCAGGAAACAATGGGATTGCTTGCTAGATTATCTCAGAGAGGCACGGCATTCAATCTTTCGTTGGAAAGATCGCTTTTATCCTGGCGGCAGTACGATAAAGCTGACGGCCAACGCAACCAGCGCCAAGCCAACGCTTCCGACTAAGATTCGAGCACTTGGCCGGCCAAGGTGTCGTTCGACAAACGCAATCTTACGCGAAGCGAAAACTGGCTCGACATTAAAGATGGCGGCCCACATGGCCGCTAGTCCGATCGCCGCCGTGAAGACCGTCATGATCCAGACATCGAGGGCCATTACTCCCCTGCCCTTTCCCAGCCTTGGCTTCGCTTAACCGCTTCTTTCCAGCGAGCGTACATCTGATCCATGGCTTCGCGGCTAGTCGATGGTTCAAACTCACGATCGAGTCGCCAAAGTCCCCGTAATTCATCTTGCGACTCCCAGAATCCGACGGCCAAACCTGCCAGGAAGGCCGCGCCGAGTGCGGTCGTTTCACTCACTTCAGGACGCCGGACACGCGTGCCTAGGAGGTCGGTTTGAAACTGCATCAGCGCGTTATTCACGCTCGCTCCACCGTCGACTTGTAGGACTTGGAGCGGCACGCCAGCATCACGCTGCATCGCTTCGATCATGTCGCGCGTTTGAAATGCCATTGATTCGAGAGCCGCACGCGCGATATGCCCGCCGGTTGTTCCACGCGTAAGCCCAATGATTGTTCCGCGGGCATTAGGATCCCAATACGGTGCGCCTAGGCCTACGAACGCGGGGACAAAGTAGACGCCACCGTTATCGGTGACCGTTTCCGCCAATGGTTCGACCTCGGACGAGGCTTCAATGATGCCCAAGCCATCCCGCAGCCACTGTACTACGGCACCCGCGACGAATATCGAACCTTCCAAGGCGTAACTTACCTGGTCGCCAATTCGCCAACCGACGGTCGTCAGCAAATTGTTCTTAGACATGACCGGCTTAGGGCCAATGTTCATGAGTGCGAATGCCCCGGTGCCGTAGGTGTTCTTCACCATCCCTTGGTCGAAGCAGGTCTGCCCGAATGAGGCCGCTTGCTGGTCGCCTGCCATGCCTGAAATCGGGATTGTTTCGCCAAAGATTTGCGGATCGGTCTCGGCGAACTTGCCGCTGCAATCGACGATCTCGGGAAGCATGCTTTTGGGAATGTTGTATGCGGCGAGGAGTTCGTCGTCCCATTCAAGCGTCTCGACGTTCAGCATCATCGTGCGGCTGGCGTTACTTGCATCGGTAACATGCCGCTTACCACCAGTAAGCCGCCAGACCAGGTAGCAATCAACCGTTCCGAAGAGCAAATGCCCTTCATCGGCCGCTTGCCGAGCACCTTCGACGGTCTCTAGCAAATGCATGATCTTCGAGGCAGAGAAATAGGCATCAAGTACCAGGCCTGTTTTCTGGCGAATCGTCTCTTCGAGTCCGTCACTACGCAGGCGATCACAGATCGGACTTGAGATGCGACTTTGCCAGACAATCGCATTGTGGATTGGTTTGCCGGTCCGTTTATCCCAGACAATGGTCGTTTCACGCTGGTTGGTGATGCCGATGGCGGCGACTTCTTCCAAGGCGACTTTGCCGAGCGCACCTTGCGCGGTTTCAATCTGGCTGTTCCAGAGATCTTCTGGGTCATGCTCTACGTGGCCAGGCGTGGGGAGAATCTGGCGGAACTCTTGTTGAGCAACAGAGACAATCCTGGCGTCATGATCGAATAAGATCGAACGACTAGACGTCGTCCCTTGGTCCAGAGCGAGAATGTAGCGGGGCATGGTAAGTCTTTCGTGGGGCTAGGCTGGCAAAACCTGCTTTCCGAACCTCGAATGTAACCGTTGCGTGTAGCTGGTTAGAGCTTCGGCTTTGGCGTTTTCATCTAGCTTGCCGGCTGCGATCAATGCATCGGCGACCTGCTCAAGGTGCGAGTTAGAAAGCGTCGGATCGAATACCAGCATCAAGCGGCGTTCAATCACGTCGGCCATCGTCTTCGCATGCAGCTTGTCGATCGCTGCCGCTGCCATCGTCCGGGTATCGGCAGAGATATCGATGCCGGTCAACGTGTGCATGATAAAGGAAGCTCGGTTGCCAGGGGAGATGTCGGGAGTGTCTCCGGCGTAGGTCTTCCGTGTTTGTGAGTTGGCCACTACCTGACGACCAAGCTTCTCTAAGATCATCTTGGCCGAATGCTGCGCAAGCGACCGACACGTGGTGAGCTTGCCACCGACAATCGTGTAGCATGGCCATGGTGTGCCATCATGTTCATGCAACCAGTGCCCACGCGGAATCGATGCAGTCGATCCCGCAGGAACGTAAGGCAACGGACGAACACCACTGTAATGCTGCGTGATGTCTTCCCGATTCAAGGCAACATCCGGGAGAACCGAATTGACACACCGAAGCAGGTAATCGATCTCTTCATCGCTGGCCGTTGCTAACTCAGGATCGCCGTCATGGCGTAGATCGGTAGTGCCAATCAAGGCTCCACCATTCCAAGGCAAGATGAAAACGGGACGGCCGTCGTACGCTTCCGCGTAGATACCACGCTTCCCGAGCGTCTCTAGTAGGACCGGCTTATGCGAGATTAAATGCGAACCACGAGTGCCACCGAATAGCCGCTCGGAAGCGATTCCCAGTGCCTCTAAGGTCTCGTCACCCGCGGGGCCCGAGGCGTTGACGACCGCTGATGGCTCGATGGGATCGGTCGGACTGTCATTTTTTAGCAAGTTTTCGAATTCGAAATGTTTTTTCTGCAGGATCGGTTTGCGGTAGGTGCGCAACGTAAAGCGTAATCCTGCTTCATTTGCGATCTGCTGACACTCTTGCACCAGATTGGCGGTGTAAAGCTCTGGGAATTCAATCTGTCCGTCGAAGTAAGAGAAAACATCGACGAAGCTGGAATCGAAGCCAATCGGTTTCCACTCGGACGAAGGAAGCCGGCGATGTGAGCCGAGTCGCTGGCTACCAGCCAACCAATCGTACATCGTCAAGCCGCTACGAATGGCCCAAGATCCCCGCGATGGTGAGCCTGATTTCAGGAACGGCAAGTTGAAGAATCCAGCGGCCGAAGTCACTAGCCCGGCGAACTGCGATTTGACCGGGATCATCAATTCCAGCGGAGCCACATGTTCAGGCGAGTTGGCCAGAAAGCGTTCTCGTTCCGAGAGCGACTCGTAAACGAGCGAGGTCTCGCCATGCTCCAGGTAACGCAAGCCACCATGGATCAAGCGAGTGGACCAACTGGTCGTTCCGGAAGCGAGGTCACCATGATCGACCAGCACGACCGGGACTTGGTTCAGAAGAAGCTCGCGAGCGAGTGCCGCGCCGTTGATTCCGGCTCCTAGAATGAGCACGGGGTTGGAGTGGTCTGCCATGATCGCGATCCCTGCTTTGGCACCATGGTCAGTCGCGGGAAGAGTTACATCTCTTCAAGCTGACGTTCCAAGTAAGTGATTTGGGTGCGGATTGATTCGAGGTTGGGGTTCAAACGCAGGGCCCGCCGGAAGCTGTCCAGTGCCATGACATTTTCACCTTGCCGTAAATAACATTGTCCCATCGAAATCGCCGCGGGGAAGTGATAAGGATTGATTTCTAGCGTCTGGTGATTGTCGCGAAGAGCCCGCTCGAAGTTTTGACGTTTGAAATGTACCTGGGCGCGTTGGTTGTAGGCCTCGGAATACCAAGGGGCATCTACAATCAGCGAATCGGCTTCCCGTAGGGCAGAATCGAGTGAATTCCCTTGGATTTGTGTCATTACCTTTCGCAGGCGGTGCCGCTGACTAAGGGTACCGGCCCGGATCCACAGCGAGCGAATTCCGTTTTCCGCGATCAACCGGACCCCTCGATCCGCATCGCTCAGCGCCATGCCAACGGTATGGTTGGACGAGTAGTCGCTCACAAAACACAACGCCATCACCGCTGCGCGGCGTACTTCGGGCATGCCGTGTATCGAAAGTCGTTCTAAGGTACCACACGTATAGACAGCGGCTACTCGATGAATAAACGCAGCCGTATTCTCTTCAGAAAGATATTTCTGAAAGATGCTTAAAAGTGCGGGTTTTCGCTCCGGGAGATTACTCACAAATCCGCTTCATCACAATCGGTGCAACATTCCGCTCGTCCTGAGATGAGAAATCCATTATTTTCAATCCATTGAATAAAGAAGAGTGTAATCACGCGTTAACCCTGGAGCAAATCCCCTATGCCGTCGTATGCGAGCAATCGACATATCCCGATCTGTGGACTCTTGACAGCGGCAATCTTGCTATTCTCACTGCCGGCACAGGGGCAAGAGGCAATCGATTGGCGGACGAGCGCGGAACTAGATAAGCAACTGCAGCGACCGTTTGACCTGACGTGGGACTCGGTGCCTTTGCGGGACGGCCTACACAGCATTTCATTGACGCAAGGGGTTGCTATCTTTCTGGATCGGCGCGTCGACCCGGATCAGGAAATGACCATGGCGTTCAGCAGCGAACCGGTCGAAAGCGGATTGATGAGAATCGCCGCTCAGACAGGCAACGGGATGTCGCGCGTCGGAGATGTTATTTACATCGGGCCAGAATCAACCGCGAAGCGTTTGCCGACGGTTGCCGAACTGCAAGCTCAATTTGCCAAACGGGGTGGTGTGCCGGAAGCCCTGAAGTTGGTCAGTCAGAAACACTATCACTGGCCGCGACTAGCCAACCCGCGCGATGTTCTGACTGACGTTGCCGTTGCTCACGACATGGAATGGACCAATCTCGACCAAGTGGTGAAGCACGACTTATGGCCGGCGGTCGATTTCCCGGCGATGAAAACGACCGAATTCTTAACACTCGTTCTGGCGGGTTACGATGCTTCGTATCGTTTCGACAAAACGGCGGACGGTGTGAAGCTGCAATTGGTACCGATTCCAGAAAACTTATCGCTCACTCGAGTGCATCGATATGAAGGAAACCATCGTGATGCGATCGCCAAGATCAAAGAACTATTCCCGGAGGCGACCGTCAAGTCGGATGGCGAACAAAGCATCGAAGTGATCGCTTCGCAAGAAGTTCAAGAAGAGGTCGCGAAGCTGCTGCGCGGAAGAACAGCTCGAAATACCACGGTTGTGCCCGGCGATAAGGTGTTTACCTTAAAAATTCAAGAGCAACCGCTTGGTCCCATTATCCAAGCTCTCGCCGCCAAACTCGGCTACGAAGCGCAACTCCCCAAAGGAATGGAGGTCGAACTTCACCAGCGGATTTCGTTCTCGGTCGAGAAGGTCGATATGAAGACACTGCTCGATGCCGCATTCGCTGACACGCCGTTCACCTACGAATTGGATGGTACTCAATTGCTGGTCAAGAAGAAGCCAGAAGTGCAATAAAAAAAGGCGACGAAGCCCAATCGGCACTCGTCGCCTTTGCAGAATTCTATTTTGATGCTAATTGAAACTAGCAGCCGTGCTTTTCGAGCTTTTCGCGAAGCGTGTCGGCCGTGAATGGCTTGACCAGGTAATCGGAAACACCGGCCTGGATCGCTTCCATCACGCGGGACTTTTCCGCTTCGGTGGTGACCATCATGATGGTCACATCTGGATCCATCTTGCGGATCTCCTGGATCACTTCCAGGCCATTCTTGCCTGGCATGTTCCAGTCGGTGAGGACCAGATCGAATTCGCCCGGCTTGAAGATTTTGACCGCCTCTTCACCATCAGCGGCTTCGACGGCACTCGGCACCCCAACCGCTTGAAGAGAACGAAGAATGATTTTTCGCATGGTGCTGGAGTCGTCTGCGACGAGTACGCGTGCTGCCATGATTCCCTATTGCTCCTGATTAGTAGTCTGCCCGCTCGGACTTAATGTCCGGTGGTAATTGATTTGAAAATCAAAATTCCTACCGAACGATAGGTTGCTTTGAGGGACCGTCAAATCGGAACCAAAAAATATCTCGGCAGATTTCTCACTTAACGTAACCGACAGCAGGCCACGCCGATGGTGGTTGGTAATTGGCGTATCTCAGCTGTCAATTCTAGGGAACCTTCGGGAACATCGGTATCCCGCAAGAGTGGTTCGGATTGTGCCGTTTGTTCGTTCTGCGGCAGAGAGGTGCTTGGAAACACCTAGAGAAAATCTCCGCTCCTGGCAAACATTTCCACTAACACTGACCGAACTTTAATCGAGAACGCTGAGCGCTTGCAGGTGGCTGGCTGCAACCAATCGCTGACGTTCCTTTTAAGGCAAAGGAGTGCTAACCGCGGACAAGGCTGTCCTACCCGGAACTTCGGGGGCTGATCGAGATTTCGTTCCAGCAAACATCGGGAGTCAGAGCATTGTCCGTAACAACTGAAGATCTACAGAAAGAAGAACGCGAGAGCCATTCCGCTCAGCGACGTGAGGGGCTTAATTCCATGCAATTGGTCAGCTTCCAGCTGGCGAAAGAAGAATACGGAATCGAGATCACACGCGTTCAGGAAATCATCCTGATGGGTGAAATCACGCGTGTTCCCCAGACCCCTGTCTATATCAAGGGCTTGATCAACCTTCGTAACACGGTCATTCCGATCGTCGATCTGCGACTTCGATTCGGCCTGCAAGAGCAAGAGCCATCGGATGAGACACGCATCATGGTGATGAACGTCGGTGGTAAGACGGTCGGCATCATTGTGGACGCGGTCAGCGAAGTCTTGCGAATCTCGAAAGATCAAATCTCGAACCCTCCACCGACCGTGGCTGGATTGGGACGAGAATACCTGACCGGCTTGGTCAAATTAGAGAAGCGACTGCTGATCTTGCTCGATATCGACAAGATTCTCGGTAAAGCCGACAGCGAGCAACTGGATACGCTCGTCGGGTAGTCCTTCGGGAAGGGACTCGTGACTTGATAAGACCTCGGCCCGACTTCGTAACTGACTAAGGGCTGCACCGGCAGGACGCACTGGGGGATCCACTGGACGGGGGCAGCAAAATCACTCGCGTATTGAGCTTAAGAATATGACTATTAAGAAAAACACCGCATCCACCGAAAACGTTACCCAGCTTCAAAGTGAACTCTCGGTCGCTAAGGCCATGAGCGACAACTCGCCGATCAACATCATGATGGCGAACACCGATCTGGAAATCACCTACGTCAACCCAGCGAGCTTAAATACGCTGCGAACGTTGGCGGAATACTTGCCTTGCAAACCGGAAGAAGTACTGGGCTCGTCGATCGACATCTTCCACGAAAACCCAGCCGAACAACGCCGCATTCTTAGCAAGCCACAAAACTTGCCAGTTCGTACCAACATTCAAATCGGCGATCAGACGGCTGACCTGTTGGTTTCGGCGACGTACGACCAAGACGGCACCTATCTAGGTCCGATGGTAACCTGGGAAGTTATCACCGAGAAACAGCGTCTGGAACGGGCCGCGGCCGAAAAGACCGCGATTGTCGAGAACGCTCCGATCAATATCTTGCTTGCCGATCTGGACGGGATCATTACCTACATGAACCCAGCTTCGGTCAGCACACTGAAGAGCATCGAACACATCTTGCCGACGCCGGTTTCCAACATCGTCGGTTCGTCGTACGACATCTTCCACAAAAATCCAGCTCACCAACGTCGCTTGTTGGCCGATCCGGGCAATCTGCCGGTCGAAACGCAAATTGAGCTGGAAGGCGAATACCTGAATCTCCAGGCCAGTGCGATTTACGATGCCAGTGGCAATTACGTCGGTCCGATGGTTGCTTGGAGCTTGGTTACCGATCAGGTCAAAGCGAAAGAGGCGGAAGAAGCCCGTGCCGAACAAGAACGACACGAACAAGCCACACTTCGTGCCAACGTCGAACGAATCTTGAACGTCGTTCAAGGTGCTTCGGAAGGTGACCTTTCGCAGCGTATTGACTTGGAAACGGACGATGCAATTGGCCAGCTGGCTAACGGTATTGATCGCATGATTGCCGATCTGCGTGACATCATCAGTCAGGTCGTTGACAGCGGTATGCAGTTCGCTGAAGGTGCCTCGGTGATCGCTGAGAACTCGCAACATCTCGCTCAGGGTGCTCAGACACAAAGTGCTTCCGTGGAAGAAATGAGTGCTTCCATTGAAGAACTGACCCGCAGCATCGAATCGGTGAAGGACAACGCAGGCGAAGCGAATCGCGTCGCTGGAAGCACCAGCCAAATGGCCCAGGAAGGTGGCAACGCGGTTCAGAAATCGATCGAAGCAATGGAACTGATCAAGACTTCTTCCGAGCAGATCAGCGAAATCATTCAGGTCATTTCCGAAATCGCCAGCCAAACGAACCTCTTGGCGTTGAATGCTGCTATCGAAGCTGCCCGCGCTGGCGAACATGGTCTGGGATTCGCCGTTGTGGCCGACGAAGTCCGCAAGCTGGCCGAACGTTCGAGCGAAGCTGCCAAAGAGATCTCGTCGTTGATCAAGGAATCGACGCAGCGAGTTCAGGATGGTGCCACGCTCAGCGAGCAAACCGGTGCCGCTTTGGAAAAGATTATCGACGGCGTCGGTGCCACGGCTGCCAAGATTTCGGAAATTGCGACCGCAACCGTCGAACAGGCCCAGAACGCCAACGAAGTCGCCGGTGCGATCCAGCAAGTTTCACATGTCACCGAACAATCGGCGGCAGCTTCGGAAGAGATGGCATCCAGCAGCGAAGAATTGGGAGCTCAAGCGACCATGCTTCGCGACCTGGTCAGCCGCTTCCGAATCTAATCGGAACGCCACCGATAAACCAAGCGTCTCGCATAATCGCGTGCGAGACGCGACCGCAAAAGCTAATTAGCAGCAACCATTCCCAGACAAGGACACTTCAGGATGTCTCAACTATCCGCAACCTCGCAAGTCACCGACGACCAGATGCGACGTTATGCGAAAATGATTTACGATGTGGCCGGCATCGAGATCTCGCCAGCCAAGAAACAGCTGCTCTCGAACCGTATTCGCCGACGTTTGAAGCAAACCGGCATCGTCGACTTCGAGGAATACTTCAAGTACCTCAGCAAGCTGCCAACCTCACACGAGGAATGGGATGGTTTTCTGCAGGAAGTGACAACGCACGAAACGTACTTGTTCCGTGACGAATCGAATTGGAAGTGGCTTCGCGGTGAGTTCATCCCTGCGATCCAAAAGGCTGGTTCCAACTCTCTGCGAGTCTGGTCGGCTGCTTGTAGTACTGGTGACGAGGCTTACACGATCGCCAGCTGCCTGGCGGAAGACCTTCGTAATCCATCGGGATGGCGAATTCAGATCGTTGGATCCGACATCGGTATCGGAGCTGTTCGTGACGCTCAAGAGGCACGCTTTGGCGAGCGAGCGATGCGACTGGTTCCTGACACCATTAAGACGCGGCACTTTAAGCGAGTTGGCGAAGCAAATATTTGGGAGCCCAACAGCAAGTTGCGAGCGATGACCAGCTTTCGTCAGCATAACCTGCTCGATCGTATTTCAGGCCCACCATTTGACCTTGTGTTTCTGAAGAATGTGCTGATCTACTTCAACAATGAATCGAAGAAGCGAGTGATTAGCAACATCGAACAGGCGATGAAGCCAGGAAGTTTCATCGTGGCTGGTGCCGCAGAAGGCATCGGCGACTTGATGGGTGGCTTCAATCGAATCCATCCCTGGCTTTACCAACGCAAGTAATGATTAGGCCGCGAGATTCTGACAGCGAGTTGGGGCAGGAATATGACAGATTCGACAGCATCAAACGACGATTGCACGGACGATCTGCTCGCAGATTTTCTGGACGAATCGACGCAATTGATCGATCGTCTGAACGATCGATTGATGGAATTGGAAGAATGGGCTCGTCTCGACTCCGAGGAGAATGCGGAGGTCGACATCGACCTATTGAACGACATGTTCCGCTCGGCACATAGCATCAAGGGCTTGTCCGCGATGCTGGGCCTGCCTCGAATCAATGGCCTAACTCACAACATTGAAAATGTGTTTGACGCCGCACGACGAGGCGACGTATCGATTGACTCGAACGTCGTTCATGTGGTGTATGCGTCTGTCGATCGCTTGAGCGAACTCATCGATCATCTTCGTGACACTCAAAACGACAACTTGGACTGTGACAGCCAGTTACAAGCCATATCCGCAATCTTGGAAGCTCGAGGTGCCGTAAAAATGCAAGGCGAACAAAGCAGCATCGAAGAAGCGTTTGGAGAACTGGCCTCTCAGCAAGGTCCCGTGGGCCAAAGCGAAGACGAGTCGCCATCCGCGCCGGTATCGGCCGAGGTCACTGCCGAACATTACCTGGCAGAATGCGAGGCGATGTTTCGGGAGGTGGTCGATGAAACCGAAATCCCGGCGAAGTACCTTTCGATTTTTCTCGACGAAACCGAGTTGTCACTCGACGAAATGGTCGAAATGCTGCTCGACTCGAGTAGCTCGTCCGATATCGAATCGGTACGTTCACTTATGTGTACTGCTCACCGCATCAAAGGTTCGGCTGCCTCGATTGGCTTGAATCGTCCAGCAAAACTGGCTCACTTGATGGAAGATGTGCTGCAGCGTTATCGCGATAGCATGCAAACACTCAGCGCTCTGCTTGCGGACGCGATGCTGGGGTGTGCCGATGGCTTGCGAGCCTATACCAAGGGATTGCGTGAAGGTGCCGCCGCCGACGTCGACTTCGCGAATCTTGCCAGCGAACTGCAAGCGGCTGAAGCCAATCAAGCGGCCGAAAGCGAAGCCGAACAAAATGTCTCTACGGCTGAAACGACATCTACCCCTGCTGTCGAAACTGAATCCGCCGCCGCTCCGCAACCAATGCTTCATGCCATCGATCAGAACGAGCTGAAGAATCGAGCTGTCACTTGCGACATGCAGGACGGAGCCCGGTTGTGTATCGTGCGGGTCGAACTGAATCAGAATACCCCCCTGATCGGCGTCAAAGCGCAACTGTTGTGCGAAAAGTTGAATCGCCTTGGTCAGGTCTTAATGACCGAACCGCCACATAGCTCATTCGATCATTGTGAAAACCTCTCGCGGTTGGAAGTCGGTCTGCTGACAACCAAAGAAGATGGTGACATATTTCGTGCGGTTAATGTTTCCGGTGTCACCAATTACTCCCTGGAAGAGATTTCTGGCGAGTTGGTCGCCACACCGCGAGCCGCAGTTATCTCGGAATCCTCGGTCGAAGAAGTAGTTGAGGAAGCGGCTAAGTTCAAGGAAGTTCCAGCCGAACCGACACCACCTGTCGAACCTGTGAAAGCACCGGTCGAGCCGGTTGCCGTGAAGCCGCCAGCTCCGGTTTCGCCCCCGGTCGAAGTGGCGAAGCCTGTGGCTGCCACCAAACCAACGGCGGCACCCGTAGTGGCTACTGCCCCGCCGGTACCTCCCGCGGTGGCTGCCTCCGCGGCACCATCGAAAGAAGTCGCAGCGAAATCCAGCGATAACAGTGCCAAACCGGTTGAAACACTGCGGGTCGATATCGATCGTCTCGATCAGTTGATGAACCTGGCCGGGCAATTGGTTATCAGCAAAGCAAGATTCAACCAGCTGGGAGAAAACCTTCGCGGCGCAATGCCACATAAGCAGTGCCAACAGTGGTTGGATGCGACCAACCAGATGTGTAGCAAGTTGCTTGACTCGGCCGACGATCCCTCCCGACAAGGCAATGCGAAGGAATTTCACAGCGTTCATGGTCAGATCCGCAAGATCCAGCAAAACTTGAGTGCGATCAGCGCTGAGATGCAACGGGTCGACATGGTTCGCACCGGACTGACGGGATTCTTCGATGCCGTCCATCAGCTCGATCGCGTAACCGATGGAATCCAGAAGACCATCATGGATACACGCATGGTACCGATCGGCCCGTTGTTCGGTCGGTTTCGCCGCGTGGTCCGCGACATCTCGCGAACCAACGGCAAAGAGATCTCGTTGGAGATCATGGGCGAAAAGACGGAACTCGACAAACGAATGATCGACGAATTGGGCGATCCGCTGATCCACATGGTTCGCAACTCGGCCGATCACGGAATCGAATTGCCCGAAGCACGCTTGGCTGCTGGCAAGCCACGTAGCGGTGAAATCACACTCAACGCATTTCATCGGGGCAACAGCATTGTGATTCAAGTCACCGACGATGGTCGTGGTTTGAGTCGCGAAAAGATCTCGAATAAGGCAATCGAACGAGGGTTAATTACTTCTTCCGATGCCGAACGCATGAGCGATCAACAGATATTCCAGTTGATCTGGGAACCCGGTTTCAGCACTGCGGAAACGGTGACTGAGATTTCTGGTCGCGGTATGGGGATGGATATCGTGCGAGCCAAGATCGAATCGATCAACGGCGTCGTAGAAGTAGACAGCAAAACGGGACAAGGGACCGTTTTCACCATTAAGTTACCTTTGACGATGGCCATTTTGCCGAGCTTGATGGCCAATATCGAAGGAGACCTGTTCTCGATGCCGGTCGAGTCGATCGTCGAGATCGTTTGCCTCCGCCAGGATGAAATTCGCACGATTCACGGCAAGAAAACCGCCGTGGTGCGAGGTCGCCCTGTTTCGGTGGTCGAGCTTCACGAAACATTCCATTGGCATGGGCACACGGCCCAATCCAAGACTCGCGGTGATGTGACGATTGTCATTATCCGCAACGATAGCCGCGAGTTGGGATTGGTTGTCGACGGGATTTTGGGTGAAGAAGACGTGGTCGTGAAATCGCTGGCCGAGAACTATCAGAACGTGGAAGGCATCTCAGGGGCTTGCGTGCTGGGTAATGGACGCGTTGCATTGATCCTGGATCCAGCGGCCGTGATCGAATTAGCAGTCAAACGACAGGCAGAAGCCTTAGTCTAATAGGGGAATCAGATGGATACGGCAACTACCAATTCCGTGGACCGCCTCCAGGTCTTACACAACATCTTGAGCGAAGCCACCGAAGAAGCTTCCTCCGCGATGAGCATCTGGACAGGTGGGGCGATTACGTTGTCGCTGGACTGCGTGCGCGAACTTCCACTGGAACAAGTGACCCAGGAGTTCGACCTGGGGATGGAACTGTTAACGATGGTCGTGCTGACAATCGGCGGCGACGTCGGCGGTACGTTCATCTTGACCTTCGACGAAGAAAATGGACGTCGCCTGGCTGCTTCCTTGATGAAGCAAGAAGTCTCGACCGAAATCGAATGGTCGGAATTGGAAGAATCGGCTCTGAAGGAAACCGGCAACATTCTGGGCTGTGCCTACTTCAATCGTATTGCTCGTTTGATCGGCGGCGAGTTTGTCCCTTCCCCGCCCGCCTTCCTGCAAGACTACGGCGTTTGCGTGCTGCAGCAGGCCTTGATGGAACAAGTTCAAGAAGGCTCGGACGTGTTGATCTGCCAAACGACCTTCATGCAGGGGCGAGAGAAACTGAACTGGAATATCCTGTTCGTGCCTCACACGCACATGCGTGGTTTACTGCGAACTTCGCTGTAAGCGGTCGCTACAATCGTCATAAACGGCTTCGTTTCAAGCCGAACGACTTCATCTTGCCGATACCCAGTGAAGGGGTAACGGCACATACGGTGTCTCGATTCGCCCCGCCTGTCTTGCTTTCAGACAATCCCCGGTGACGAGCCTGATGCCAACTAAAACGATTCGCCGCACGCTTGAGTACGCCAGCTTGGCGAAAGAATCGATCCGTCTTCGCTGGACCCGCAACGATAAATCACGCGAGGCTGCTCAACGCCTCGTGGCCCAGCGGCTCGGTAAGCTTCGAGGTCTGCCCCAGAAGGTCGGGCAGATGATGGCATTCTCCGCCGATCAACAGCGCCGTGATGCTTTCGGCGATCTGTTTGAATCTGCCGATCCCCTGCCCTGGCAAACGATGCGGCCGATTCTCGAACAAACCTGGGAGGTCGATCCAGACACGTTGTTTGAGAAGTTCGAAACCGTGGGTAAGGCGGCCTCGCTTGGTCAAGTCCATGCCGCAACGCTTGCAGGAGGTCGCAAAGTTGCGATCAAGGTTCAGTACCCTGGAATTCGTGAGGCGGTGCTGACCGATCTGAAAGGCCTGGGCTGGCTCGCGAAACCATTTGGCAACATGAGTCGCGGATTCGATCTTGAAGGTTATCGCTCGACAATTCTGGAAGGACTCGAGGAAGAACTCGATTATCGGATTGAAGCTAAGAATCAACGTGAATTCGCCACTGGTCCTGGCAACTGTGCCGAGATCATCGTTCCCCAAGTCGATGAAGCATTGTCCAGCGAAAACATTCTCGTGACCGAGTGGGTCGATGGGGACTCTTGGGCAACCGTTCAAGCGAATTGGTCCGAGAGCGACAAATCAGAACTGGGGAGGCGACTATTTAGCTGGTTTTTGTCTTGCATTTTTTCGCATGGTCTGGTTCATGCCGACCTACATCCCGGCAATGTACGATTCCTGCGTGGAACTCAGGGACCGAAGATCGTTCTGTACGACTTCGGTTCGCTTTACCGCATGAGTACCCAGGAGCGGGCATTCTTGTTGCGACTGATCGATGCAACACGACGACAATGCGAAGCTCCCCTACCCTTACTTGCTGGTCTGGGATTCAATGCCGACTTGTTGCAACCGCTTGCAGGACGCTTGCCGGCCCTCTGCCGTGTGTTGTTTGAACCATTCTGCGTCGAACATCCCTACGACGTAAGCCAGTGGCGATTGAGCGAACGCTTGAATGAGTTGCTGGGTGAACAACGAATGAACTTTCGTATGGCCGGGCCGCCGCGATTGATCTTCCTGATGCGCGCCTTCCAAGCAGTGCTTACCTACCTGAAAGGTCTCGACGCCAAGGTGATGTGGGGGCGTTTGATCGAAGAGCACATCCGGCGTCAACGTACGCAAGTCGATCGCCTAATATTGCCGAAACTAGCGAGCGAAGATTTTTCGGTACTCGCGAAGCAGATGAAAGTCGAAGTGCGGCGAGATGGTCGCGTTAAAGCGTGCGTCGCCCTACCGGCATCTGCGATCGATCGATTAGAAGACTTTCTCGATCCCCAAACACTCAGCCGTATTAAGCAGGAAGCGCTAGATCTAGAAGCAATCGTACGCGATGTGCGTAAGCGTGGTTACGCCCCGGGGCCGGTCTTTGAATTAGCCGACCATCATCGGGACGTAAAAGTTTGGCTCGAATGATCGCTAACGAAGCAGAAAATCAACAGACTGCTAAGAAGCGATGCACTTTTCGAGTTCTTCGCGAATCGAACTCTCGATGCGTCCTTTGAAGAGCATCGCCGCGAAAGGGAGGTCCCCCTGTACGATCACGGAACTGGGTTGAACATCCATCGTTCCCTTGATGACAAGACCAGCCGTCTTGAACGAGAACTGCATCACGTCGTCGTCGGTCCAGGTTTGCTCCATATCCTTGATGGTGCCTTCGAAACGACCGCGTAGATGCTCAAGCAAACTCTTGACGCGATTAGCCGCTTCTTCTTGGCCGAGGGAATGAGGAACTTCCACCTTAAAACCGGGCATGGCTTATCTCTTCGATAGGAATGATTGAACGCTTACGTCTTCAGCAATCTTCGCTGATTGGCCAAAGATTTCAACCCGCCAGAGGCCTGGCAGGTGATTCAAGCGAGTCCTTGGAAGAAGGAAGCAAGCGGAATTTGCTCCCGCGCGGGCTTATTCTTCCGCGCGAACGGTATCGTCGTAAGATCGACGATCTTCCGGATGCCAAAGAGGAAGTCCGGTTGCTAAGCGTTGTGCCAGGATGTCCAGTTTCTCCGTCGAGCCAGGCAAGGCCACAGTCGGGTCAAATCGATTCGATTCCACTTTCTCCGGTTCGTAATCCCAAATACCCAAACGAATGGCGTCGAGAACGGAACTTGGCACAGTAGACTTCTCCTAACAACGAAGCAAAGCTCACGAGAACAGTCATAAGCAACCCTTGGTCGCACCGGCAAGGTGGTCACAAAGGAGTCGACAGTATCGAAGGCGAAAAATTAAAAGTCAAGCAAGTTTTGGTAGAAATCGAGGCTCTACCTCCGCCAGCGGGGCACTGCAAATTCAGCACCTAAGCAACCGCATCAAGCTTATTCACTGCTGTGCTGTTACTACGTGACTCTCGTGAAACGAGTTCAGAAACTTGGCAACTTGCTGTTCACAGATTTGGCTGGAACGGTCAGCAAGACACATCGCACTGCGAACGGCGACGATGTCGGGATGAATTGTTTTTACCGCTGGCAAATCATCGATTTGAATCGAACCGGCGAGTGCGAATTGGCAATTGATTGCGTGCACCGCATTGCGCATAGAGATTAGTTCACTTTCGCTCAAAAGGTTAAGCACCGTGCCCGTCAACTTGCCAAACGTATCGACCAAAATGGTCTCGCATGCCAGATGTTGTGCGACTTCCAGCACTTCTTCAAACAACGGACAACCGGCATATTGCTGATCGGCATAGTAGACCGCGACGCGTGAAACGCTTTCAGGTGCAGATTCGTAAAGAAGGCGAAGCTGGTCGGGCCAATCGGACAGACCTCTGCAACCGGAAAGTCCCACCTTGATGCTATCCGTCTGTTGGGGGACGTAACTTGCGTCGGGGCCATCCAAAAGTTCGCCAAGCGCGATACTCACACCAAAACGTTCATGCCATGTCGGGACGACATCTTGCCAGGTGTCGACTGACGTCGCTCCGAGCGATCCGTGGAGCGGCTCCTTGAGATCGAGACGATCGATTGGGTAACGGCCCATGATCTGGGCCTCGTCAGCGCTTCGTACGCTTACCAGCAGTTGCATGCGTTTGGCTAAGGAAGGAACGTTTGAGGGAGGGAGCGGTGGTGATGTCCGCAGACGTCAGTAACTAGCTCGTTTGGCGAGATCGGCACAGCCCCCACAATCGGACGCGGAATACCGTTTACGGGGCCACCTTGGCACGAATTCTTACCTCTGATAGTTTTAATTCTTACAGCATAACCTACCGTTTGAAACACATACCATTCCCGAACAGGGCGACTATCTTTCGCCCCGAGCCCCCACCGTTTGGTGAAATGGAAATCACGGTCCCTTAAACGGCTATATAGGGTGGCGGATATGGGCAATGCTGGTATCACCTCGACAGATTATCATGCGACTATCGGAGGAAATCAGACGGTGGACGATCATCATGGAAGCGGTTCAGGTTCGGACAAACCTCTACTTATCAGCATTGTCGTCATTCTAGTTGCTTATGTCATCGCCTCGTTTGCAGGATGGACAGTGTCCCCTGCCGCGAGTACCGCAGCCGCACCTCATGCGGAAGCGCACCATGAAGGTGAACACGGTGAAGAAGCACATGGCGAGCACGCAGAACACGCCGACGCCCATGGCGGGCACAAGGTTTCACTGCCACATCCATTTGCCGTGGCACCTTTTGTCATGTTGCTGGGTGCGATCGCAGTGTTCCCTTTACTCAAAGTCACCGAGCACTGGTGGGAAAGCAACACCAACCGCTTTATCGTGGCGGTGGTCCTGGCCGGTGTGACTTTGCTGTATTACATGACCATCTACGTCGATGCGAGCCCTGGGGCTGCGTGGCATCGAATCGATCACGCGATTCTCAAAGAGTACATTCCGTTTATCGTTCTGCTGTTTTCACTCTACGTGATCTCGGGCGGGATTCGGATTTCTGGCGACTTGCGAGCCCATCCTGGTACGAACACCCTGTTCATGTTGGTCGGTGGTTTGCTGGCCAGCTTTATCGGAACGACCGGAGCGGCAATGCTTCTGATTCGTCCGCTGTTGGAAACCAACAAAGAACGTCGTTTCCGCCAACATACGGTCGTGTTCTTTATATTTGTCGTTTGTAATTGCGGCGGATGCTTGTTGCCAATTGGTGACCCACCGTTGTTCCTGGGTTACCTGCAAGGGGTCGACTTCCTATGGACCATGATTGCGTTATGGCAGCCGTGGCTGGTGGCTAACGCAATGTTGCTGGGTCTCTACTTCGTGATCGACAAGTTTTACTTTTATCCAAAAGAATCGACCTCGGACGTCCAACGTGACGAAACGCAGACGACTCCGCTCACCATTCGCGGCTTGATGCCCAACGCCTTGCTGCTGTTGGGTGTGATTTTCTCGGTCGCTTTGCTTGACCCAACCAAACCACTGCCAGGCATCGGTTGGTATCCCTATGTTTACTTGCGAGAAGTCGTGCAGCTGGCCTTGGTCGGTCTGAGCTTGTGGCTCGGTAGTACGGAAGTCCGCCAACAAAACCGATTCAACTACCACGCGATTGTGGAAGTTGCGGCTTTGTTTGTCGGTATTTTTATCTGTATGCAGCCCGCCCTCGAGATCTTGAACGAACAAGGCCCGAGTCTCGGTATCGATACGCCAATGAAGTTCTACTGGATCACCGGTGGCTTGTCGTCCGTGCTCGATAATGCTCCGACTTACCTGGTGTTCTTCAAGACCGCGTTCCCGAATATGGATGCGGCGGCGATCGGGACAACCCTGGCCGATGCTTCCGCTCAGCCTCATTACAACCTGGTTGCGATCAGTTTGGGGGCTGTGTTCATGGGAGCGATGACCTACATCGGCAACGGTCCGAACTTCATGGTCCGAGCCATCGCAGAAGAGGGGGGCGTGAAAATGCCAAGCTTCTTCGGCTATATCATTTTCTTCAGTGTGCCGATTCTGCTGCCTATTTTGGGAATCGTTGCCCTGATATTCCTGCTTTAGGTTAGGCCTAAGCGGGTAAGTTTTCGCCGCTGAGGGAGTTCACCCTTTGCGGCGACACCGAGTTTATCCGATACTGGGCAGTGTGAACTGCGAGGATCGGACCGCGTAGTCTTTGTTTTTCCCCACGGATGAGAAGCGATATCGACGGTGGAGTACACCTACGTCCGTCACGATCGTGACCTGCAAGACCTTTGTCAGCAACTCGCCTCTGACCAGTACATCTTCTTCGATACCGAGTTTATTTCGGAGGATGTGTACCTGCCCGACTTGTGCTTGATTCAAGTGGCGAGTCGTTCTGGTCTGAGCGTAATCGATCCGAAGGGGATGCTCGATCTGACCCCATTCTGGGACTTGATCACCAGTGACAATGTGACCGTTGTGGCGCATGCCGCCCGCGAAGAATTCCTCTTCTGCTTTCGGGCCACCGGAAAATGGCCCACACGGTTATTCGACACGCAAGTCGCGGCAGGTCTGATTGGCATGGAGTTCCCGGTGTCTCTGGGGAATCTCATTACGCGTCTGATGGGCGAACGCTTGCCCAAGGGAGAGACACGTACCAATTGGCGTGGCCGCCCACTTTCGAAGCAGCAGATCGAATACGCCCTGAATGACGTCATCTTCCTCGACAATATCTACCAGCAACTGGTCGCCGAGATCGAAAAGCTTGGCCGGACCGAGTGGATGGTTGCCGAGATGAACCGATTCCAACAAGCTTGGGAAGATTACTCGACCCGCCCCGGCTGGCGTAGCGTGTCGGGGATCGGCAATCTGAACCGTCGATCGCTGGCAATTGTGCGCGAGCTATGGAATTGGCGCGATCATCACGCGCGGGCTCAAAACGTTCCACCTCGCCGAGTCCTACGGGACGATCTGGTCGTGGAATTGGCCAAGCGTAAGTCGAGTAAAGTTTCGCAGATCAAAGCATTGCGTGGCATGAATCGCCGCGACCTCGATCCGTACATTCAAGACTTGGCCGACTGCGTTCGCGAGGCCCTTGAGCTGCCTGACGACGAGTGCCCGGTGAATCAACGCGGCAATGCCAATTCGCAGTATACGGTCGTGGGGCAGTTTCTCACCGCCGCGCTCGGAAGTATTTGTCGTGAGGCGCGTATCGCCCCAAGTTTGGCGTGTACCGTCCAAGATGTCCGCGACCTGGTGGCCTACCATCTAGATGGTGCCGGAGACCTTCCTCCGCTGGCTAAGGGATGGCGTGCCGAGGTGATCGGACAGACGATCGAAGACCTATTAGACGGATCGTTGGTTGTCAGAATCGGAGATCCTCGAGCGGATGAACCTTTGGCGTTTCAGCGTTTGAACAATTCAACCGAGTAGCCCGAGGCGAACAGCCCATGGCAGGGTTATCGAGACAAGGATCGTCTCTTCGTGTCCTTGATTTCGTACTTGCATCATGAGCATACATCTTCCACTTCGCTCCCCTGCTCTACTGCTGGCGGCCAGCATCTGGTTGACGTGTAGCATCTTAGTGGCTGACGAAGCGGTAACGCCAACCACAAACGTTCCGGAATTATTCGCCACCGGCTTGGTGGATCATTCGGCAATTCGGTGCGATGGCGAAGGAAACGTTTTGGCGACCAACTATCGCCATGCCGGCACCGTCGGGCAAATCAACGCCGAAACAGGTGCATCAATTCTGTTTGAAGTCCCGGCAGCGATGGGACAAGATACGAAGCTTCCACTGGTTGGCCTGGCCTTAGATGGCGATGGGCGTGTGCTGACGCTCGATTCGCAACAAGGAAAGATCTTTCGCTGGAACCCTGAGACCATGATGGTCAGCGTGGTGGTCGATCGAATTCAAGGACGTCGCTTCGATTCGCTGTTCGCCATTGCCGTCGGGCCTGGTGGCAATATTTACTTCTCAGAGCCGGATAGTTCTTCGTTGGAAACGCCGAATGGCGCGGTGTATCGGTTCGATGTCGCAACCAATCGCCCTACGCTTGTGGCGGACGGTCTAGATCAGCCGACGGGAATTTGCCTGAGCTCTAACGGTAAATTCTTGTTCGTCGCCGAAGCAGGACGCTCGCGAATCAACGTGTTTGCCTTAAAGGAAGATGGTGTCGTGGAAAAGGCACGAACTTACTTCCTTGATTCGATGCTCGACCTGGATAACGGAACCGAGATCGGACGGCTAGGGCATATGACCATCGACCGCCGTGGCTGGCTGTACGTTACCTTGTGGGATCAAGGGAACATTGCGGTTATCGACACCAATTCCGGCAAGTTGCTGGAAACAATCGGGTGTTGCAGCGATCGTGTATTCGGCGTAACGCTTTGGCAAGATGCGCTACTCATGTCGATCCCAAGCAAAGAGGCGATCTTCCGTTTGGATCTTCGCCCCTTAATCAGTCGTCACGCACCGTAACACTTATTGGTAGCGGCTGAACGGTGGTGGGCTCAGCGACGTTGGAGCCGCTGGGCTGGCAGGTGGAGCCAAGCTGGTTGGCGATTGCGGTCGACCTGGCACCTGCGGCGAAGCCGTTTGTATCGCTGTGCCGTAGAAGTGAGTCGATTCTTCGATCGCCAGACGCGTGGTTGGGTCGTCGCAGCGGACTTCTGCTCGGAAGGTGTGGTTGCCTTCGCTACGACCGCGGGCCTTTACTTTGACGACGATTTCTTGTCCTGCGTTCACCGCGGGAATGGTCGCAAGTTGGACCTTGTCGCCTTGAACGTTGCCGCGACCACCGACCACCGAGAGTGGTTCGATACCGCTGCCAAAGCTAACGGTGACTTGCACTTCACGAGCTTCTTTCGTTCCACGGTTGGTCAGATGGAATTCGTATTCCACTTCTTGCCCAATTGGAATCGGACCAGTTGGGTCGTTGACCAGCAGCTTCAAGTCGGCAACCGATTCAACACGGGTGATCAACTCATGACGGCTGGTTAGACCTTGATTGGCGTTGGCACTCACTTGCAGGATGTTGTTTCCTTCTACCTGAAGCATGCCGACAACTTCCAGCGGTTGCTGCGTCCCGGCTTCGAGGCTGGCCAATTTCCAGGTCACGCGATTGGTGTTCGCATCATGAGTTCCACCATGCGAAGCCGAAAGGAATTTCGAGCCAGTCGGAAGCTGAGCTTCCACCGTGATGTCGCTCGCCGGAGCGTTACCGGAGTTGGCAACCATCACTTGGTAGTTCGCCGTCGTCGCGGCATATTTGATGCCAGGACCTTGAGCAGTAACTGCTAGTTCGGCTCGGCGAACCAGCACGTCGTGAGCCGCTTGAGCCATCAAGCCGTTATCTGCCGAAGTTTCTGCACGCAGTTGCAACGTGCCAGCCTGCTTGGCGGTCAGTTCGAGTTCGATGACCTTCTGGTCACCGGCAGCAATTGTACCAATGGAGTCGAGAACCGTTGGGTTCTGACCCTTCTTGATCGGCATGATGGTGATCGAGACGTTTTCAGCAGGTCCGGTACCGGTATTCTTAGCAATGACTTTGAAGATCTGCGAATCGCCAAACAAAATATCGGTCGGTCCATCAATGGCCATCGCCAGTTGTGGTTCGAGAACGGTGATCGGCGAAGCGGCTTGAAGTGGAGCCGAGCTGACTTCAATCGCTAGTTCAAATGGACGCGTTTGCATCGCGACTAGTTTCAAATCGAGGTAACCTTCGCTACGTCCTGGCAGCATCGGAATTTCCCACTGTACGGCCATCGCTCCACTTTGCGTGGCGATCTGGCGTGGCGAACCAAGCGTACCGCGAATGTCTTGCAACTGAACGCTGGGCGGCATGATCATCGAAACGATCACTTGGCGAGCATCGGCACTCCCGGCGTTGCGGGCATGGACACGGAAATTTGACGGCTTGCCGAGCACCAACGACTTCGGTCCCGTGGTTTCAATTTCGATCGCTGGGCTGCTCAAAGTGAACAAGCTTCCGGTTGCCGGCTCGGCTGGTTTCTGAACGGGAGCCGCCGCGGGAGGATCGGCCGTAGTCAACGATTGACGTGGAATCGAAGTTGGCTGCGAAGTGATGTTCGGTTGCTTCTGCTCTTCCGGTTCTGCTTTGACGGCAGGTGCCCCAATCGAGGCAGGGCCGTTGGCGGCAGGCGTCGCAGCCGACGGCTGGTAGCGATACGGATTGGCAGTCGGAGGCGTATTCGGTTTTGGAGCAGGCTGTTCGGCTTCCTGCTTGGGGGCCGCTGGGGTTGGTTCCAGGGCATCGTTTTCGTCGGTGCCGACGGTAAGCGGATTCGATTTCAGGCGATTTAGTGCTTCGTCCAGCGAAGACGGTAGGCCTGCTTTCGGCTCGGCAGCAGTTGGCTGCGGCTCTGGCTTGGTCTCCATCGCTTCAGGACGGACGACACGGCGTCGACTGGATGGTCGTCCTTCGTCCTCCCCCGCCGTTAGTCGGGTGCCAGATGGCGAACCGTACAGCGATGGCTCGTTCAAACGAGCTGGCATGGGTTGCAAGGGAACCGAACTCGCCGGAGCCGAAAATCGACTCGGCATGGGCGGAGCGGGATCGCTTACCTCGGCCCGGGGAGTTTCCGCCGAGGCTGCTTCCTGAGATGTAATTCCAGAAATGACAACGTGGCCGAAGGCGGCGAGGACAATCATTCCTGCGGTGCCTAGAAGTGCGCTACGATGCATCATTGAATTTCCTGTCGCCCATCAAAACAATATGAGAATTCCTTTCTCGGTATCGGCCATTTCGAGATTAGTGGTTTAAAGAAATGTTCGGATTTTAGAGAATGGATGGTTTGGGCATCCTTTTCCGGATGTGCTGGTTCGACGTAATCCTTGAAAGAGTAACGACTTCGTGGCTAATTCACGCAAAGAGCAAATTCTCAGCCTCCTCGAGAGCGATCCCAACGACACCTTCCTGAGGTATGGCCTGGCCATGGAACTGCGCAAGGAAGGAAGCCATGACGAGGCACGCCAGCAGTTTGAAACCTTGATGAAGGGAACGCCCCCCTACGTTGCCGCCTGGTTCATGTGCGGACAAATGCTGGCAGAAATGGGTGAAATCGAGGAATCCCGTTCGGTTCTTCGCGAAGGTGTCGAGATCGCCCGTGCTCAAGGCGACGGCCACGCGGCCGGAGAAATGGCCGAATTGCTGGCATCCCTCGGCAGTTTGGGGGAATAGTCGGCGGCACGGCGGTGTCCGACTCGTTAGAATGGAAAGATTCTGCCTGGGGCTTGGCCCCGGGCAGGAAGCCGCCACGAACAGAGATAACAGTCTGTTGATTTTCTGCTTCGTTAGCGAGTCATTAAGATTGGGGCGAGGGCAAGGCGTGAGTCCGCAGGCATATCCACTAGATATGTCGAGGAAGTCACAACGCCGCAATCGCCCCAATCTCAATTACGTAGCCGATCTGAGAACTTCAACAGGCTGATAAGGGAGACGTAGTGGAATTTCAGCTAGCGTCCGCATTCAAGCCGGCCGGCGACCAGCCTGCCGCGATCGAAGCGTTGACTCAGGGCATCAAAGAGGGCAAGCCACACCAGTGTCTGCTCGGGGTGACTGGTTCGGGTAAGACGTTCACCATGGCGAACGTCATTCAGAATCTGCAGCGCCCTACTCTGGTCATTTCGCACAACAAAACGCTTGCGGCTCAGCTGTACTCGGAATTCAAAGACTTCTTCCCCAACAACGCCGTCCACTACTTCGTCAGCTATTACGACTATTACCAGCCGGAAGCCTACATTCCGCAGCGTGACATCTATATCGAGAAAGACGCCTCGATTAACGACGAGATCGATCGTCTCCGGCTTGCTTCAACCAGCGCTCTGGTCAGCCGTCGTGATGTAATTATTGTTGCTAGCGTTTCCAGTATCTATGGCTTGGGTTCGCCAGACGACTACAAGAAGATGATGGTCAGCATCACCAAGGGGCAAATCGTCGACCGGGACGATATCTTGTCGAGGTTGGTCGACATCTTGTACGAACGTAACGATATCTCCTTCGAACGCTCGAAGTTTCGCGTTCGAGGCGATTGTCTGGAGATCTGGCCTTCCTACGAAGAGTTCGCTTATCGCATTGAGTTGTGGGGAGATGAGGTTGAACAACTAGCGATCATCAACCCGACCACCGGCGAGATCATTGCCCAGCAAGATCAACTGTTCATCTACCCGGCTAAGCACTTTGTGATGCCGGAAGAGCGAATTGAGAAGGCCGTAAAGAACATCCGAGCCGAGTTAAACGGGCGCTTGGAAGAACTGAAACAAGCCGGCAAGCTACTGGAAGCCCAGCGATTGAACGCCCGGACCCGTTTCGACCTCGAAATGATGCAGGAAGTCGGTTTCTGCCCTGGCATCGAGAACTACAGCCAGCCTCTGTCAGGACGTCCGCGAGGAGCGCCCCCGAGCACGTTGTACGACTTCTTCCCGAAAGACTTCTTGCTGTTCGTTGACGAATCGCATGTGACCGTTTCACAGATCTCGGCGATGTATCACGGCGACCGCAGTCGGAAGATGAATCTCGTTGAGCATGGTTTCCGCCTTCCCAGTGCCTTGGATAACCGTCCGCTGAAGTTCGAGGAATGGGAGAATATCCTCAATCAAACCGTCTTCGTCTCGGCGACCCCGTCCAATTACGAACTGGAAAAGACCACCGGCGAAGTGGTCGAACAGATCATTCGTCCGACTGGGCTGCTTGATCCGGTGGTGGAAGTCTGCCCCGCAAGAGGCCAAGTCCCCCATTTGCTGGAAGAAATTAAGGCCCGCGTGGCGGCCGGTGATCGAACCTTGGTTACGACGCTCACCAAGCGTTTGGCCGAAGATCTCTCGCATTATTTCAACGAGCAAGGTGTGCCCTGTAAGTGGCTGCACAGCGAGCTCGACGCGTTCGAGCGAGTCGAGCTTTTACGTGATCTGCGTGAAGGAAAGTTCGATTGTCTGGTCGGGGTGAACCTGTTGCGAGAAGGTTTAGACCTTCCCGAAGTGTCGCTGGTCGCGATTTTGGATGCCGACAAAGAAGGCTTCTTACGGAGTGAGACTTCGTTAATTCAAACGATTGGACGTTCGGCACGTAACGTGAATGCCAAGGTGATCATGTATGCCGATCGCGTGACCGCCGCAATGCAAAGCGCCATCGACGAAACCGCTCGCCGACGTGAAATCCAACAGGCGTACAACGAAGAGCACGGCATCACGCCGGAGACAATTAAAAAGAACATCCGCCGCGGTATCGAATCGGAAGCAGACGCTCATCGCAAAGCCAACGAAGCGGTCGGGCGAACGGACGATTCGGAGATTATCACCAAGGAGTACATTTCGGAGCTGCAGCAGGAAATGCTGGATGCGGCCGAGAATCTCGAGTTTGAGCGAGCCGCCGCGATTCGCGATCGGATTACCAAAATGGAAGATCAGATCGGTAAAAAGAAGAGCGACGTCGATACGAAAGAAGGTGGGCGAGGCCGTAAGAAGGGGCGTCGAACGCGCGGCGGCGGAAAGATCCCGCGTCCTAAAAAGGGTGCTTCTTAACAGCGGTTGAAGCGGATTGTTGCTAGCGAACTCGATCGCTGCGTGCTCATTAAGATGCCGCTGAATGCAGTGCTATCGCGGCGTGCCTGGCGATGTAGGAAAGCTGGTTGAAGCTTGCGGGCAGGCTCTTATTTCTGTGCCTGGAAATTCTGAATTTGCCGATCTTTCGCACCAATTTTGGCCGACTCTTAGAGACGTAGTATGTCCGGTTGCCGATCCAGAGTGACCCAATCTGTACCCAAGATTGCGACGACAACCATCATCCTGGAGTAGATACAGAATGACCAAGCTGATCCCCTTCACTTTTGTTTTGGCCATCGTTGCCATGACCACTCAGGTCAACGCCCAAGAAATGAAGGTTGTCGACAACAACGAGACAACGGCCAACAAGCCCGTTTCGGTGGACGAGATCCCTTCGCTGGGGAACGCCACTCCAGAGATGTGGTTCTACCTTCAAGAGATGCGTCGCTACGACGACCCTGCTTTGGCTCGACGTCGTCGTGCTGAGCTGACGGCAGCTGCTCGTCGTGCTCGCTTGTTCTCGCAGCAATGGTACGGTATCAGCAACTTGCGTCCGACCGCGAACGCAGTGCCCATGATGTACCGCTACTCGGCTCACGAATCGAACCTGCCGTACGACGTTCACTACGAAACGTTCTATCGCCAGGCTGCGACGCCAGTAACCGGCGGTCCTCGCCAGTTCTAATTGGTTTGAGCCAAGCGATCTAAAAGCCTAGCCCGGGACCGGTTAACACGCCGGTCCCGACAGTTCCGTCGGTGATCTCAAACATCGACGGAAATTGCTTGCGCCAAGCTTCGTTTCCGGCCGGACAATATTGTCGGCCATTTCCTTCGATCGCCGCGATCGTTGGAATTCTGGCTGCCAGGCTGGCTGAATGTAGGAACGATGCTCCGGGGCAAGTCAGGTCCTGCACACATAGAAACAGACCGTACTTCTGCGCCGCAGCACCCATTAAGAGTGCTTCCGAGTGTCCCTTACAGGCTTTGAGGGCAACGCCACTGTAACCTTGCTCACGAGCCAGGAAAAGGCTTTCCAGGTCGATCAGCGATTCGTCGATCACGACCGGCTTGATTTTCGCGGCCGCGTGCATCTTGTTTTCGGGATGCTTCTTCAGGTCGCGATGTGTTGGCTGCTCGATATATTGCACTCGATCGAGCGCGTTGGGGCTGGTCTCTTTCAACTTGGCCAGGAACTCGAGCACATAGTCAACGCTGGCGCACTTCTCGTTGAAGTCGAGCGAATAGTACCAGGCATCGAGGCCTCGCCCTGCTTGGACATTGCTCGAAACGGAGTCAATCTTCGCCACACGCGCAACATCCCAGGCCAGGTCGTCACCGTTCAGCTTGATTTTCAGGTGAGAGAGCCCATCGGCCAAAATCCAATCGGCCAATGTCTCTGGGAGGCCATCTCCGACGGGGGATTCCAGTTCGCTATCGTCCAGAGGATCGAGCGCGCCAACCAGGTGATAAAGCGGCATTTTTGCTTGTGGCTCGCGCGAAGTATAGTGATCGAGGTACTCTCCCTGGAAGTCGGCGTTCAGGAAGCTGCTCAGATCTTCATTGATGTACTCGGCGCCCAACGTATTGTAGCTGTTCAGGCCCAGGGCCTTGCCATATGCATCGTGGATCGCAGCATCAATCGGACTGGCGGCGACCAGTAAAGCCAACATTGGAATGGCCTCAGGCAGCGAGCGATCTGCCTCGACCTGCTTGCCAATTTCCAGCAATGGACCGTGCAGCGAACGGGCATGTTGCAGCGGGTGAGCGGCTTCCGACAAGGTGGCTGCTCGGCCGGCAAAGCGGTTGGCGACTTCCACAAGCGAGGCCAGTGTCTCGCCGCTCTCGACCTTCTGCGATGGCCATCCCCAGACGTTGCCCATCGTCATCGAGCCGAAGCCTTTACCGACTTTTCCGTCACGCGTCTCGACGGTGACGTCGACGTTAAAAAGCGTGACATCCGTGACGACTCGCCCGCCAAATTTCATCGGAGAGCGATACTGAATGGTTTCCGTCGAAGGCAGAACTTCGCGGACGACGATATCGGTAGGCTTGGTCATGGTGGCTCTTTCGGGCAGAAGAAAGGTAGGAGCCACCCATCGTAAATGTTATCAGGCGACGTGCAATTACCCACGTCGCCTGAACGAGTTAGACATTAGTCGAGTTGAAATCGCCCGATATCGTTACACAAGGCCTTTGCGTACCGCCCAGACGGCTGCCTGGGTACGATCGGAAACGCCAACTTTGCGAAGAATGTGCTGGACGTGTTCTTTGACCGTCTCGTAGCTGATATGCAAAGCTTGGGCGATTTCTTTGTTGGTCAATCCAAGCGCCAATTGGCGAAGGACTTCGCTTTCACGCTGGGTGAGAGGCACTTCGACGTCGGCGTTCAGGCGTGGGGTTGCCAGAGCACCCGTCACACGACGAAGTTCATCGCGGGTCCAAGCGTTTTCACCACGGTGTGCGGTGCGGATTGCGTCCAGCAAACGATCCTTGGGGTCTCCCTTCAAGACGTAACCGGCAGCGCCCAAAGCGACGGCGCGAGCCACGTAGGTCGGGTTGTCGTAGGTCGAAAGGACGAGGATCGCCAAATTGGGGTGATCGAGTTTGAGGCGACCCAGGGTAGTCAGGCCGTCTCCATCAGGCATGCGAATATCCAGCAGTACCACGTCCGGTTTGACTTCATCGACCATTGATATCGCGGAGTCACCGGTGGCGGCTTCTCCCACAATTTCGATATCGCTATCGGCGACAAGAGTTCTTAGTCCGAATCGGACAACTTCATGGTCATCCGCAACTAACAGTCGAATAGCCATCAATTACTCCACATCATCTCGTTAGGTCCGCATCACGAAGTCTTGGAAGCATTTCCCTAGGCACGAGTTCCCAATCGGTTGGCAATTAGGTTCCGTGGTTGTTGCATCTACTGGCCGGCGGATGCAGGCGATACGGCACTTGTCCAATTTGTTGTTGTTGATTTTGCCCATCTATCATTCCGAGTCGGTGCCATCGCGGTAATGACGAAAAAATCCTTGCACATGACTCGACTACCCCCGTGGTGTTATGGCTGACAAAGCATACCACCCACTAGAGATAGGTTAACTTAACCCATGAAAATTGCTAGGGCGGACACCCGCAATGGTCTTAGTATCCGGAATCCGGAGCCCAAAAAACACGGAATTTCCAAACACTTACGGCAATCCGCTTGCGGCACTCCCGCAGGGGGTTTCCCCTTTAAGCCTAGTCCAAGTCGGCTCATTTTTCGCCTGGACCTTCGCAGCTTGCGTAAATGCCGCAGAAGGGTGTATAGGAAAAAACTGAAAATTAATCTGGCGCAAGAATGAGCACAATGAAAAATGTACGAAAATCTTGACAGAAATGCACCTCGGTACCAGACACGCCCGAGGATCCGACCGGGAGAGAGCCTCCCGGTGTGAGAAAATGAAAGAAAGAGGCGCCGGCCGGATTCGAACCGGCGATGGCGGATTTGCAATCCGCTGCCTTAGCCACTTGGCCACGGCGCCTTAAAAGAGGAGAACCTCAGTGATTGGAATGATTATTCCAAATTCGCTGAGTTTGACAATGGTATCGACCGTTTCCAGCCACCCTCTTTATTCATTTTCTTAACATCTGGCAAGCTTTCGCTAGTTGGCAGAAAGCGTTTCCTTAGCAGGAATCTGCTGTCCTGGCCCAGCTCCGTTCGATTCCCTTATTACGGCGATGTCACGTCATGGACTCGACAAGGCAGAAGGAAAAAAGGAATCGTGCGATGCGTCGGCTTTTAGCTTGGGTCACCAGTTTCTCCCGGAAGGACCGAATCGTCAACCAAGCGGTTCGCGAACTAACTGAAATCGCACAACAAAGAGCGAATTTGTCTGCCAGCATTGCTGCCTCAGATCAGGCGATCGGTTATCAGCAGGCACGCCTACGTCGCTTGGTCCGCGAGTATCTCGCTTCGCTCGAGCATGGACGAGGCCAGTGGTCCAGCGCGATGCGGAATCGTCTGACGCACGCGGTCTTGGAAAAGCTTGGCCAGCAAAACCTTGCCGCAGCGGTCGTTCCCGTCGCGGTTGCGCAGGCGCCCCGACAAGCGGCATAACCGTTAGCCTCGCCGCGAATTGCTAGCTTTTTCCGCGGTGGTGGCAAAGCCAGGCATCAACGATCATCGCTTCTGCCGATCTCGCTTAATGAAGTCATCCGCAGACTTTGATTCTGCGACCCCCTCTCATGCCTACGCGAGGTCCTTGCCATGAATGCTACCGAAAACAAACTTCCCGATCTGCGGAAACTGAACCAACGGCTTGCCTTCAATAGTGTACGGGTGCAAGCCTTTCTCGAAGGGTTATCGCCTCGCTTGGACAGCCTGGTCGAAGCGGTTAGCTCTGGAAACATGGCCGAAGTGGGACGCCTGAGCCACTTCATTTATCGCTGTTGCGATGTGTATGGCTATGAAGAACTAGCCACGATGGCGGGAGAGGTTTGCGAGGCTGCGGCAGGTTGCGAGACGCAAGACGTCGTTGGACGCAAAGTCATTCGCTTAGTAGGAGCCTTTGCTCGAACATCGAACCAGGCGGTAGCGGCCACGTAATTCGGCCTGATTCACGCCTCTGAACTCATTAGGCCGCATTGGGAGTCATGCGGCCGATTGCCGGAATCGAGCATAGCACGGAGCCTGGAACTAACAGGCTGTTAACCTTGTTCCAGCTTTTTGAGTCGCTCTTCCTTCTCTTTCGCTTCCTGGCGTTCCTTCTTCCGCATTTCTTCGTTCTCGCGATTGGTGCCCATCCCCACGACGGCGACACCCGCACCGACCAATAGCACGACGGTGATGTAGTTTAGAACCCAGCTCTTGCCTTCTTCCTCTTCCTTCTTTTCGTCTTGGGCAAATGCCGGCGAGGCCAGCATCGGGAGGACGAGCAGGGACAAAACGATCCAGAATCGTCGTAGCTTGTTCGACATCGATAATACCTGAGAAGGAAAACGGCGTTGCACTAGATCTCTAGTTTAACCTCAACTTCCTACGCCGCAAAACCAGGGTTCGCGGCAAGGAATCAGGCACTCGGTTCCCGCTGAACTAGTTTTCCGTGAATGGGTTACCACCCGGAGCGGTGGCGTATTCGGGCTCGGCTTGAGGAACCGGTTCAACGGCCTTCGGCGGAAGGTGCGTTTCTTCGTCATCCTCGTAGAACCGACCAAACAAGCGATCGAACGTTTCAACGGTCAGGCTGAATAAGCTGGGGACCAACACCAAGGTCAGGAAGGTCGAAACCAACAAACCACCCAGCACCACGCTTCCCAGTCCGCGATACAGTTCGCTCCCAGAGCCTGGGAAAAGCACCAACGGCATCAGTCCCAGCACGGTGGTCATCGTGGTCATGAAAATCGGTCGAATTCGTGAACGCACGCTTTCGAGCACGGCATCTTGCAGCGAGAGGCCATCTTCACGCATGTAATTGAGCGCCTGGTGAACGATCAGGATCGGGTTGTTCACAACGGTACCGATCAAGATCACGAAGCCTAGCATTGTCAGCACATCGAGTGGCTGCAGAACGAACAGGTTCAACAGCGACAACGCCATCACTCCGCCGACGGCACCCAGCGGCACGCTGAGGATGATCACGAATGGATAAATCCAAGATTCAAACAACGCGGCCATTAAGAGGTACGTGATCAGTAACGCCAACAGCACGTTCAGCCGAAGCGACATCCAGGTATCTTGCAGCTTGTCGGCCGTGCCGGAAAGAGCCACGCGGTATCCATCGGGAATCGCCCCCTGCTCTTTCAAGTTGACGAGAATCGCCGAGATCTTATTCATGGCGTCTTCCAGCGCCATTTCGCGTGGCGGTGAGACCTCAATCGTGATCGATCGCATGCGTTCGCGGTGATTCACTTGTTCCGGACCGCTGGTCAGAGTGACGTCGGCCACGGCCTCCAGTGGAATCAGTTCGCCCCCTGGGGTTGCGATCGGTAACGTGCCGATTTTTTGTGTCGAGTCGGCGAACTGCGTCTCGCCAATGATCGTGAGGTCGATCTTCTTTCCATTCAGGAAATAGTCACCGGCATAAGCACCATCGATCAGGGCATTGGCCGTATAGCCAAGGTCGGCACTGCTGACGCCCATTTCGGCAGCTTGAACCAGCTTCGGTTCGATATGAACTTCCGGGCTGGAAAGGTCCAAGCTGGGAACCGGACGAGCTTGAGTGTTTTCAGGCAAGGCACCTTTCGAGGCACCGAATACGGAGCGTCCAATCCCAACCAGCGTTTCCAGGTCGGGACCGGTGATCTCGACGTCAATTGTTCGCCCAGCGGTCAAACCTTGTTCGAACAAGCTTGATTGTTTCGCAACGGCGAAGGTGCCTGGCAACTTCGATCCGACACGTTGCACCAAGTTTACCAATTCGCCGGCGCGTTGATCATCGTAGGTACGCAAGCCCATAAACACCTGGCGCCCCCGAGCCACAAAGAAGAAATCGCTGATCGGCGGAAACTCGGCGTTCAGGACTTTAGGGTCGGTGGGATCGACGTCCCAGTAGGGTCGCAAATCTTCTTCGACTTGTTCGCCCATCGCCATCAACTGGTCGATATTGTAGCCTGGCGGAGGAAGCAAAATTCCGAACACCAAGTTGCGATTGCCGGTCGGCAAGTATTCGACTTTTGGCCAGAGGGCCCAACTGGTCAGTCCGGTTGCCACCAAGATCAGCGTGATCACGCCCACGCGGCGAAGCGTGGTTTGCATTAGCCACCGATTCAAACCGACGACCCAGTCGATTGTCTTTTCGCCCAGCTTGTTGATGCTTCCCTCAATTCCAGAAATCGCAGCAGGCGATGTGGCGTGGGAGCCCTTTTCGGTAACCGGGGACGAGATATGCCCGTTTTTCTCCGGAGCTCCTTTGCGATTGCGATGAAAAAGGCGCGAGGCAGCTGTCGGAATCACCGACATCGATACGACCAACGAAAGCGCGACGGCCGCACTAATAGCCAAGGCAATGTCTCTAAACAACTGCCCCGCTTCTTCTTGAATGAACACGATTGGTAGAAACACGGCGACGGTGGTTGCCGTCGAAGCGAACACGGCCCCCCAAACTTCACTGGTCCCCTTCGATGCCGCTTTTAGTGGGGAATCTCCCATCTGGTAATAGCGATAGATGTTCTCCAGCACAACGACGGCGTTATCGACCAGCATCCCGACGGCGAACGCCAAGCCCGCCAGGCTGATCACATTCAGTGATCGACCGAGAATCCCCAACACGAGGAATGTCCCCACGATACTGGTTGGAATCGCCAAGGCGACCACCAACGCACCACGAGCAAACCAGAACCCAGCGGTCAGCAGCAATATCAGGCAAGGCAAGAACAACCAGCCGTTAACCGTTGCCGAGCCAATCGCCAACGCCATGGCCGCTGGAATGAGGAACAATGTCCGTGCCCCGAGATGCAAGAACAGCATCAGCACGCAAACGGTCAACGCACCACCGATGAAAATGTTTTGCTGCACCAGATCGACCGACGAATAGATGTAATCGGTTTCGTCGTACACCTGGACGAGTTGCAGGCCTTTCGACTTCAGCAGGCCGTTATCAAGTTCCTCACGAACTTGCTGTAATCCGTCCATCACATCAAGCACGTTGGCATTGGTTTCGCGGACACAGTTAATCCCGATGCTCGACTCACCAAATCGACGCATGATGCCGTTTGGTTTCTTGTAACCGTGACGCACTTCCCCAATATCGCGAACGTAAACGGGCACTCCTTCGCGAACGGCCAGCAGTTGATTTTCCACTTGTTCCGTCGAGCGAAACTGACCCAGCGTTCGCACAACCCAACGGCGTTTACCTTCCCAGAAGTCACCAGCGGACGTGTCTTCATTTTGGCCAGATAGCACGCGACGGACATCGTTGATGGTTAACTGCCGAGCCGCAAGTCGTTCGGGATGGACGACCACTTGGATTTCGTCCTCCAAGCCGCCAATCACGTTCGACTGCGAAACTCCTTTCACTCGCTCGAATCGAGCCTCGATCTCGTCCTCAGCGAATCGTTTCATCGTCATCACGTCGAGACTCGCCGGCGGAGCAAGTTCCGCGAACTCTGGATGGGCTTCGGCCGCATTGCGCAAGCGAAGCATCTGGACGCCCACGTTGGGTGAGAATTCGATCTCGTCCAGTTCCGCGGTAAACTCAGGGTGCTTACTGCGGAACTCGTCGAATTGCTCCTTAGATGGCTTGCGCGGACCAAGTACAAACCAGGCGATGGGGCGATCGGAAGAGTTGGCCGTGGTGATCACCGGTTGGTCGGCGTCTTCTGGATAGTTCGGAACTTGAGCAAGGCGGCTGTTGACCTTCAACAGTGCCTCTTCCATATTCGTCCCGACCAGGAATTCGAGTGTGATGGTTGCTTTCGAGTCGGTGCTTTCGGAAGTCATCTTCCGAATTCCTTCCACACTCTTCAGCTGCTCTTCCTGTTCGACGACGATTTCTTGTTCGATCTCTTGAGGGCTGGCGCCAGGCCAGGCTGTCTCGATGGTGATCGTGGGCGTTTGCACCTCTGGCGTCAGCTGCATCGGCATCTGGAACAATGCGACGGTTCCGAACAACGCAACCAGCAACACGCCAACGGCGACTTTGACCGGATTATTGAGGAAGAAGTTAATCATGGGACAAGCTTGAGGCGGGAGAGTTGAGTGCGGGAATCGACGCGGTTAGCTGCCGGCGGTTTGGTTCTCAGTCGTGGGGATAATCGAAATGGGCTGGCCTGGGCGAAGACGCTCGTTACCACGCGTCACCACCTGATCGCCTGGCTGGATCTCACCAAGGACCTCGATCAAGCCACCGTCTGCTTCACCCAGCTGAACCGTAACTGGTTTCGCGGTCAGGCCGTCGGCCGACTTAGCCACGGTGTATAGCATTGGTGCTGGGCCACCCAGAACGATCGCATCTTTAGGAACTAACTTGGCCACTTTCTGCTGGCCAGCTTGTAGCAGGACATTCCCCATCATGCCCGATTTGAGCATGGGTTTGCCGTCGACCAGTTCGTTCTTGATTCGAATTTTGACAGGAAAGGTTCGAGCCCGGACATCTGCGGAAGGATTGATCGAGAACACCTTTCCGCTGAAGGGATGTCCCTTGTAAGCGAAGACTTCCACGGTGACCTCTTCGCCTAGCTGAACGTAAGGAATATCTTGTTCCGGAACGTTGGCCACGACATCGACCGAATCGAGATGGGCGACCTCGGCAATCGGTCCACCAGAACTCGCCCAGGCACCAACCTCCGTCGACTTCTTCACGATATATCCATCGAAACGCGTACGGATCGTGTACTTCTTAATCCGATCTTCCAGTTCGTCGGCGATGGCCTGCTGCATGGCGACGCGCGCCTTGGCTTGGGCGATTTGTTCCGCACGCGGTCCAGCGACCGACAAGTCGTAAGCCGCTTTCGCTTCCAGGAACGCCTGCTTGGCGGCATCCGCGGCCGAGACCGCTTCGTCACGCACTTCGGCCGAGGTAACCTTCTGGTTGGCGTACAAGTCCTCGGCTCGCTTACGACGTAGTTCGAGATAACGCATCCGAGCTTCGGCTGCGAGCATGCGGGCTTTCATTTGCTCGATCTCTTCCGGCCGGGTCCCGTTCTCCATCTCTTCCAGCTCGGCTTTACGAACATTCAGTTCCGCTTTGGCGGCTTCCCACTGCAGATTGATCGTGTGGGTTAGCAATTGGGCAATCGCAGCTCCGTTCTCGACGCGATCGCCTTCTTCGTAGTTGAACTCGATCACGCGACCATCGACCGCGCTACCAAGAATTGCTTGCTGCGTCGGTCGAACCGTTCCGACGAACGGCTTGCGGGTGGCGATCTCCTTCTGCTCGACGGTTGCGGTACGAACCGGAGCCGGTGGAGGTGCTTTGCCTTGGGCGAGCAGTGACGAACCGATCGCCAACGAGAGCAGCAAAGATGTCGAAATATGGAGAGGGAAAGTCGTATTCATGATTGGTGTGTAGCGACTTCTGAGGAGGTAGGCGTTGATGACGTTCCGCCGAGGTTTTGCAGAACGCGACCGAGGAGTGCGTGAAGCTGATCGACTTCATGAGGCGTTAGCCCCTGAACGGCTTCCTGACGTATTTTGTTTAAAACCGCGACAATCTTTTTCCAAACCGGTTCGGCGGCAGGTCCGACTTCGAGGTACTTCTTGCGGCGATCGAAGGAGCAACTAACCCGTTGGATCCAATGCAAGGTCTCCATGCGAGTCATGATGCCAGCGAGTGTGGGTGGTTCGATGAGCATGCGTCGAGCGAGTTCGCTCTGCGTTAACGACCCGTCATATTTCAGCCAGGCTAACACTTGAAACTGACGAAACGTGATACCGAAGGGGCGCAGCTCGCTATCCACCCGTTGTTGGTATTGGTGAGCCGTAAGTGTGATCCAATAGCCCGTGCTGGCTTGGAAATCGTACTGCATACCGTACTCGCGAGTGGTGTTTAGTTAGCCTTCCTAAATAATTATGGCTTGGAACAAATAAATTAGTCAAGGAAATTCTGCTATCACAGAGTGCGACTCCTACAATCGTTAAACTTCCTTGCGCGATTCTGACGATGAAGCAGAACGACGCCAGATTAGCGAGGCGTGCGCGGTGAGTTTCTTAGCCTTTTAGCGTGGTAGCGACATGGCACAGTACAACAGCAACATCCGAAACCGGGTGCCCGGTCTCTCGAAAATGTTCGCCGGTTTGGTCCTGACGGCCTCGACCCTGGCTACGATCTCCCCGGTTTGGGGGCAGTACACCGGCGAGTCGCGCTGGTCCGTTGCCAATCCTCCGACGCCCACGCTGGTCGATCAAGGGAACGTTCGCCGCGACGATCAATTACGTCGCCTCCCTCCCATTGATCAGGTCAGCCCACCGAACTACTCCCCTGCTCCGTCGCCTGAAGTTGGGCCTCGCCAGCCAGGCGGGAATGCGCCAGAAAGTCCTCTTGATGTGGCTGCTAAAGCGGCGAATGCACAGCCAGTCGATTGGTCGAATCCCCGCGTAACGATTGGGCCAGATTCGCGCGTTGTTAGCCACGAAGAAGCACTCTCGACACCTCAAAATCGACCATCCCGCTACTCGAGTGCTCCAGCCGCTCAGCCTCAATCGCCCACTTCCCAAGGTGGATCGCGGTTCACGCAAGCTGCTCCGGTTGCCCCTGTAACGCAAGACGACGGTTCGTCTGCAGGTAAACCGAAATCAGGCAATTCAGTCTTTGCCCGCGTGTTCGACGAAAACGAGGAAACCATCGAGCAGGCATCGATGCTAGAGCCGATCGCCCAACCACAAGTTGCCCAGAAGCCGGTTACTGAAGGGCCAACTGACGAGGTCGCGGCCGTCGACTCAGGTCTTTCGCCGATCTTTGCTTGCCGTCTGCTTGGCTTGCCAGCAACAAACGGTGAAGAAGAAGCCGAACCTGCCACACAGTGGTAGTTACCGGTTGAACTGGACGGCAATATCTCCAATCATGACACGCACGCCGCCTGTGCTACGTTGGCACAACGCGGAATCGAATGTCTGAGGGAGATTCGCATGACCAGCGATCCGCAAAGCTTAGCCCAACGCATCGACGCGATTTCTGACGATCTGCAAACGCCCGTCGGGCAACTGCGCGAAATGGTCGCGCACTTTGTCGCCGAACGAGACTGGCATCAGTTCCACGCCCCCAAGAACATCAGCATGGCCTTGGCCGTGGAAGCGGCGGAACTGATGGAACATTTCCAGTGGATCACCGTCGAGGCCTCGCGTTCTGACATCGAGGCCGACAAGCGAGCTGCCATCGGTGAAGAAATCGCAGACGTGATCTGCTATGCCATGGCGCTTTGCAACGAAATGGGTTTCGACGTGGCAACTCTGATGCGCGAGAAGATGAAGAAGAACGTCGCCAAGTATCCGGCGGATAAATTCAAAGGACGGTATGGGAAAGACGATCCGCCCAAGTAGTAGCTTCCTATCGCGATTCAAGAGAAGCTGCTAAAGAACAGGATCAGCGAAATCAGTATGTAGATGAAGAATGCATCGGCCGCGAAAACCAAGCCGTTAAGAAGGATGCCGGCAAGCAGATGGGGCCAGGCGATCGACCACTGCTTGCGGACAAAAATCGCATGAATTGTCATGACCACTCCGGCGATCATCAACAGCAGCGAGATCCCAAAGAGAACCAAAAACAACGGCGTTCCGGCAAAGCTTGACGGAAGGTAGAACGCGCTAGCGAACAGCGTACCGCTTGCCAACGGCAACGCCCAGGCAAGCCAGATGTGACGTGCTGCTTCAACCTCAATCAATCCGCCATCGCTTGGCGTTGAGGGAGATTCGAACGGATTGTCGTCTCGGATCAAGCTGATGATTCTGCTTCCTGGAGGAGCGATAGTGGGGCCCGCTTGTTAACGGCTTGCTCCGATGCCAGCACAGGCAACGATCACCAGAAAGATTAACAGGCCATTGAAGGTCAAGCCATACAGGGCATTACGCCGCGCAGTGGGATTTGACTTCGAGACGATGATGTTGAAGAGCGTGAACAGCACGCCACCTCCAAAGCAGAGCAGAATTCCGAACAAAAAGACGACGTTGTGAAGTCCAGGTGTCGCGAGAAGGACGATTCCCAGCAAAGGAACCCACGCAGCAAGGGGAAAAATCCACGCCAGAGAACCAAGACCGAAGCCCGTTTCCTCTGGAGCGGCGGCCTGGGGCTCTTCTTTCTCCGATTCGGTCTCTCTTTCTGGGCCTTCTGCCTGCGAGCGAAGTTCTGCCGGAGACTCGAACGGGTTGGATGTTTCCTTCATGAAGTGATTCGCTAAAACAGCTTACTTCAGCAATTGAAGCGCAAAAAAGTGAATCCACATTCCGATCGCGGCAATGGTGGATATGACTAGCGAGATCGAGATGCTTCCTGCGATCAAATGGTAACCGACATTGGGGATGCGTTTTAACGCCTTAAGACCGAGCATCGTTGCGAACACGCCCCCAACCAAGAAGATGATCGTACCCCGGCCCAAGGCTGTCTGCGTTTCGGGCGAAGGTAGCAACGATTGGTCAGAAACCCTATTTACAAAGACAACCAGCAAGAGGCCTTCCGCGATCAGCGGCATGCCCCACGCGGACATCGCCATGATCGGGATAAGGCTCGCCCATGCGGACGATGAATTAAGGGCGTTTGTCGGCTGAGTCGAGGCTCGAGTCTCGCAAGGAGATTGAAACGGACTGTCTTTACTAATCGATTCCATGGAAAGGTGTCTTCGATCGCTTTAAGAAGGCGATCATAGGTCGGTCACGGCAAGTTCAGCGATCCCAGCGCAGCCGAGGAGCATCAGGAAAAAAAGCAGGACAATCACCCCCATTCCGAAACCTGCATGGGTGCCCGCTTCAGGAATCTGTTTGTTCCAACTGGCGGCATAAATCGCATATGCGAGCCCCAAAAGTAGGCAGAACAAGGTGGCAACTAGCAACGGCACGCCGAAGGTAGCGACTCTCGGACCGAACAGCAAAAGTGCGATAGCAGCGAAGTAACACGCCGCGCCAAGCGTAGGCAACTGCCAGGCAAGACGGGCCGCACGTATAACACTGTGACTCTTCTCTTCCGATACCGAGGGTTGAGAGCCCTCCGGCTTGCAGGGCGCAGCCGGAGATCGGTACGGATTGTCGTCGAACTGATCGTTCATCCGATCCACTTCAGAGATTCCAATAGTCGATGACGGGCCATTCGATCAAGCAGAGTCCGGTCAAAGCGGCAATCGTAACAACTCCGAGGAAAAGGTTCGCCATCACTGCCCAGCGGATGTGCTTGCTCACCGGTGGATTGTATTCCCGCAGTACGAAGGCATAAATCGTGCAGCGAATGCCAAAGAAGAGACTGACACCGCAAACGACCAAAACTCCGACCAGGAACACAAAGTTCAGGCGAACTCCGGTCATGAATAACCATTGAAAACAGCTTGCCACGCCGATCAATGGAACCATCCAGCCAACCCGACCGTACCGCATCACCGACTCCCGCGTGATGTCGGTTACCTCGGCGGTTTGGGGAGATCCGAACGGATTGTCTTTTTCTGAGGCGTCCATAGTTGGTTTACTCGTTATCCGGCCAGGCTGCTGCTTCCACGGTTGGCAACGGCCTGGCCGCCGGGACTGGGCTCGGGACATTGAGAAACAGATAGGCCACGCCAGAACACAAGATCCCGGTCAGGAACATATTCGCGGTGAGGCCGCCCAGCAGATGTGGCCATACCCCTTCGTAACCGCGGGCCATGATCAAGCCGTAAGCGAACATCGTGATTCCGAATACCCAGCAAAGCATAATCATCATCAGCACCAGGACGCTCAGCGACGTTGCGATCGGCAAGGCCGAGATCGCTATGCCGGCCACCCCCAACAGCACGCCGATCAACGGAAACTGCCACGCGAGCGCGACCCGCCGCAAGATAACCTCGCGGGCAACTTGGGGCGTGTTGGTTTCCGCCGGCGAAAGGTATGGGTTGTCTTCGTTGGGTTGCATCATGCGGTGGAGAGTGATTTTAGAAATGGATTAGAGAGACGTTGAAATGTCATCGAGGATTAAACCGTGGACCAATAACCGATCATGCCCAGCAGTATTACGCTTGTCAGTATTAAGCCGCAAATACCCCCGAGGATCGCGTGGCCGAACGCATGTGGGTAATCACGCGAAACGACAATTCCGTAAGTAGTCATTGCGAAACCTGCGAGCCAGAAAACGAGCGTGACTAGCAACAGGATGACCGCTAAGAGGAAAACGATCTTGAACTGGGAAAGGTAGCCTGCTCCCACGAACAGCAAGAACCCGATCATCGGAAATACCCAAGCCAGACTGGCCCGTTCCAGGATCGTGTCTGGCGAAAGTTCGGCTTCCTCCGCTTCGCTGGGAGACTGATATGGGTTTTCGTCCGACGAGGATTTCATAACTGCTTACCGGCGAGGGATTTCGCTTGCTGCTTTTTAACAGAAATCGGCAAAACTTCCCACGATCGTTTTGTGGAGGTGTCTGGTGAAAAAAATCCTTTCGGGCCACAATGGAAGACGAATCAAATCCACCAGACGATTGAAATCTAACGCGGAAATAACGGCATGGAAACCTTCGACGCCATTTACGGCCGCCGGTCGATCAAGCATTACCACCCTGACCACGAACTGACCGACGACGAAATCAACAAGCTGATGGAAGCGGCCATCCAGTCGCCGACTTCGTTCAATATTCAGCACTGGCGGTTCGTATTGGTTCGGGATAAGGAAACCAGAGAGCAACTTCGCGCCGCGGCTTACAACCAAGCCCAGGTTGCCGACGCGTCGCTGCTCATCGTGCTGACGGCTGATCTGGAAGCTCATGGCAAGGAGCCAGATCGCTACTGGAAGAACAGCCCACCGGAAGTCGCCGAGAAGCTGGTGAAGATGCTCTTTGGTCTTTACGACAAGAAGCCGCAACTCCAACGCGATGAAGCGATGCGTTCAATGGGCATTGCCGCCCAAACCATCATGCTGGCCGCCAAGGACATGGGGTACGACACCGGCGCCCTGGTCGGCTACGATCCAGACAAAGTCGCCGAAATCATCAACCTGCCCGACGACCACATCCTCGGCATGATGATCGTAGTCGGCAAAGCGAAACAAGGCGCCTGGGGCAAACCAGGGCAGTTATCGCTGGAGGACGTGATCGTTCACGATAAGTTTCCCAAGTAATAGGTCAGTTGTAGGTCAGGCTGTGCCTGACACGAAGCGGCGTGTGGTTGTGCAGCGCGATTGCGCGTGTGGCGGTTGGTATCTTCCTGGGTGGCGATGCGTGTACCCGGGGCTTGTCAGGCAGTGCCTGACCTACGGGATTGTGGCCGCGTCACTTCCGCTTTTTGCCGCGAAATTTTCTTGGGCCGATGCGGCCGATGTAGCGTGTTCGTGTTTCGGATGGTACTTCCTCGGGGGTTATGTCCATGTCTTCGTGGACATATTCTTGGTGCGTTGAATCGAGGGGGGAGGCGATATCGTGCTCTACGTCTGACGGTTCTTCGGACGTTGGTGGTGCTGACGCGGTAACGGGCGTTTTGACTTTAGGTGGGGCGATCTTTTCCGACCGTTGCTTGAGCTCGACGCGGTCCTTTTCGTCTTTCAGCAGCACCTTGAGCATTGTTTGCACCATCCGTGAAGCTTGCAGCCGCAGGTTGAGTGGCGCGGTCAGGTCGAGGGCGATTTGCTTGGGGACTTCCAAAGCAGCTTGCCAGTGGTCGGCGGTGATGGTCAGTGCGTGCATTGTTCGATCCGTTTTGTGGTGAGGGTGATTGTTGTGTCATCGCGTAGGGTGCCGTCTTGGCGCCCCTGAGTTCGCTGAAACGACTTGCCAAGACTCGTACAAAGCGAGCGCGTACCTTCAACGCAGGGCGACTACGCTACCACGCGATTTGTTACTTGTGGGCGTTTGGACAGAGTTTGATGTGTCGAGACACTCCCTACGATTTCTTGCACAGCCGCGTGCTGGTCAGGTGGATCCAAAGGCCTGACCGGCTTGGCTTTTTGTGTGAACACATGTATACCATAGAAGTGTTTCACACACCAAACGAAAGTTTCGACTTTTTTGCCGCGGCCTGACCAATCCTGGTAAGTCAGGCTGTGCCTGGCAGGCAGCGGAGAGAGGGTGATCTACTCGATCCACCCGCCACCCAGGACCGTGTCGCCGTCGTAGCAGACCACGGCTTGTCCGGGCGCTACGCCATTGCGTGGCTGGTCGAAGGTGACCGCGATGCGGTTTTCGGTAAGTACCGTTACCGTCGCCGGCAAAGCGGGGCTGTTGTAGCGGATCATCGCGTCGCAGCGGAATGTGTCGCTGGTTGGCTCGATCAGCCAGTTACAGCGGTTCGCGGTTAGCTCGGCGCGGCCCAGTTCTTCGATCTTGCCCAGCACGACGCTGTTGCTAATCGGATCGATCCTGGTGACATAGTGTGGTTCGCCCAAGGCAATGCCGAGGCCTTTCCGCTGGCCGATCGTGAAACGCTCGATGCCGTCGTGTTGACCGACGACGGTACCATCCGTCAGGACGAAGTCGCCAGAGGTTTGGGCGTCGGGTCGTCGCTGCTTGACGAACTGATCATGCTTGCCGGAGGTCACGAAGCAGATCTCTTGGCTGTCTTTCTTATCGGCCACGCGCAAGCCCGTTTCGCCTGCCATCGCGCGGATTTCGTCTTTATGGAAGTCGCCGACTGGCAGAAGCATCCGCTTGAGGTATTCGCGCTGGATACCAAACAGCACGTAGGTTTGGTCCTTGCCTGGATCGATACCCCGAACCAGCTTTGGCACGCCATGGTCTTCGTCGCTCGGTAACAGTTTCGCATAGTGCCCTGTCGCGACGAATTCGGCCCCGACGCTGTCCGCGTAATCGAACAGCTTGCCGAACTTGATCCAATTGTTGCACATCACGCAGGGATTCGGGGTACGGCCGCGGATGTACTCGTCGGCGAAGTACTCCATGATCTGACCAAACTCTTGCTGCAAGTTCAGCGCGTAGAACGGTATATCCATCCGATCGGCCACACGCCGCGCATCGGCCGCGTCGGATGCGCTGCAGCAACCTTGCTTGTGGTCGGCTCGCTCGTTGAGGATTTGCAGGGCCGTGCCGCCGCCAGGGGCATCCAGCGCACAGTGAGCGATCGGCGATTCTTCCCCGTGCCGCATGAACACCCCGATGACGTCGTGTCCATCACGCTTCAACAATTGGGCGGCAACACTGCTATCGACGCCGCCGGACATGGCTAAGACTACTCGGGCCACAGATCTCTCAATTCGTTTGGCTTAGTTTTCGTACGAATAAGGCATTTTAGAAAATGTCCCCCACATTCAGACACCCCCAGCGTCGGCGGGGAACCGTGAAATGGATAAAATTGAGCCAATTCCCCCAGGTTGTCACAGCCCCGACGTGCCACGTACGATAGAACGCAACGCTAAGTGCCCGCGAAAGAAGCTGCTTTCTTAAGCGGAGCGAACTCGCATAACGGAGCAAACGATGCAAAAGACCGCCTTGCTATTTGTCGGTTTGATTTCGATTTTGTTGTCTCAGGGAGGAAACCTGGTCATGGCTCAGTCAGCCGCCGAAACACCGTCCGACGATCCCAACATCTGGCTAGAAGAAGTCACCGGAGAAAAAGCCCTCGACTGGGTTAAAGAGCAGAACGCAGAAAGCGTCGCCGCGCTGACCAAGACGGAAGACTTCCAGAAGCTGAATGACCAGATCCTGAAGATCTTGGACTCGAATGAACGTATCCCGTTCGTCGTCAAGCGAGGCCCTTACTACTACAACTTCTGGCAAGATGGCGAGCATCCACGTGGTTTGTGGCGTCGTACTTCTCCAGAGGAATACAAGAAGGAAAACCCGGAGTGGGACGTCATCATCGACGTCGACGCCCTGGCCAAAGAAGAAGGGGAAAACTGGGTTTGGCATGGTGTTTCGATTTTGCGGCCTGAGTATAAGCACGCAATGGTCAGCCTTTCGCGTGGTGGTGCCGATGCCGACGTGAAACGGGAATTCGATATGGAGACCCGCACATTTGTGAAAGATGGCTTCGAGCTACCTGAAGCGAAGAGCCGCATTTCCTGGAAAAACAAAGACACCTTAATCGTCGGAACCAATTTCGGCGAAGGCTCGCTCACCGATTCGGGCTATCCACGGATCGTCAAAGAGTGGAAGCGCGGCACGCCACTTTCAGAAGCAAAGACCATCTTCGAAGGGGAAGAAACCGATGTGAGCGTCGGTGGCACCTACGACGACACGCCAGGTTACGAACGTGAATTCGTCAGCCGGAATATTACCTTCTGGACCGGCAAGCTCTACCTGGTAGAAGATGGCAAGCTGACCGAGATTGAAAAACCTGACGACGCCGAGGTGAACGTCCATCGCGATTGGATCTTCATTCAGCCACGCAGCGAATGGGAAGTTGGTGGCAAGACGTACGAGCCCGGTACGTTGATGGTTGGCAACTTCGATGCCTATATGAAAGGGGAACGAAAGTTCTCGGTGTTGTTCGAGCCGACCGATCGGAAGTCGCTGGCCGGTTACAGTTCGACTAAGAACTTTATGCTGGTCAACGAACTGGATAACGTTCGCAACAAGATCTATCTGTGGACGCCAAACGAAGATGGCACTTGGAAACAAGAGCCGCTGCCCGGCGTGCCAGAGTTTGGCAAAGTCTCAGTCGGTGCCGTCGACGAAGAGGAATCGGATGAGTTCTTCCTGACCGTGACCGATTACATCACCCCAACCACGCTGTACCTTGGGACGGCCGGCGATCCAGAGATCGAAAAGCTGAAGTCGCTGCCGGAGTTCTTCGATGCGTCCGATCTGCAAGTCGAGCAGTTCGAAGCGACCTCGAAGGATGGTACCAAGATCCCTTACTTCCAGGTTTCACACAAAGACCTGAAGCTGGACGGATCGAATGCCACCCTGCTCTATGGCTACGGCGGTTTTGAAATCGCGCTGACGCCGAACTACTCGGCGACGACCGGTACCGCTTGGCTCAGCAAGGGAGGCGTCTTTGTCGTGGCCAACATCCGCGGCGGTGGCGAGTTCGGCCCGAAGTGGCACCAAGCTGCCCTGAAGGAGAACCGTCACAAGGCGTACGAAGACTTTATTGCCGTCGGCGAAGACCTGATCAAGCGTAAGGTGACCAGTACCCCGCATCTCGGGGTGATGGGGGGAAGTAACGGCGGTTTGCTGACCGGCAACATGCTGGTCTTGCGACCTGACTTGTTCGGCGCCGTCGTCAGCCAGGTGCCGCTGCTGGACATGAAACGGTTCCACACGCTGCTGGCCGGGGCTAGTTGGATGGGGGAATACGGCAACCCAGACGACCCAGAGCAGTGGAAGTTCATCCAAACGTTCTCGCCTTATCACCTGGTGAAAAAGGAGGTGAAGTACCCTCCGACCTTGTTCACTACCAGCACCCGTGACGACCGCGTTCACCCAGGCCACGCCCGGAAGATGGTCGCCCGGATGAAGAAGATGGGACACGGCGTGCTGTACTACGAGAACATCGAAGGAGGCCACGCCGGCGCCGCCGACAACAAACAACGCGCCTTCATGACCGCTTTGGTCTATGAATTCCTGCAGCAGGAATTGATGGGGAACTGAGGTTCGTTTGAAGTTTTCAGTGTTCAGTAAGAAGAAGCCCAGGTCAGAAATGGCCTGGGCTTTTTTCATGTTTGCAACCATCGTAGGCTACGCTGTGCGTACCAAAGCTTGCTATGGGCCTGCTTGCCCGGCAGATTGCTTTGCGCGGGCAACGGCTTCTCGGTAAGTCTCCGACGCCTTCACGGTATGAAAGAGAGCATTGCCGTATTTGTCTTCGATACGGATTTCAGCCCAAATGGTAGCGTTGGCTAAGTCTTCTTTAGGAACCCAGGCTTGGGGGACATAGAAGCCGGTGAAGCCAATGGCTTTCTGGGGCTGAGTGACACCGTCGATGATGACGACAGAATTTCTGAACCCACCTACTTGTCCCAGCAACTTACCACCTTTGGACTTGATCGACATGATCGAAATGTAACGGTGGTCAGGGTGCGGTGGGTAATTGATTTTGCAGAGCCCGCCAAGTTCATTCGTAACATCCAATTCCCACGTGACTTCCGTGGCGTCCATCATTTCGAGTGCGTAGTCAGGAGCGGAGTAACGAGAATAATCCCTCGGTTGCGAATAGATCAGAAGGGCCGCCAATATACAGATGGCCGTGATCACGACGATCATCACGCGTAGCGAGAAGCGAAACTTCAGCGGCGGAAAGTACTTCATGCGCTCGTTAGCTTTGCCAGCACCGGGGTGCTAGAAGGGAGACAAAACCCACAGTTTAGTTCGCTCTACGAAGCAGGGCAAATGGTTGGATCAGGCATAACGCGCGAAGAAGGCGTGCTCGAAGGCTTCGACCTGGTAGCGGAGCAGAAAGTGTCTGCCGTCGGCCTCGTGCATGAGGTTGCCCTTCACCTCGTCTCGGTTGTCGTGATGATGGACGGGATAAAGGGCCGAGTGGCCCATCTCGTGGAGGATGGTCATTTTGTCCTTGATGTTTTCATTGCTCATTGCGATCAGGCAGGCTGGCGCTTGGGCGCCGAGCTTGGTGCTGTGCGGCGTGATGCCGGCTCCACGTGCGGCGAACTCGCAGAAGATAATGGGAACAACAAATGGGTAGCGGGGGACTTTGTTCTTAATCCGCTCGTTCACATCCTTCCGCAGCCGCTTGTATGCTTCTTCCGTATCGGGAATGGGATCTTCGTATCGCTTCAGCGGAAGCGAATTGAAGGAATGCCTGCCTCCCTTGGCTGGCCAAAGGCTGAGGCCAATATTGTATTTGTCCAGAAGCTTCTCAGCCGCCGCAAAGTTGCCCATGTCGTCGGGCTTTTTGTAGCTTGGCAAGTAAACTGCCGCCGTTTGCAGGATGACTCGCTTGGCAGCCTTGTAGTCTCGGCTATCTGCGCTCATGAGATTGTCCTGATGGAAGTAGGGTGACCGAAAAGAGAATGGTCGAACGCGTTGACGTGCCCTACAGACGATTGTCTCACGTTACCGGCAAGAGTTGCCGACTTTTTTGAGACTTTTTTTGGCCGTTTCAAGAGACGCGACGGGCGGCTCACTTTTCTAAACGAAACGTCGTGATGACCGCCGCATGGTCCGAGGGAAATTTCTCGGCGTGCTGGGTGATGATTTTCGACTCGCTCGCCTTCAGCCCTTTCCCCTGGTAATAGATGAAATCGATCCGTTCCTGCTCTTGTTCCGGGTAACGAGGGCTCCAGGTCGAATCCGTCTTGCGGCTGATCTTGGGGGTCATTTCTCGGTACGAGTCTTTCAGCCCGGCGTCGATCAACACGTGGCTGGTCTTCCAATCGAGCACACGGTGGTATTGGGCTTTTGCCTCCTGCGTGTAATCAAGATGCGACATCGAGTTGAAGTCGCCAGCAATGATCAACGGAACGTCTTGATACTTTTCGTCTTTCAGCCGCTCTTGGATTGCGGCGAACATCTTCTTCAGGTCGTTGGCCGACGGCTGGCAGGCCGCGAGCATCTGCGCGTCGCTGCTTCGTTGGCGGATTTCAGGAAGCCAGATATCTTCGCCGTACGGCAGCCAAATGCTGTAGAAGGCGATCCGCTGCTTGCTCGGCAGTTCGAGCAAGGCCCCCACGCATTTGAATTCCTCGAATACGGAAAGATCTTCGAGCACCGGAAAGCGGCTATGGATCGAAACGTTGGTGCCGCGAGGATGAAAGCTAAACTCAAGCTCCTGGGCGATCATCTCGCCCGAACCGTACGTCTCTTGCATTGCGACGATGTCCGCTTGGGAATCGCGGATCACGTCAACAACCCGCTGCGGGCCAAGCTTCTCGCCATCGTCGCGCCCGCCATGGAGAATATTCCAAGACATGACACGGAAGCTCAGCTCTTCGGCATGGACTACGTTCGTGAACGTCGCCAGGCTAAGGGCGAAGAGCACGAGAGAACCGGTGCGGTACATTCAAAATCCTTCGTCGAAAAATGCAGAACGCTGGGAACTAATCCACCTGATCCGCGATTCGCTGGATGGCTACTAAACTCGCTTCAGTGCTGGTGAGGTAACCCTCGAGATCCCAAGTGTGTTTCTCCGCAGTGAATTCCGCCCAAAGATCGAGGTAGGCTTCATGCAGCGAAGTTCCGTTGAGGCGATCGGTATAAAACAACGCACCCATTACCGCCCCTTGATCGTAGTACAAGTCGGGGCGACGCAAGTAATGGTCGAGATATTTCGTCAAGAAGTTAACCGATTCTTGCGAATTGAATCGTGCTAAGGCCAACGCGTACCCGCCACCGGCGAAGCAAACATCGGAGCGCAGCAGCAACCGGCCAATCTGAGTACAAAAGCTTGTCCGACAAGTAATCGCGGCAAAGTAAGCGGCCGTAATGCGGGGGCGCCAATTGCAATTAGCGAGCAGGCGTCCGATCAATTGGTCGTCAATCTCGCGATGCACGGCAAGGTACGCATCTCGGAACTTGTGGAAATCACGAACCAGATTGCGCAGATAGAATGGGATGACAAATCGATCCGCAGTTGCTTGATCGAGCGGCTCGTCGGTCGACGGTACTTCCAAGTCGGCATAGTCCCCTGCCCGTCGCCGCGCGGCTGCTTCAAAGTCGTATGAGTCCGACAAAGTAGCCTCCTCCTTCGAAAACGCAGTTCTTCTTACTCCCCAAATGCAGCCATCATCTGCGGCGTGAAGGCTGAGACGATGCACTTATTGCCATCTAGGTAAGTTATAATCTCAGCCTCATTGCGGAACTTTGCAACGGGAGGCGTCCGAAGGAGCTTGCCTTGGATCCGAATCATTTGCCGGTAGACGATTCTACCCCTTATCACGAAGCCTTGGAGCAAACGTTCGATCGTTGGGACCTTGTGCCTGAGAAGACGGTGCTGATACGTGATGGGCTGAACCATGTATTCGGGACGGAGTCGATGGATGGCGAGCCGGTCATCGTGCGGATCGGCGATGGTGCGCTGCGAAGTCACGGCGAGGTCGCTGGCGAGCTGCTCTGGCTGAATCATCTCAACCGGAAAGGTTGTACGGTAACCACGCCGATCCTATCGCGCCTGGGGGAACTGCTAGAGACGATCGAGACAAATCACCGCGTGATGCACGTGGCTTGTTTTGAGCGATTCGCCGGTGAGACAATTTATCCGCTGGTCGACACGCGCTGGAATGACGAGTTATTCGAAAAGCTGGGGCGCGAAGTTGGTCGCATCCATCGTGCTTCGGACGAACTTTGTCTGCCGCCGGAGCAAAACCGGAAGCATTGGTACGAAAGCAAGTTGACCCAATTTGCCGCCCCGCTTCCCGCCGCTTACAACGGGGAGGTTGTGCGGGCGATGACGGCGTTTCTCGACGAACTACGCAAGCGTCCGACAGTTCCTCGGCACTATGGCCTCGTGCATCGCGATCTGCACGCCGGTAATTTCCTGGTCGAAGCGGGACAGATCCAGGTCATCGACTTCGATTTAGGCTGTTACGGCTGGCGAACCATGGACCTAGGCATGATCCTTTTCGCCCACTACCTGTATCCTAGCTCGTGCGTACCGAATGCATCGCCGGCGTTGACCAGCCACGTTCTGGGGAAGCTGGTAAGCGGCTATCGGGAAGAGTACCAGCTAGATGACGCGCAGCTCGAGACGCTGGAAGATGCCATCTTAGTTTCGACGATCCTGAACTATCAGGTCATGAAGCCTGCGGTCGATCACTGGCAGGTCGCCCTGGGTAATCCCGCCGTGCATGTTAATGAAAGCATCGCCTGGATCGAGCAGCTTTGGATACGTGGCGAGAAGCTGGAGATCATCCGCCCGTAAGCCGGAATGAGCGTCGGCGCAATCCGGCAGATTTTCAAAGCGATCTCAAGCTAAGCTGGAATGCGCTGACGCTTATTCCACCCTACGTAGACCCTCTCTTAGTGCAGTTCGACCGGTTGACCTGGCACGGGGAATTGTTCGCATAGCGAGGCGACTTCGCCGCGGATGCGGCCATGCACGGCGGCGTCTTCTGGGGCTTTCAGTGCTTCTAGAATCCAGCCGCCGATTTTCTTCATTTCTTCCGTCTTCATGCCCCGCGTGGTCAAAGCTGGCGTGCCGATACGGATACCGCTGGGGTCCATCGGCTTGCGTTCGTCGAACGGAATCATGTTCTTGTTGACCGTGATGCCGCTGGCACCGAGGGCGTTTTCAGCGGCGGTGCCGGTCGTGCCGACGGCGGTCACGTCGACCAGCATCAAGTGGTTTTCGGTGCCGCCGGAAACCAACTTCAAACCGCCTGACATCAGCGTGTCGGCCAAGGTCTTGGCATTGTCGACGACCTGCTGAGCATATTGTTTGAACTCTGGCTGCAAGGCTTCCTGGAAGCAGATGGCCTTTCCGGCGATCACGTGCATCAACGGTCCACCCTGGGTACCTGGGAAGACGTTGCGATTGATCATCTTGGTGTGCTCTTCCTTGCACAGGATGAGTCCGGAACGAGGGCCGCGGAGTGTCTTGTGGCAGGTGGTCGTCACGAAGTCGGCATACGGGACCGGGCTATTGTGGATGCCGCCTGCGACCAAACCGGCGTAGTGAGCCATGTCGACGAACAGCTTGGCCCCAACATCGTTAGCGATCTCAGCGAACTTTTCGTGTGGAATTTCACGCGGGTAAGCGCTGGCCCCCGCGACGATCAGCTTCGGCTTGTGCTCTTTGGCCAGCTTAGCGATCGCATCGAAGTCCAGCCGGTGCGTTTCGCGGTCGACGCCGTAGCTGATGAAGTTGTACAGAATGCCCGAGACGTTCAGCTTCATGCCATGCGTCAAGTGACCGCCGTGGGCCAGGTCTAAACCAAGCACGGTATCGCCTGGTTGGATGGCCGTCAGGTAAACGGCGAAGTTGGCCTGCGAACCGGCGTGCGGCTGAACATTGGCATGCTCGGCACCGAACAGCTGCTTGGCGCGGTCGATGGCCAGTTGTTCGATCACGTCGACATGTTCGCAACCGCCGTAGTAACGACGACCTGGGTAGCCTTCGGCGTACTTGTTGGTCAAAACACTACCAACCGCCTGCTGAATGGCGGCGCTGGTGTAGTTTTCCGAGGCAATCATCTCCAAGCCGTCCGCTTGACGCACTTGTTCGGCTTCGATGGCGGCCCAGACTTCAGGATCGTTTTGCTTAATTAAGTTCATGCCAGCGTGTTGGGAAAGACCGATTGAGGTGCCCCCAGAGCGAACCTATGCCCCGGAAAGAATATTGAATTGTCGGAAAGCGGCTAGCATTCGTCAACGGGCACAGATGCCCCGGTTTTCGACCGATACAGATCTCGCTTTTGGCTCGCAATTTAGGGACAATCGGCACGAGCTAACGCCCGCTTTCCTCACTTGGACGGCCCCATTGCCATGAGCGACGAAAACCTTTTTGCCGACCATAACCCCTACCAGACGCCTGAGCACACCGGCTTGGAAGCCGCCACCGGGGTTGAACCGATCGACACCACGGGCGATGGGACCGGTGGATTGATCCCTTACAAAAACCCCGCCGCCCTGGCCGCATATTACCTGGGAATCTTTGGAATGTGTCCGATCTTGGGGATCTTCGCCTCGATTCCCGCCTTCGTGCTAGGCATCATCGGGCTACGCCGACGAGCGAACAACCCAGCGATCAAAGGTTCGGTGCACGCGTGGTTTGGAATCGTGGTCGGGGGAATCTGCACAATGCTGAACTTGGCCTGCTGGGGGATGATGATTCTTGGAATCGTTCTTAGGGTCGTGGCGCCTTAGAGAACTATTGAGAATGGTTACTTATCTCTTGGTTGCACGAGGTTTTTCTCGATGTGACGCGAGAATCAGCGAACAACTTTCCATTGGATGTAACAGTTGGGTAGTTCGGCTTGTAACTTGGCGATTCCCTCGTCGCTGACTTTGGTGAAAACAAGATACAACCGGCGCAGCGATTTCATTGTCGCCAAGTGCTTCAAGCCTTCGTCGGTGATGCGGTCATTGTCGGAAAGCTCGAGAATGGTTAACTGAGACAGACCGGCCAAGTGCTGCAAATCATCGTCCGAAATGCCGGTGTGATAGAGGTTCAGGGCCTTCAACGAGCGACACTGCCCGACGGCTTTCAAGGTTTCGGAACCGGCGGTTTCGTTGGGATATTGCAGTTCATCTGGGCGATCGCTTTCGTCGGCCAGGTAAAGGGCCTCGAGATTGGAGAATTCTTGTAGATGGCGTAAGTCTTGGGGAGCAAAGTTGTGCAGCTTGAGGATTCGGACCGAGCTCTTCCCCGGGAAACGGGCCAGTTGTGTCGAATCCCAAAGATGGACGCGGGCGATCAGATCCCCCCATGACCATACGCGATGTCCCGTCAGGCGTCGCAGCCAAACCGGGGCAAAAGGACTAACATACGAAACCATATACGAGATGGAATTCGGCCCGGATTGCACAAGATTCCACTGTTGCTGATGCGTGCGGTAGCGATAGGTCGGGTAGGCAACAACGACCCCGACCAGGGCGACCACAACGAAAAGTTGCATCAGGCGAAAGCGAAACGTCCACGGTATCGCCCATTGTTTGACCAGCCAGCCCATTGCCAAGGCCGTTGCGACAACCGCTAAAATGTCTGCCAGCAGTATCCACTTTAAAACCTTCCGACCAGGACTATTCCGCCACGGGGGCCAAATCTGATCGCTGTATAGGTTGGCCTGATCATCGTCGTACTCGAAATAAGTCCAAGGAAAACCGTGGACAACGCGATCCAGCTCTAGGCCAAACTGCGGACCGTAAACCGTGTTAGCCCAAACTTTGACTTCGTATCGCGGTTCTCCTGGCACGTTTAAGAGGGCTCCGATCACAAGCACCACACTGATTGTGGAAAGACTCGCGAAAAACGAGAGCCAACTGAAGGCTGGTTCAACCGATTGTTTAGATTCTTCGTCAGTCATGGCACGGCTGGGATTAGCAGCCTGTTGAATTTCTCAGATCGGCTAAGTTGTTGATATTGAGGCGATTGCGGCGTTGTGAATTCTTCGACATATCGAGTGGATATGCCTGCGGATTCACGCCTTGCCCTCGCCTCATTCTCAATAACTCGCTACCGAAGCAGAAAATCAACAGACGGTTAGGAATCGTTGCGAGACCGAAGTATATCGCCGTGTGGTTCATACGTCACACGATTCGCCGATTCACCCGAGCGAGTCCTGCTGAAACAGCGTGAAAGTTTGCCGCAATTCATTCGCCGACGGCCGCACCAGTTTGGTGATTACGACGCCATCCTTGAGAAAGACGAGCGTTGGCCAGAGTTTCACTTGGTACGAGCGACCGAGCCGCTTTCCCTTGCCGTCAGCAACTCGCAAATGTGCGATCTCCTTAGCGTCGGCAAGCAATGACTCGACCGTCGGGCTAAGCTGCTGGCAGTGACCACACCAGTTCGCTCCAAACTCCACGATCAGCTTTCCAGATGACTGGTCGATTTCTTCCCGAGTGGGGACTTCTTCACGGTGAGTGGGGTCAAACGGCATATTCTGACTCGATAGAAGGTACGTAGGTGAACGAGTCCTTACCACGTGCAAACTCGATGCCGAGTTTTCGTACTTGTGATATCAAAGTTCAAAGCGGCATGCTGCCGATTTTGAAGCTTGCACTAAGTATTTTCTCACCCAAGCCCACTCCCTTAGCATGGGAGAGGGCACGTGAGTCGGAGGCGTCTTGACGCAAAGATTAGGTGTATTCCTGCTTGGTCGGCTTGATAATCAGCTCGGCCACATGAGCGCGAGATGGCAAATGGCAGATGGCCAGGACCACTTCGCTGAAGTCCTCTGGCTGCAGCATGCGAGCTCGATGTTCCTCGGTGACTGGGCTAGGCCGCTGGGCGAGGATGGGGGTATCGACTTCACCGGGGTAGATATTGGTGATGCGAACGCCGTCGACGGCAACTTCATTGCCGGCAGCAGTTCCCAGGGCCGTCATGGCGAACTTTGAAGCACAGTAGGCGATGCCACCGAGGGCGTAGGCGCGTTTGCCAGAGATCGACGAGATGTTGATGATCAGACCATCTTTCCGTTCCCGCATGGACGGCAACGCGTTGTACATCAAGTTATACCCACCCGTGGCATTAATCTGCATCACCTGATCCCACTGTTCTGGGGTCATTTCGGCCATGCTGCGGGTTTTAATGTTCACGCCGGCAGCGTTGACCAAAATATCGACTGGACCGAGCGTCTTTGTTGCCCAATCGAACAGTCCTTTGACATTAGCTCGGTCGGAAACGTCCACGCTGTGGCAGTGAATTTCCGCTTCTGATTCTTTCGCGACTTCTTCCAGTACCTCGAAACGACGACCGGCGATTCCCACTTTGGCCCCATCAGCGGCCAGAGATAAGGCGATTGCCTTACCAATTCCGCTTCCACCACCCACGACCAACGCGACTTTACCTGCTAACGACATCAGTGACCGCCTTCCGAACTTCTTGGCTTGATAATAGAGGACCGTAAATCGCTGTTATTTACCACGATTCCGTGCAGCCCGCCAACCGGCAAGGGGACCTCGCTAGGGGTCGTCTTTTGCGGTGGGCGGTTTGCCGTTATCCTAAACGCTGCGCAATCGAGTGAAAATCGGTTGAGACAACGTCATCAATTACGCGAAGACATATTTCCCCTAGGGTTGAAGAAGAATGGGACTATTCACCGGAAAAAAAGGTTTGATCGTCGGCGTCGCGAACGACCGTTCGATCGCGTGGGGAATTGCTGAGAAAATCATGAACGAAGGGGGCGTCTGTGGTTTCACGCACCTTCCCGACGATCCGGAAGCGAAACGCCAGAAGAATCGCCATAAGGTGGCTCAGCTGACCGAGCCCCACGGCGGAGCCGCCAAGTTCCTCGTTCCGCTTGATGTGCAATCGGACGAAAACATCGCCGAAGTGATGAAGATTGCGGAATCCGAATTAGGCCAGATCGACTTCCTGCTGCACTCCGTTGCTTTCGCTTCGCTGGATGACCTGCGGGTTCCGACCGTTGAATGCAGCCGTGATGGTTTCAAACTGGCGATGGACATCAGCGCTTACAGCTTGATTGCCCTGACCAATGCTGCTCGCCCACTGATGAAAGAAGGTGGTTCGGTCTGTGCGATGACCTACTTCGGTGGCGAAAAGGCGGTCCAAGGCTACAACATGATGGGCGTCTGCAAGGCAGCCCTCGACAGCATTGTGAAGTATCTGGCCTTTGACTTGGGCGATTCCAATATTCGCGTGAACGCCATCAGTGCCGGCCCATTGAAGACGCTGGCCAGTAGCGCCGTGGGTGCCAAGGAAATGCTAGATCTCTATTCGGCTGTTTCGCCACTGGGACGCAATATCACGCTGGAAGAAGTTGCCAACTCAGGGGCATTCCTGCTTTCCGATATGTCGACCGGCATTACTGGCGAACTGTTGCACGTCGACGCAGGTTACAACATCATGGGTAGCCCGAATCGCTTGGCGACCGATTACAAGCGACTCAAAGACGAAGCTGCCGGCAAGTAAGCCGTTGCCAAGGCAAGCCGGATTCGAAACAACAAACGCCGCGATGACTCGCGGCGTTTTCTTTTTATCCGTCCCAGCCAACTAAAAGCCTGTTGAATTTCTCAGATCGGCTACTTAATTGAGATAGGGGCGATTGCGGCGTTGTGAATTCCTCGACATATCTCGTGGAGATGCCTGCGGACTCACGCCTTGCCCCCGCCCCAATCTCAATGACTCGCTAACGAAACAGAAAATCAACAGACTGCTAAGCAGGCGTCGGGAAGCGGCTCCTGAGGAACAAACGTTCCCACCACTTAGCCAAGCGGAGGCGAGGATCGTCGAGAGCGATGCGGTGGCTCTTCCCGCGTCGCGTGCGAACCAAAATCGCATCGGTGTCGACTTGATCGACAATCCAGTATTTATCCACCGCGTAAGTGTAGTATTCGCCACGCGATTCCGGCTCGATGTCGTGGGCTCGAGGACCAGGACTCGTGGTGTGCTTTGTCTTGGTATAGACGACCACATCGCCGGGGCGAAACATCGAAATCTCTCCAAGTCCGGAGACTACGCTAATGGGGTATTGGGCGGGCGTTTTCTTCGGGAAAAGCCCATGTTTTAGATTATCGTTCGGACGAACGCACGTCAATCTGAAGTCGATCACGCGCGACTATTGCTAGATCAGGCATGGTAGTTGCGTTTTCTACGAATCGATACGTTTTGATGTTGCCTAGGAAAAAAGGGTGGAAAGTTTCCTTTTCTGCCTGGTAAAATGAAGGCCTTGTCTTACGTCACTGCGTGATCTTTCAAACCCCACTTTTCTCGCAGGAGGATCTATTATGTCGATGCCAACTTCGGCGACTGCGCCTATTGCGCCAGCCCTTACGGCGCGCGACTTCATGACGACCAAACTGGTCACCCTGAGCCCTGACGAGGATGCTTTGGCGGCGATTCGCAAGCTGCTTTACTATCGAATTTCAGGGGCTCCGGTGGTGGACAGTGCCGGAAATTTCCTCGGGATCTTTTCGGAAAAGACCTCGATGCGTTTCCTGCTGGACGCTGCGTATTCACAGCTTCCCTCGAACAGGGTGGGAGCATTTATGAACACCGATATCGCTCGTCTCATCACGGCCGATACCGACTGGCTGAACTGCGCTCAGGTCTTCCTTTCAACGCCGTACCGGCGCCTGCCAGTATTGGATGGGATGAAACTGATCGGTCAGGTCAGCCGTCGCGACTTGCTGAATGCCGCGATTAAGATGATCGACAAGCCCGATCGTCGTAACGGCAAGTTCGTAATGTATTTCAGCGCTTTGGTCGAATTAGATCAGTCTCCGGTCGAATAACCGATCGGAGCCAACGACTACGTGTCGAAGTCCGCCGGATGCCCTTGGTTCGGCGGCCGCTGGAATGCCCCTATAATATCGGCTCCTTCCACTTTGAATGAACAGGAAAGAGCTGAATGCTAGTTGCCTCCGGTTTGATAGTCTTGGGATTGGTCGTGCTTGTGGTCGGGGGCGATCTGCTCGTTCGCGGCGCTTCTGGGATTGCATCCCTTTTAGGGATTTCTCCCCTGGTGATCGGCCTCACGGTGGTTGCCTTCGGAACCAGCGCGCCGGAACTTGCCGTCTCTCTTAGCGCCAGCTCAGGCGACGCGGCCGAGATCGCCGTGGGCAACGTGCTTGGTAGCAATATCTTTAATGTTCTCTTCATCTTGGGCATCTCGGCCCTGGTGACACCGCTGAGCGTAGCGAGTCAGTTGATTCGCCTGGAAGTCCCCTTCATGGTCGGCGTGGCGATCTTGTTGTGGGTGCTTGGCATGAACGGTCATCTTGGGCACGTGGAAGGAAGTTTGCTGTTTGGCACCCTGATGATCTACATCGTGTGGTCGATCTGGCAAAGCCGCCGCGAGAGCAAAAAGGTGGTGGAAGAATATGAAGAGGAATTCGACAACCCACCCAAATCGATCTGGGACGCTCTCCTACAACTCGTGTGGATCGTCCTGGGGCTAATCGGACTCGCTTACGGTTCGCAGTGGTTGGTCGACGGCGCGGTAATGATCGCCAGGAAACTGAACATGAGCGAACTGCTGATCGGGCTGACGATCGTCGCGGTTGGGACCTCTTTGCCGGAAGTGGTTGCCTCGGTCATGGCCTCGATCAAAGGGGAACGTGATATCGCCGTCGGAAACGTGGTGGGAAGCAATCTATTCAATATGATGTGCGTGTTGGGACTCACTGCGATTGTGGTACCGGAAGGAGTTCCTGTCCCGCAAACGGCAATTTGGCAAGAGTTCCCCGTGATGATTGCTGTTTGTGCGATTTGCCTCCCTATATTCTTCACAGGAGGGAGGATTGAACGCTGGGAAGGGGCAATGTTGTTCGGTTACTACATTCTTTACACCACTTATCTGGTGTTAGGGGCAATTGAGTCCCCCTATGCCCCAATGTTGGGCAAGGCGATGCTGTTCGGCTTGGTGCCGCTTACCATTCTGATTCTGACCGTATCGGTGCTCAATTCGCTACGTTCTACGCCCGATTTGCCATCGGAAGAAGCTCCCGAGGAAGCCACGGCCGACTAGGGCGCCTCATTGCCGCTTGGGGTGACGTCTAGTAAAATCCGCGGTTTATCCTGCCTTGCTGTTTTGTGCTGGTAGGGAGAACGCATTTTCGGCCTGTGAATCTCAGTAGCGATTGAAAAGCATGAGCACCAAGAAGAACTTGATTGTTGCCCAAAGCGGTGGCCCCAGCCCAGTTATCAACAACACGCTTCGCGGATTGGTCGAAGCCGCTTTGCAGACCGACAACATCGGGACGGTCTACGGTGCTCATCACGGGATCGAAGGGGTTTTGAAGGAAGAGCTGATCAACCTGACCGATCAGCCAGCCGAAGAGATCTCGCTGCTGCGGTACACCCCGGCTGCGGGTTCCATCGGCACGTGCCGCTATAAGCTGAAGGATTGGCAGAACGAGGACTTCGATCGCTGCATCGAGGTGTTCAAAGCCCACAACATCGGTTACTTCGTCTACATCGGCGGTAACGACTCGATGGACACCGCCAACAAGATCGCCAAGATGGCCCAAGACAAAGGGCTCGATCTGATTGGTATCGGTGGTCCGAAGACGATCGACAACGACGTCGGGGACAGCGAATTCAAGCTGATCGACCACACCCCAGGTTACGCTTCAACGGCCAAGTACTGGATGCACATGATTCAGTATGCCAACGAAGAAAACCGCGGTAGCTGCCCGGCTGACCCTGTGCTTGTGATGCAAGCCATGGGGCGCAAGATCGGTTACATCCCGGCCGCTGCTCGTCTGGCCGACCCCAAGCGAGAAATGCCACTGCAAATCTACATGGCCGAATCCCCATGCTCGCTGGAAGAACTGCACGAAAACGTCAACAAGCAGCTCAAGCAAGACGGTCGCTGCATGGTCGTGCTCAGCGAAGGGTTCGATGTGGGTGACATCGGTGCCCGTAAGGATTCCTTCGGCCACACCAGCTTCAGCGCCAGTAGTATTACTGTCGCCCAGATCGTGACCAACTACCTGAATGATCAGGGGCTGGCCGTCAAGGGTGCTGCCCGTTGTAACGTGAGCGGAACCGATCAGCGTCACGCGATGGCTTATGCTTCTTCGGTCGACCTGGACGAAGCTTACCACGCCGGTGAAATGGCCGCCGTGCTGGCCTCGACCGGACAGTCGGGCTATATGTCGACCATTCTGCGAAACGAAGGGGACGTCTATAGCGTTCGCTACGACAAAGCACCGCTTGCTGAAGTCGCCAACAGCGAACGTACCTTCCCGAAGGAATGGATTTCCGAAAGCGGTTACGACGTCACCGACGAGTTTGTCAAATACGCCAAACCACTTCTGGGCGAAGGCATGGTCAGCCTGCCGATGATCGATGGTCGTCAACGCATGACGTGCCTGCAGCCGCTGTATGCCGATCAGAAATTGCCGGCTTACGTGCCTCAAGCCGATCGCCAGGAAGCCCCCAAGAAGTAACGCCGCGTCTCAGTTCCCGACTATCACCAATCAGCAATAAAAATAGAGCGAGATCGAATCAACCATGGTTTACCAGATTGAACCAAAAGCAGAGTTTTTAGTCGGCATCGACTCGGATGGTTGCGTCTTCGACACGATGGAATTGAAGCACAAGGAATGCTTCATTCCCAACATCATCAACTACTACGAACTGCAAGGTGTCAGCAAGTACGCTCGCGAAGCGGCTGAGTTCGTAAACCTCTACTCCAAGAGCCGCGGAATCAATCGTTTCCCGGCGCTGGTCGAAGCCCTCGAATGGTTGCAGAAGCGTCCTGAAGTTCAGGAGCGTGGTGCTAAGATCAACATTCCTGAGTCGCTCGTGAAGTGGATCAAGGAAGAAACCAAGTTGGGTAACCCGGCACTGGAAGCGAAGGTTGCCGAGTCGAACGATCCGGACCTGGCTCACTGCTTGAAGTGGTCCAAAGCAGTGAACGAAACGGTCGCCGGTATGGTTCGCGGCGTGCCCCCCTTCCCTTCGGTTCGTAAGTGCCTGGAAAAACTGAGTGGCAAAGCAGATATGTTGGTCGTCTCGGCCACGCCAAACGAAGCTCTGGAAGCGGAATGGACCGAGCACGACATCGCTCAGTATGTGACGTCGATTTGCGGTCAGGAAGCTGGCAACAAGAAGGAAACGCTGACCAACGCCACCAAGTACAAGCCGAATCAAACATTGATGATCGGTGACGCCCCTGGTGACTACAAAGCAGCCGTAGCCAACGATTGCCTTTTCTACCCGATTAATCCAGGCGACGAAGAAAACAGCTGGAAACGCTTCCACGACGAAGGTATCGATAAATTCCTGAAGCTCGAATTCGCCGGCGACTATCAAAAGATGTTGCTGGAAGAATTCGATCGCTACCTGCCCGAAAAGCCAAGCTGGCCGGTCATCGACTAACGTTTCGTTCCCTCTCCTTCGCCGGGACGAGGGGACCAGAAATTACCCGAACACAAACCCGTTGGATCTCAGAGGAAACGAAACATCATGTCAGATGCTTCTTGCGACTTTGGTTTGATTGGTCTCGCCGTCATGGGCGAAAACCTGGCTCTGAACGTCGAAAGTCGTGGCTACAAAGTGGCCGTCTACAACCGAACCACCGAGAAAACGGACGAGTTCATCGAAGGCCGTGCTGCCGGTAAGAACTTTGTCGGGTGCCACGATCTGAAGACGTTGGTCGCCTCGCTCAAGCGTCCCCGCAAGGTGATGATGCTGATCAAGGCTGGTCCAGCGGTTGACGCTGTGATCGAAGAGTTGCTTCCTTACCTGGAAAAGGGCGACATCATCATCGACGGTGGTAACACCCACTACGCCGATACCGAACGCCGCACGAAGTACATCGAAGAAAAGGGCCTCCTGTTCGTCGGTTCTGGTGTTTCCGGCGGTGAAGAAGGTGCCTTGAAGGGCCCTAGCCTGATGCCGGGCGGTAGCAAAGAAGCTTGGCCCGAAATCAAAGAGATCTTCCAGGCCATCAGCGCCAAGGTCGGTCCCAACAACGACATCCCGTGCTGCGAATGGGTTGGTCCACGCGGTGCTGGTCACTATGTGAAAATGGTTCACAACGGCATCGAATATGGCGACATGCAGCTGATCTGCGAAGCCTACTTCCTGCTCAAGCATGGCCTTGGTCTGACCAACGACGAACTGTACGACGTGTTCGATCAATGGAACAGTGGCGACCTGCAAAGCTATCTGATCGAAATCACCCGCGACATCTTCAGCGTGAAAGATGACGAGGGGGACGGTTACCTGGTCGACAAGGTTCTCGACGTGGCTGGTGCCAAGGGAACCGGTAAGTGGATGAGCCAATTAGCGTTGGACCTCGGCGTGCCAAGCACCTTGGTGACGACGGCGGTTTACGCTCGTGCCCTGTCGGCTGCTAAGGAAGCCCGTGTTCGTGCCAGCAAGGTGCTGACCGGCCCAAGCGGCAAGACTACCGAAGACCGTGCGAAGTTCATCGAACAAGTTCGCGAAGCATTGTACGCGTCGAAACTGTGCAGTTACGCTCAAGGCTTTGTCCAGTTGCAAGCCGCTTCGGCGGAGCACGATTGGGACCTCAACTACGGCGAATGTGCCCTCTTGTGGCGCGGTGGCTGTATCATTCGTGCCCAGTTCCTCGATCGCATCAAGGAAGCATTCGATAAGGACGGCAACCTCGAAAACCTGCTGCTCGATCCTTACTTCACGGAAGCAGTCACCAAGGGACAAGACGGCTGGCGTGCCGTGGTGCAGTCAGCAATCGGCTTGGGGATTCCGACTCCTGCCTTCGCTGGTGCTCTGGCTTATTACGACGGCTACCGCAACGCTCGTTTGCCGGCGAACTTGCTACAAGCCCAACGCGATTACTTCGGTGCTCACACATTCCAGCGAACCGACAAGGAAGGTACCTTCCATGCCGAGTGGCTGCATCGTCGTCGCGAGCCAAAGTCGTAGTTCAGCCCCACGTCGGTTGAATTGAATTTCTAGGAACCTGCCATGGATGCCCTGACGATTGACGCCAGGGCATCCAGCCAAGAAGATCGAACGACGCATGGCATCTGACTACTTAACGAAACTGTTCGGACTCGATGGTCAAGTCGCCATCGTGGTCGGAGCATCTGGGGTTCTTGGTGGCGCAATCGCAGAAGGGTTGGCATCGGCCGGCGCGACGGTGGTTGTCAGTGGCCTGAATCCCGAACGGGGCGAGAACCGCGCCAATCTCATCCGAGAAGCGGGCGGCAAAGCTGCTTTCATCGCCGCCGATACCTTGTCCCGCGATTCGCTGGCGCAACTTCGCGATCAATGCATCGAGAAGTTCGGCCGCGTCGATATGCTGGTCAATTGTGCCGGCGTGAACTCTTCCGTCCCCTATGAAGAGATTAGCGACGACGATTGGCAACGCGTGATGGACACCAATCTCACCGGTACGCATCTCGCCTGCCAGGTGTTTGCCCCTCACTTCGCGGCCCAAGAAGAAGGCGGTGCGGTGCTTAACATCGGCAGCGTAACGGCGCACTTGCCGTTGTCGCGAGTCTTTGCTTATTCGGCATCGAAAGCGGCCGTTTTGAACCTGACCAAGAACCTGGCACGCGAATATGCCACGCAAGGGGTTCGCTTCAACGTCCTTTGCCCTGGCTTCTTCCCGGCGGAACAAAACCGCAAGATCCTCGACAAAGAACGCGTCGACAACATCATCGGCCAAACCCCGATGGCCCGCTTCGGCGAGCCTGAAGAATTGGTCGGAGCTTCAATCCTGTTGTTATCGCGAAACGCCGGAAGCTTCATCACCGGAGCCACCGTCTATGTCGATGGCGGTTTCACGGCGATGCGGTTCTAAGGAAGTGTCGCTTGACGACTCTCACAAACTTCTTCGAGCGACGCGATCTGGGCGTCGTTCGCTAGCGACACGCTGAATTAACGCAACCTCCCTGGGTTCAGCAACCGATATAGGGGGCTAGATGCGGAACAGACGCGTGCGCTTCTTATTTTTACGCCGCGTCTGGTTGTCGTGAGGGGCAAAACACTGCCACAATGGATCGTTATCCAGGCGGACCCCAAGGATTCATCAACGAGCGAAACCGAGCAGGAGCGGAACAGGAAAAGCCATGTCTCATACCATCGTGATCTTCGGCGCCTCTGGCGACCTGACTAGTCGGAAGCTAATTCCCGCTCTGTATCTCCTCTCGAAGAAGAAACGCTTGCCAGAAAACACGCGAATCGTGGGGATGTCGCGGACCGATTTCTCGCACGACGCCTGGCGGAAAGAACTGAAAGAGTCGACCCAGAAGTTCACCGGCGAGAAGTTCGAGGAAGCCAGCTGGACCGACTTCGCTGCCAACGTCTACTACCACCCTGGCGATCTCACGAAACTCGATGACCTGACCGGTTTGAAGTCGTTCCTGGAAGAAGTCGAAGGTGGTGAGGCAGAACGCGTCTACTATCTTTCAACGGCCCCGCGACTCTACGTCGAAGCAATCGATCAACTCGGTGCCTCGGGGCTGGCGAACCAAGAAGAAGGAAGTCGTCGAATCGTGCTCGAGAAGCCGTTCGGCTACGACCTGGGCACCGCTAAGAAGCTGAATTCAGATGTGAACCGCGTCTTCCCTGAAAAGAACGTCTATCGTATCGACCATTACCTGGGCAAGGAAACGGTTCAGAACATGTTGGTGATGCGATTCGCCAATTCGATCTTCGAACCAGTCTGGAATCGCAACTACATCGATCATGTCCAAATCACGGTGGCGGAAGAAGTCCTCGTTGGTCGTCGCGGTGGTTACTACGATCAAGCTGGCGTCCTACGAGATATGTTCCAAAACCATCTGCTGCAGCTGCTGATGATCACGGCGATGGAAGCCCCGGTGAAGTTCGACGCCGACATGGTTCGTGACGAAAAGGTGAAGGTCCTGCAATCGATTCGCCCGATGGATGAGTCGGAGGTTCGCACTGAAACACTGCGGGGCCAATATGCCGGATACCGCAACGAAGAAGGTGTGCCAAAAGACAGTCAAACGGAAACGTTCGCTGCCTTACGTTTGTGGGTCGATAACTGGCGTTGGAACGGCGTGCCGTTTTATCTCCGTAGCGGCAAAGGTATGTCGTGTCGAACCACGCAGATCGTAATTCAGTATCGCCAGCCACCGCTGACACTCTTCAACAAGAAAGATCGCCCAATCGATTCCAATCGGCTGGTCATTCAGATTCAGCCCGCCGAAGGCATTCAATTGCAGATCCAAAGCAAGGTGCCCGACGAAGGGATGTCGACTCGAATGACTTCGCTCGACTTTCGCTTCTGTCAGCAGTATAGCGGCGAGCTGCCCGATGCTTATCAGCGACTTCTATTGGATGCCCTGCAAGGCGATGCCAGCTTGTTCGCGCGAAGCGACGAGGTGGAATTGGCCTGGGGGATCATCGATCCGATCATCAAGACTTGGCGTTCCGATAAGGCTCCCACGCTTCATCTCTACGAAGATGGTTATTGGGGACCGAACGAGTCGGCCGATTGGATGGCCGAACATGGTCGCCAGTGGTTCGACGTCTGCCCAGTGCTGCATTAAGCCGCTGGACAATGCGGGCATTCGAAAAGAAAAAGGGTCGACCGGTTGGGGCAGGTAACCGATCGACCCCGCAGCATCGCTGGTGATCTCAGAGACCAGCGATGAATTCTGGGTGTGATCTTGGGCGAACCAAAATCACATTTTGACTTTCTTAAGAGTGTTTATCGGCCAGTCGTTCGGGGGACTTAAGCGAAGGTGTCGAAATTTCTCGGCAAACATTCATCTAGTCTTCACACAAATGCGGGTAGTCACGGGAAATCACACTTTTCGTGCAATCATCAGCTGCTATCCTGATCTAGATGGATAGGGTTAAACCGTTTAGAGGGGTTCAGAGCAGTTCATGTCGTTGCGGTTAGGTAATTTAGAACTAGATTTTCCGCTCGTTCAGGCAGCGTTGTCAGGCTACAGCGATATGTCCATGCGGGTGATTGCACGTCGAATGGGGGCCTCCTATTCGATCTGTGAGGTGATGCTGGACAAGTTTTTGGTCAATTTGAACGACCGAAAAAAGAATCGCCATTTCCTCGCTATCGCCGACGAAGAGCACCCAGTGGGTGGCCAGCTGATGGGGGCCGAGCCAGAGCAGTTCTCCGCCGGAGCCGCGAAGTTGGTCGAGGCCGGTTTCGATGTCATCGATATCAATTTCGGTTGTCCCGTGAAGAAGGTGTTGGGGCGTTGCCGCGGTGGTTTTCATCTCGGCCAGCCTGAGGTCGCCCTGGAAATCATTCGCCGCACCCGCGATGTCGTCCCCTCGGAAACTCCGCTGACAGTGAAAATGCGCCGCGGAATCGACGACACGCAGGAAAGCCGCGATAAGTTCTTCGAGATCCTTGACGGCGCGTTTGAAACGGGCGTCGACGCGATTACCGTTCATGGCCGCACCGTTGAACAGCGTTACATCGGCCCCAGCCGTTGGGAGTTCCTGGCCGACGTAAAGCGGCACGTTGGCGATCGCACCATCCTAGGAAGCGGCGACTTGTTTTCGGCCCAAGATTGCTTCGACATGATGCGCGAGACGGGCGTCGACGGCGTGACCGTGGCCCGAGGTGCGATCGGTAATCCCTGGATCTTCCAGCAAGGACGTGCTTTGGCTGCCGGCGAGCCCCTCCCCTTGCCTCCCACGACCCTCGAGCAGCGTGAGACGATTGAGGAGCACCTGCGATTGGTGGTCGAGCTCTACGGGGAAGGCCGTGCGATGACTCAGTTCCGCAAGTTCGGCGTGAAGTATTCGTTCCTCCATCCGCAGATGGAAGAACTCCGCCAGAAGTTTGTGCGAATCAAAGAGCTCGCCGACTGGCATACCATCCGCGAGGAATTCTACATGGTCGATCAGCCCGGTAAGTATATCTCTGCCGAACTTCACAATGGTCAAGTGAACTGCGCTGCTGGGTAGTGTCTTCGGCCAAGCCTGCGTCAATCGCTTGGCAGGGATCGCCCGTTTGCCAAAGCTTGCTCGATTTCACGACGAACTTGCGGTTCGGTCTCGATGTCGCTTCGTTCCTGCAAAGCTTCCACGACCCACGCTGCTTGATGTTGTCCAAGCGCCCAGGCCGCTGCACCGCGAACAAGCCACTCTTGATCGTTGAGTCCTTGGATTAGTGCCGAAACGTTGTCTTCATGCGGCCGGTTCCCGAGCACAATCGCAGCGTTTCGCAAGATGCCGCGGCGCCGAGTTCGCCAGAGCGGCGTTTTTCGGAAGCGAGCACGGAACTCGTCTTCGGTGATCTCAAAGAGAGAACGGAGTTCGAGCGGCGCACGGTCACTGGCTGGGAAGAAAGTTTCGTGCGTGGTGACCGGAGCTTTGTTGTTCCATGGGCAGACGTCCTGGCAAACGTCGCAGCCGAAAACCCAGTCTTCCATTCCATGACGCAGTTCCGCCGGAATTTCGTCACGCAGTTCGATCGTTAGGTACGAAATACAGCGTGTCGCATCCAGCACGTGCGGTTTTACAAAGGCGTCGGTAGGACAAGCATCGAGACACGCCGTACAGGTGCCACAGTGGCTGGCCTTGTGGGGTTCGTCGTAGCTTAGTGGCTGGTCGATCAAGATCGCCGCTAGAAAGAACAAGCTTCCCAACTGCTTATTCAACAGCATCGTGTTCTTGCCAAACCAACCAAGTCCCGCCTGCTGGGCGAACTCCCTTTCCAAGAGGGGCGCCGTGTCGACCACGCCACGTACTTTGGCCTCTGGAGCGAAGTCTCCGATGGATCGCTTCAATTGCTTCAGCCGGGCGTGAATCCAGTCGTGGTAATCGAGTTCACCGAACGCGTAACGCGACACCCTTCCCTTTCCAGAATCTAGCGGTGGGATTGGCTGGCTTTTGTAGTTGAGGGCCAGCATCACGATGCTTTGTACGCCATCCAGGACGTACTTCGGATGAGAATAAGCGTCCCGGCGATCTTCCAGGTACTGCATTTCGCCCGCGAAACCGGCGTCGAGCCAATCGTGCAAACGGGTAACGCCGGTGGGGCTGACCGCTGGACAGACGCCAACCGCGGAGAAGCCAACCGATAGGGCTTCGTTACGGATAAAAGTGGTCAGATCAGTGGCTGAATCGGTCACGCGCGTAAAAGCCGCAAATGCGTTTGCGTTCGTTAAGGAGCGTAATTAGGGTGAAATAGTACGGATTGATTTACCAGGGAAGGTATTTGTTCGCAGGTTCATGCAAGGTTTCGTCAGATGCGTAAGGGTACCCTGGTTTTGCTGGTCGCAGCATTCGCTGCTTGTTTGGTTTCCGAAAGCGAAGCCCAAACGGATGGTCAAATCATTGTCCATCGTACCTCATCGATCGGCTTCGGTAACGGTGGTTACTTTGGCGGAAGTTGCGGTAATCCTTGGATCTACGGACCGTGGACCCAAACACTTGGCTTCATTCCTACGCCACCGTATTACTCGCTCTATCCGCCGGTTTATTACTCGCACAACGTTTATCGCCCTTACGGCATGAGCCCATTCCCGGTTACTTCTTACCAACCAGGCACGTCGGTGAACTACGAACGTTCGACGCCAGAACCGAAATTGGTGGTCAATCCTTACGTTGATCAGGAAGTCGCCAGCGAAAGAATTCCGGCCGAGCCGATCGAGGTCCAACCAGTTATGAAAGTGGTGGACGCCAAGGGAAGCGAGATCGAAGGTGCCAGCCCGCTGGTCATCGAGAATTCTCTTTAATTTTTCAAGCGATGCTGTCCTCCGCCATGCCAGCCACGTACATTGGTTGGCATGTACGAGCACCTAACAACGCTATACGAAAATCTGGCAACTCTTCTCGAAGCTGAGCCCGAATTGGACGCTCAGCGAATCCTACGGATCGTACGTCCCTCGGTCCGTTTGATGGTCGGTTCCAAGAACCCCAGCTCCTACCCATTAGGGGCTTCTCGTTTAGGCGGTATCCCAGATGTGCCGCCTCAGTTCGTCTGGCCTTATTGGCAGCCTCGACCGGACGAAACCGATTGCTGTGGTGCTCCCCTGAAGAGCCTGGAACCCATTCCACTCAATTTCATCGCCCAACTCGATTTATCGGCGATCCCACAAATTGATGAAGCCATGCCGACCTCTGGATGGCTCTATTTCTTTTACGATCTGTTGGGGCAACCTTGGGGAACCGATCCGCACGAGGCCGATCGCTTCCGCGTGATTTACGTGAACTGTTCCCGAAATACGCTGAGTCCTGCGGAAAAACCAGAAGAGATCGATCCGGAATTCGATACGGGCGATAACTGGGATCTCGTGCCAAGCGTTGAGCTGACCTTGCCCGACGAGTATATCGGGTTCGAAGAGTACGAGTCTCCGCGTTACTTTGCCTATCAGCGACTCGCGGCCCAACTGACCTACCAGGGGAAGCACCCCAGCCGTTTCCTTGGTCACGCCGACCTGGTGCAATCGCCGCTGGAAAATCTGGGAAATCCATTCGAGACGGAGGAGGATGCGAGTCTGGATATTAGCGAGGAGGAGGTGGACGAACTGTTAGCTCAGATTCGCCGTGGCGAGCTCCAATTCGAAGACTCGCATCACGAGCGAATTCACGCTTTGGAGAACGATCTCTACCCATGGAGGCTGTTGCTTCAAATCGATGGTGTCGCCAGTGATGAAACTGTCTTTTGGAATGACGAAGGACGGCTGTTCTTCATGATCCGCAAAGACGACCTGCTAGCAGGGCGGTTCGATCGTGTCTGGCTCAATTTGCAGACAACCTAATCCCGGTTTGATCGCGGTGTGAACTTGAGAGATTTTTGTCAGGTTCTTCTGATTCGTCTTGCTGTTGGCTAGCAGTCTTTGGTACCCTCCCCCGCCGTCAGTTTTCGTCGGACGGTGGTTTTGCTTAGATTTCGGGAGGAAAACGGTTGTCCCAGAGAAGTTGAGGAGGCCGTTGCCGAGTCCGGAAAAGGATTTCCCATGAAGACGCTCGTTACCGCAAGTTTGTTGATCCTCGTCCTGGTTGTGACCGGATGCAAGAACCAGCAAGCCCAGCAGCTCAATCCATTCAACGCCTACGGTATGCAGCGCGTTCCCCCGCCGGGCACGCAGTCGTACGGCCAGTCCGCGGTAACTGCTCCGAATCCGTACTATCAGGCCCCTGCCGGTGCTCCGGCTGCGTCGCAAGCACCAACGCTCAACGGCGGTTATCAACAGTCTCCTCCAGCACAATTCTCGCCCCCTTCGACGTCCGCACCTGCCAACATGCAGCCGCCATCGAGTTATGGTCAGGGCCAGTGGCAAAAGGTTAGCGGAACAACGTCCTCCAGTGGAGTATCGCAGGCCTCGTACACAGAAGAAGTTGCCACCCAGTCCAGCAGTGCTCAAGCAGCAACCAGCTCGGCGACATCTTCGGCAAGCACCGATGCGATGGGGCCTGGCACGTCGAGCGGTACCACGAGTAACCCGTATACCAACGGAATGCGCGTCAACGATTTGACAGAAGTCGCCCAGCCGTTATCACCCCCAGCGACTTCAACGGTCCCCTACGGTGGCTGGACCACACCCCCAGCGGCTTCGGCCAGCACGCAATCGGTACCGCAGCCGAGTCGTATCCCGTAGAGCAGTCGCAGCCAGTTCGGGCGAGCAACTTCCCTTTCGTGTGTCCATCCGAGCGGTTTCCACGTCCTGTTCACAGTTGCCGGGACGTCTAAATCGCGATCCACTGGTAACTTCTCGGCGGATGCCACTTGACCATTTCGGTCGAAGTAGGAACCATGGAAGCCATGGAAACTCCGCAAAAACTTGAACATCTGACTGGGGAACCGACCACGACCGATTTGAAGCTTCCACCGCTGAAAATCGGGGAAATGGTCGTCGATCCTCCGATTCTGCAAGCTCCGATGGCCGGTTTCACGAATTATGCCTTTCGGCAGATCGTGCGCGGCTACGGCGGAGCGGGCCTACTGGCGACCGAAATGGTGAATGCTCGTGGTTTTCATTGGTTGGATGAACATGAAGCTGAGTTCCCTGATCGCTTGTGGGGTGTCGAAGACGAAGCACGTCCGCTTGCTGTACAGATTTGGGACAATCAGCCGGATGTGATGGCCAAAGTGGGCCGCCGACTGGTTGAAGAGTTCCAGGTTAGCGTGGTCGACATCAACTTCGGCTGCCCTGTAAAGCAGGTCACCGAGAAAGCCCATAGTGGCTCGTATCTCCTACGCGAGCCTGAGAGAATGGGCCAGATCATTTCGCGACTGGTCGAAGCGTGTGCACCAACGCCGGTGACCGCCAAGATTCGTTTGGGATGTTCGGAAAATACGATTAATGCCAACGAGATCGCTCGCGTCGTCGAAGAGAGTGGTGCTGCGGCATTGACGGTGCATGGTCGTGTGGCCGAGCAGTATTTCAAAGGCCAGGCCGACTGGGATCGGATCTCCGAGATCAAGTCGTATCTGAAGAAGATTCCCTTGATCGGCAACGGGGATCTCGATTCGGCGGAGAAAGTCTTTCGGGCGTTTCGCGATTACAACGTCGACGGTGTGATGATTGCGCGGGCCTGCCTGGGACGTCCTTGGCTGTTCGCTCAAGCGGCCGCCGCGATCCAAGGTCGACCAATTCCGCCAGAACCAACGCTTAACGAGCAGCGAGACTGCATGCTGGAGCACTACAAGCTAGTGGTTGAGCGGTTCGGAGAAGCGAAGGGAACGCTGCTAATGCGGAAGTTTGCCTGCTGTTATGCTCAAGCAAAGCCGGGCGCGCGGCACTTCCGAAAGCATGTGGCGAACGTTGCCACCAAGGAAGAATTCTTTGAAGTGGTCGACAAGCATTTCCCTTGCGACGTACCTTCCGAACCGGTTGCCTCGTAGATGTATTGCCCCCTCGTTATCTCGGGAGGAGGAGGCGACCGATTTGTAGCATGTCTACCAGCGACAGGTCAGCTGGTGGCTATGCTGCTGATGGCTGTGCCCTCGATAGCTGTCGTGACGAGGGCTATGGTAACTTGCCCTGTTTGGCGTGGCGATCTGATGGACTAGTCCTTCTTGCGAGTTCAGCACGCGTAGGTCGTCGTCCGTGTCGAACTTTCCATCGAGGCCAGCGCTGCGAATGCCGTAGTTACCGTTGTCTTCAGGTTCGTACCGAACGGAATTGCCGAACGCGTCCTCGAATTTGAGGACCAGCTTGTTGCCTTCGATTCCTTCCGGCAAATTGCCGTTTTCTTGGCGATACGTCTCGATCTCGACACACGCCGTGTTAAGCACGTCGTGAGTTTTCGCGATTTTAGGGACTTCAACGCGATAGTGATGGAAGGTATTAGCCGCGATGGCCAGGGTACCGATTCCGGCGGCGACAAACAGCGAACCAAGCCCACCCAAGATCAGCCCCGCCATTGCCAGGCCGCGTTTAGGCGAGAACATACCGAAGAAGCTGATTAGAAAGCCGAGCGGGCAGAGTAGCCCGAACGTAAACAATAGGCCAAACAGCGAGATCCCAAAGCCCCACGCTCCCATCAAATTGTGGGAGCGCCGTCTTGGGGAGTGACACGCTGCTTGTTCGTTTTGATTTTGGTCGTGTCGGCGAGAACACATCGGATGACTTCCTTTTTCCGGGGGAAACGTGGGAGAAATCGAGACATCTCCCACTCAGGAAGTCATTCGCGGGTTAGTGAGAAATATTGAACTCGCCTGCTTTCAATTTTCGCCAATACTCGGTTACCGCCCGCTTAACCGTGGGTGCTAACAGTAGGCAGCCTAAGATGTTAGGGAATGCCATCGAAAGGATCATGAAGTCGGAAAAATCAAGCACATTGTTGAGCGAGAAGATTGGTCCGAGGAATACGGCGATCACGAAGATGATCTTGTAGAGAAAAACGGCTCGAGCCCCGAACAGCCGTTCCCAGCAGCGTTCGCCGTAGTAGCTCCACGAAATAATCGTCGAGAAGGCGAACAGCACGACCGCTAGGGTCAGGATGTACGGGAACCAACTGATTTCAGCACTGAACGCGGCCGAAGTCAGTTCGACGCCTGCCATGCCGTTCTCGTGAACCAATTCCTTGCTGTCCCAAGCACCGGTGATCAAGATCACCAACGCGGTCATCGAGCAAACCACGATCGTATCGATAAACGGTTCCAAAAGGGCGACGAAGCCTTCGCGGACAGGTTCATCCGTCTTCGCAGCACTGTGAGCAATCGCCGCACTACCGACACCCGCTTCATTGCTAAATGCAGCTCGGCGAACGCCAATCACGATCACACCGATCAAGCCTCCCCGAACAGCATCCGGGTTGAAAGCCTGGGTGAAGATGGTGGAAACCAATCCAGGTATCTCGTTGTAATGCGTGCAGATAATCCACAGACAGGCCAGGATGTACATCAAGCACATCGCGGGAACAATCTTGCCGGCCGTGGCCCCAATTCGCTTGATCCCGCCGATGATCACCAGGCCAACCAGCGCGGCCATGATGATGCCGAATCCAATCTTGAACTGGTTCTCGAATGAGTTGATCTTGCCTAGTAATTCCTTGCGGCGTGTTTGCAGGGCTGGCAGGCGATCGAAATCTTCCTCGGCGGCCGCGGTCTTAAGCTCTGCTTGAACGGTTTTCAGTTGATCCTTGTCGGTGTTTGGCACCATCGAAAGAACCTGGGAAGCAGCTTGATTGCCTTGGAACATATTGCCGCCACCAAAGCTCGCCATCACGCACATGATCGCGAATACGATGGAGAAAAACACACCCACCGGACGCAGACCGAATTGCTCGAAAGAGTTCACCAGGTACTGCATCGGACCACCAAGGATCGTGCCGTCCGGCTTCACTTCGCGGTACATCTGACCCAGCGTACATTCGACGAATTTACTGGTCATACCGAAGAAACCGCAGAGAATCATCCAGAAGAATGCCCCTGGGCCACCATCGGTCATGGCGATTGTCACCCCAGCGATGTTGCCTAAACCAACGGTCGCGGACAGGGCGGAAGCAAGCGCTTGGAAGTGAGTCACTTCCCCGGGCTCGTTGGGATTGTCATAGGTTCCACGAACGACATTGATCGCGTGAGGAACACCCCAGAAGTTGACCAGGCCAAAGTAGAGTGTGAACAGGATTGCTCCACCCGAAAGCCAAATCACAACCAGCGGAACACCGCCGATGTATTCGGTGAAGATATAAGGTGTCTCTTGGCCGTTGGCTTTGAAATCGATGGCCATTTCGCCTGCCAAGGCCATTTCGCGAATTTGCTCCGGCGTTTTCCATTCATCTTTGTCGGTGCTCAGCGCTGAGCGAACCTTGCGCAGTGGCTTGTAAATCGCTTGGTCGCCATCTTTGTCGAGCACGTACTTGGTCGAGTCATTAATGACGTACTTCACATACTCGACACTGCGGGTCTTCTTGACTCCTTCGCGATCGACGTACGTCAGCTTCCCTTGGCGATACGGTTTGTCAGGATCGCCCGATCCGGCTGCTTTGCCTGTTTCGACCCAGGCCGATACTTCGTTCAGCGTTGCTTCGTCCGGCATATCAGCCGGTTTACGAGCTTTGCTGTTCTCGGCAATTTTGAAGGGATCGTCGGTTCCCTCGCTGCGCCAGTAATAAAGTACGTAGTTCTCTTGAGCGTATTGTTGCTCGTCCGGGAATACCGTGTAGAAAAGGGTCGCCTTGAGGATGCTCACCACCTGGCCGAAACCATTGTCGACACGCTTCATCCAATCGGGGGTTTCCACATCGGTGATATCGACCGGTGGTGGGAACGAGTTGTCAGCAGCGGGTGTTGACGCTTCTTCCGGCGAACTTGCCGCTTGTTCCCCTGCTGGCTTCTCGTCGGCTGGCTGCTCCGCCGCCATGGGGGGCTCGTCAGCTTGCGGTTGATCAGGCTCCGCGCCGTCTTGGGCAGCGACGACGACACAGATCAGTCCCATGACGAGTAGCGAACCGGCGAAGATGCGCCACGGCTTCAACAATCGATTTGCGATCATGCAAATATCCCAAACAACCAAAGCTTCCGGTTGGGCGTGGGGCCAGCCGCCGGAAGTCTGTTAAAAAAATCGATTTAGGGGGATGGGGTGTCGTACTGACAGCGATCGTTTTAAGGTGTAAATCGTGTTAAGTCAACAGTTTACGTTCGACCGGCAGAGGGGAGCGCGATTTAACGAATATATACTTGTCAAAAATGCGATAATCACTAATATTTGGGTACCGACACAACTTACCGGTCTGGCTAGCAGTTCGCCAGTCGGCGGCCGGAAAAAATGAACGAATGAGCGCAAATTCAACGCAAAACGAATCACGCTGGGCGAACGAGGTCATTCCTACGGACTTGGTCGTACTAGACCTGCTGCGGAAGACCCCGTCCCTGAGCACGGCCGACATGGCCGAGGCCATGGAGGTCACTGCGACGGCGGTTCGTCAGCGATTAAGTCGTTTGATGGGTCAAGGTTACGTTGAACGCGTTTCCGCTAAGGCGGGGCGTGGGCGTCCGACCCATAAGTACCGTCTAACGACCAAAGGCGAACGGAAAGCCGGTGCGAATTATGCCGACCTGGCAATGGCCTTATGGGACGAAATTCGTTCCATTGACGATCCGGATGTAAAACGCGGGTTGATAACGCGTATCGCCAAGCGGTTAGTCAGTATGTATTCCAGCGAGGTTCGTGGGGCAGATGCCGAGCAGCGAATTCATGAGCTTATGGCTCTTTTCGTGGGTCGGCAAATCCCGTTGGAATATGAAGAGGGCAATGAGGGCAAGCCAGTTCTTAACGTTCTGGCTTGCCCTTATCCCGATATCGCCGAGCAAGATCGAGCGGTTTGCGCCCTCGAGAAAGCGATGTTCGCCGAACTCTTGGGGCAGAACATGAAGTTGAGCCACTGCCGGCTCGACGGCGAGACTTGTTGCACCTACGAACTGACGCAGATCGGTTCGGATACGGATGACGTGTGACATGAGTCAACCGCATGAAATGTCCAAGCCATGGATTGAAGGCCGTTTCGAAGAAAACGTCATCACGACGACGATCGAGCAGGCAATTAATTGGGGACAACAAGCCAGTATATGGCCAATGACCTTCGGCCTTGCTTGTTGTGCGATTGAAATGATGGCCGTTGGGGCGAGTCGGTTTGATATCGACCGCTTCGGGGCGGGAGCCTTCCGGGCTTCGCCGCGGCAAGCTGATTTGATGATTGTCGCAGGCACCGTGACGTACAAAATGGCCAGTCGAGTTCGGCGGTTGTACAACATGATGCCTGATCCAAAGTATGTGATTGCGATGGGGGCCTGCACCGTTGGTGGCGGTCCTTACTTCAAGTATGGATATCACGTGGTGAAGGGAGTCGATCTGGTTGTCCCAGTCGACGTTTACGTCCCTGGATGTCCCCCACGCCCGGAAGCCTTGTTGGAAGGGCTGATGCGGATCCAAGATAAAATCCGCGGGCACCGCATCAATCGACGCGATGGCGTTCGCGTTGACGACGAGTTGCCGGTGCCACACCACTCTGGTTTTGTTGAGACAACCGGAGCGGAAAATCCACTTACCAGTCACCAGAAACTAACCGGTAAGTAAACCATTCAAGGCGTTTGTTTGATAACGCCGTATTCGTTGAGATCGAGAGAGCGATAGTCACTGATGTCTGACGTATTGAAGATTGAAAACCTACACGTTTCGGTCGAAGGCAAACCTATCCTGAACGGTGTCGATTTGGAACTCCGCCGCGGCGAAACGCACGCGTTGATGGGGCCAAACGGATCGGGCAAAAGTACACTTGGTTTCGCCATCATGGGTCACCCAAAGTACGAAGTGACCGAGGGCAAGATTCTGGTGAACGATGTCGATGTCACCGAAATGGAAGCAGACGAACGTGCCCGACTTGGCCTGTTCATGGCCTTCCAGCGACCGATCGCAATTCCTGGCGTTCGCTTGGCCGACTTTATGCGACATGCTACGACCAACGTCCGAAATCCTGACCGTAAGGAAGGGGAAGACCTCATCCCGATGCGTGAGTTCCGCAAGGAGATCACCACGAAGATGAAGCAGTTGCAAATGGATACGGAGTTCGCTCGCCGCTATGTGAACGATGGGTTCTCCGGCGGTGAAATGAAGCGAGCCGAAATCTTGCAACTCGCAATGCTACAGCCCAAATTCGCCATCCTGGACGAAACGGACAGTGGTCTGGACGCGGACGCCGTTCGTTTGGCCAGCCAAAGTATTGCTCAGATCGGTGGTGAAGAGATGGGGCTGTTGATCATCACGCACCACGACAAACTTTTGGAACACAATCCTCCGTCCCATGCCCACGTGATGTTGGGTGGCCGGATCGTGGAAAGCGGTAGCGTGGAACTTGCCCACGAACTGCATGCCAACGGTTACCAGCGAATTCGGGAAGCGTATCCCGAAGCCGCCGCGATGGAAATGGAAATGCAAGACGAAGAACAAGCGGTTTAGTCCCCAGCACCTCCTGGGAATTGTCCGCGGGCCGAACTGCGACCGGCTCGCACTTGTAGGACACGATTACTAAACCGACAGCGACGATATTCAACACGTTTGGAGAGATAATGGCGACCGATATTACCGAAAACGCTGTGCAAAGCCCAATCGGTGAGATCAATAAGTACGACTTCCGCACCGAAAGCAAAGGGGTCTTCAAAGCGAAGAAAGGCCTCAATGCCGAGGTGGTGAACCAGATCTCGGACATCAAGGAAGAGCCGGACTGGATGCGTGAGTTCCGCCTGAAGTCGCTTGAGATCTTCGAGTCGAAGCCGATGCCGAAATGGGGCGGCGATATCGAACTCAACTTCCAGGACATCTACTACTACCTCAAGCCGACCGAGAAGCAAGGCAAGACGTGGGATGATGTGCCGGCAGAAATCAAGGAAACGTTCGAGAAGCTCGGTATTCCCGAAGCCGAACGGCAGTACCTGGCCGGTGTGAAAGCTCAGTTCGAGAGTGAAGTGGTCTACGGGTCGCTTCAGGAAGATCTTGCTAAAAAAGGTGTGATCTTCACCGATACCGACACAGCTCTGCGGGAACACCCAGAATTGCTGCGAGAATACTTCGGTACGGTGATTCCACCGCACGATAATAAGTTCGCTGCTCTTAACTCGGCCGTTTGGTCGGGCGGTTCTTTCATTTACGTGCCACCGGGCGTCGAAATCGAATTCCCCCTGCAAACCTACTTCCGTATTAACGAAGAGAGCATGGGGCAGTTCGAGCGTACGCTAATCATCGTCGATGAAGGGGCAAAGATTCACTACGTCGAAGGTTGCACCGCACCGATGTATTCGTCGGAAAGCTTGCACTCGGCCGTGGTCGAAGTGGTTTGTAAGAAGGGTTCGCGCTGCCGCTATAGCACCATCCAGAACTGGGCGAACAACATCTACAACCTGGTGACCAAGCGAGCGCTGGCCTACGCCGATTCCACCATGGAATGGGTCGACGGCAACCTCGGTAGCCACCTGACGATGAAGTACCCAGCGGTTTACTTGATGGAACCAGGGGCTCGTGGCGAGATCCTCTCGATTGCCTTCGCCGGCAAGCACCAGCACCAAGATACCGGTGCCAAGCTTGTTCACTGTGCTCCGAACACATCGGGACAGATTATCTCGAAATCGATCTCGAAAGATGGTGGTCGCGGAAGTTACCGTGGTCTCGTCCGTGTTGAGGAAGGTGCGAAGAACACCAAGTGCAGCGTGGTTTGCGATGCCTTGATCCTTGATCCCGATAGCCAGACCGACACCTATCCTTACATCGAGATCATGGAACCGGATGTCTCGATTGGGCACGAAGCGAGTGTTTCCCGAATCGGTGAAGAGCAACTCTTCTATCTGATGAGCCGCGGCCTGACCGAGGCGGAAGCCAGCACGATGATCGTGAACGGTTTCATCGAGCCGCTGGTGAAGGAATTGCCGATGGAATACGCGGTTGAACTGAACCGCCTGATCGAGCTGCAAATGGAAGGCTCGGTCGGTTAATTCGACCCTGCCTCTCTCCTTCCGAATCTGGGCCAAGCCGCGTCGAACTCAGCTGGCGGGCTTGGCCATTTTTCTTTGAACGTGCATAACCGAACAAAACGAAATCATGAGCGTGCAAGCCGCACCCACTGTCGATCAGTGGAACGCCGAGGCCTTTAATTCTTACGTCAAACAACTAGGCGAGCCAGAATGGCTTGTCGATCTTCGCCAGAACGCCTTCGAAGCGTTCGAGGAAATGGGCTGGCCGACCCGCAAAGAAGAAGAGTGGATGCGCACCGACATCCGCGGCTTCAACCTGAAGAAGTTCGATCCTCCGAAGTTGGACGAAGTGGTTGATGCTGCATCCCTACCTTCGGGCGTGTTGGCGGAAGGCGTCGATATCGGTGGGCAAGTTATTTCCCTCAATGGACGCACCGGTCGTAGCACGGTGTCCGAAGAACTGGAAGCCAAGGGCGTCATCTTCGGCGACTTTGCAACCGTTCTCGCGGAACATGGTGACTTAGTCAAGAAGTACTTGTTCCAAGGTGAGTTTGATCCGAACTTCGATAAGTTCAGCGCTTTGCATGCCGCCTTCTTCAGTGGTGGGGCATTCCTTTACGTGCCGCGAAACGTGGTCGTCGAACAACCGCTGCATGTACTGAATCTGATCGGCGACAACGGTGTTGACCTGGCCCACACGTTGATTGTGTTGGAAGAAGGTGCCCAAGCGACTGTACTCACCGAATCGGCCAGCTTGGACGATGACCAGCCTGGTTTCCACTGCGGGGCGATTGAAGTCGTGGTCGGCGATCGAGCCAACCTTCGCTTCGTTAACCTGCAGAACTGGGGCCACAAGGTCTGGCACTTCGGTCAGCAGAAAGGTTCGGTTGGTCGCGACGGAAACCTGTTCTGGACATTGGGCGCACTTGGTAGCCGTCTGTCGAAGGTTAACCAGCACGTTGCTTTGGACGGTCCAGGGGCTCATTGCGAGGTGAACGGCGTGCTGTTCACCGAAGGAAAGCAACACCTTTCTTACCACACGCAGCAGTATCACCGGGCGCCGAACTGCACGAGTAACTTCCTTTACAAGGCTGCTCTGCAAGACCACTCCCGGACCGTTTGGCGCGGCATGATCAAGGTCGCCCCTGGTGCTCAGAAGACCGACGGCTATCAGCGAATCGATAACTTGCTGCTGACCGAACATAGCCGAGCCGACTCGATTCCTGGCTTAGAGATCGAAGCGGATGATGTTCGCTGCACCCACGGTGCCACCACCGGACGCGTCGACGAAGAGCAAATCTTCTACGCTATGGCACGTGGTTTCACTCGCAAAGAAGCGATGCGCATGATCGTGATCGGCTTCTTTCAACAGGTGTTCGATCGCATTACCTTGGAATCGGTTCGCGAAGCTCTGGGGCATGCGATTGCTCGCCGTGTTCGCGAATACGAATAAACCCTGGAACTGCGTCGCGTTAGCGATCTGATTTCCACCACAACAACCATCACCGACCCTATCGAATCGAACCCTGCATGTCCGAATTTGTTCGTGTTGCTGCCCTCTCCGAGATTCCCGACCCCGGTAAGAATGTTTACGAAGTCGATGACAGGTTTGTCATCGTGATTCATGCCGGCGGTCAGGTATACTGTTTAGACGACGTCTGCACGCACGACGACGGTCCGCTGGGCGAAGGTGATTTGGAAGGGTACGAGATTGAATGCCCACGCCATGGTGCGAAGTTTGATATTCGCACCGGCAAGCCAACGCTGATGCCGGCGACCCAGCCGACGCAAGTTCACGAAGCGAAAATTGAAGGCGATTCGATCTTCGTTCGTCTTGTTGATTGAGAAGGAAACCTAACCATGGCTCTCTCTGAAGATGCTGTTCGCGAGCAGCTGAAAAACGTGATCGACCCCGAGTTGTTCGTCAACATCGTCGATCTCGGTTTGATTTATGAAGTTAACTTCGAGGACGTCGAAGGGTCGGAAGACAAGAAAGTGCTGATCAATATGACCATGACCAGCCCTGCCTGTCCGGCTGGACCTCAGTTGATCGGTGGCGTTAATCAGTACGTCTCGCAGATGGAAGGTGTCAGCGAAGTCGACGTGAAGATCGTAATGGATCCACCGTGGTCCCCAGATCGCATGACCGATGATGCCCGGGATCAACTCGGAATCTTCTAGGATCCTCCGGCCATTTGGTGGGTTTTGATCCTGGCAGCGGGGATGACAGAATTGCGATGTCTTCTGAGGCTGAGTATCCCCGTAGCGTCTTCATCTACGAACTGATCACCGGCGGCGGCCTGTTATCGGTCGCCGAGTCCCCTGCTCCGAGCGGTTCTCTCCTTCAAGAAGGAACCGCGATGCTGGCCGCCGTTGTCGAGGACTTTGCCGCGATTCCAGGCACCTCGGTCACGATTCTGCGTGATCACCGCATCGAGCCTCTCTCGGTCGCTGCTAATAAGCAAATTGTCGTTCGCAGCGCGCAAGAAGAACACGAGACATTCGTCGAGGCCGTCCGTTCGACCGAGGCGACCTTGGTAATTGCCCCTGAGTTCGATGGTCTGCTGCTAGAGCGAACGCAATGGACCGAAGCCCATGAGGGGCGATTGTTGAGTCCTGGCTCAGATTTCGTCGAGCTCGCGACTTGTAAGTGGAAGACTTACCAGCATTGGCTGGCCGCTGGCGTCCCCACTATCGAGACCTACTTCGTTGGCGATATCGCCAGTTGGCATCACTTGCGAAACCTTCCAGTGGTCACCAAACCACGCGACGGAGCTGGTTCCGAGGAAGTAGTTTGTTGGAAAATGGGAAAACAAGTCAAAGCCGAAGTTGAGCCAAACGAAAAGATTCTCATACAGCCAAAGGTTTGTGGTGCACCGGTTAGCTGCGCCGTGCTCGGTTCAGGGGGCGATATCGTGCCATTACCGGCAGGGTATCAACGTCTAAGTAAAGGTTTTAAGTATCATGGAGGAAGCTTACCCCTTCCCGAACCACTTCTCGAGCGAGCGCATCGCCTTACAGGACAAGCAATTAGGTCCTTTCCCCCTTTTAACGGCTATGTCGGGCTTGATATGATCTTGGGGCCTTGTCCCGACGGGACGGAGGATGTCGCGGTTGAAGTTAATCCTCGCCTGACAAGCTCCTACGTTGGCTTGCGTCTGCTACTGAAGAACAACTTGGCTCAATCGATGCTGGATGTTGCCGCAGGCAAGGCGTTTGTTCCGCAACCTGGATGCGGAGGTGTTGATTTTGAAATTCACTGATTGAGGAAGCGGGAAGCTTATGGCGGTCCTCGGCGTCGATGTTGGCGGGGCCAACATAAAAATTGCCACGGGCGAAGGATTCGCTCATTCGTTCCCTTTTCCTATCTGGTCGAAAAAGAACGACCTGATCGCCAGCTTGGAGCATGTTTTGGGAATGGCGCCGGTTTTTGACCGCGTGGTTGTGACCATGACCGCCGAATTAGCTGACTGCTTCGGATCGAAGTCGGAAGGCGTTCGCTTTGTCCTCGCTTCCATTCGCGACGTCTTCGCAGACTATCCACTGCGAGTCTACACCGTAACTGGGAAGCTTGTCTCACTTGACGACGCTATCCTTGATCCCCATTCCGCCGCCGCTGCCAATTGGCATGCTTTGGGAAGCTACGCAGGTCGGATGTTTCAGGGGAAAAGTGGCTTGGTTGTCGATGTTGGTTCGACGACGACCGACATCATTCCGATTGTCGAAGGCAAGGTCGCAAGCACCTGCCGTTCTGACCTCGATCGACTTCTGTCCGGCGAACTTTACTATCTCGGTGTCGAACGGACGCCGACCTGTGGAATCTCCGACCAGGTTACCTTCCGTGGTAAAATGTGCCCCACGGCTAACGAGTGGTTTGCCACCTCGCTCGATGTCTTTCTGGCACTTGGTCTGTTAGATGACGAGCCAGAGAATCACAGCACTGCCGACGGACGAGCGGCGACTCGCGAGTTTGCTAAGACGAGACTCGCACGAATCATCTGTGCCGATGGGGACGAAGTAACCTGGACCGAGATCAACGAGATCGCCCGCGAACTCAACTCGATCATGGTCCGCAAAATTGCCAAAGCGGTTCGCCAGGTGGTGGAAGCGCATAAGATTAATGTCGAAATGACGGTGATCAGTGGCCATGGTGACTTCCTGGCGGAAGCGGCCCTCGATGCAGCCGGTGTTGTCACGCATCGCGAGTATTTAACGGACTTGATCGGGGCAAACGCGGCTCGGTGTGCCCCTGCATACGCCTTGGCCTCGCTTGCTGAAGAAGTTTGGGACTAGCCCGATGGCGCTCGTCGTGTGGAAATTGGGAGGCAGCCTGCTAGACCTGCCTGACCTTGGCGAGCGAATCCAGCAACTCAAGGGAGACCAATTCGCGGATGTGCCGGTTGTGATCATCCCAGGTGGTGGTGTTTTTGCCGATGCCGTTCGGCAGTTGGATCGAACGCATCAGCTCGATCCGCGGTACTCACACTTTCTCGCACTCGATGCCATGCAAATGACGGCTCGTTTCGTGGCTAACATCTTGGGGGCGGCGACCCCTGTGGCTGATCCGGTCGATCAGGAACAGCGATTGCAAAGGTGGAGCAAGCCTGACGACTACTCTGCGACGTTAGAAGTATGGGACGTGATCAGCGAATGGAACCGTAGCGTTCCTGATCTGCAGATTGCGTATGGCGAGTTCCCGGAAGATTGGAACCTGACCAGCGATTCGATTGCCGCGATCTTGGCCGCCTATTGGCAAGCCGATCGCTTTGTGTTGTGCAAATCGATTGATACGCCGGAAGGCAACAACTACCAAGCCTGGGCGGAAGCAGGAGCGGTGGATCTCGCGTTTCCGGCAGCTGCTCGTCATTTGCCCAGTGTCGAGTGGGTAAACCTCAGGGCGCAATAAAAAACGGCCTTCCTGCGTGGAAGGCCGTTTCAATTGATTCTCGGCTGGAGGTTTAACGCAACGCGTTAGTTCCACCACCACAGCTTGTTGTTGGAAGCCAACTGCTCGGTTCGCAGCTTGTCCATGCCGGCAACCTTTTCGGTGTGGCTGGCAACTTCCCACGAGTTGATGTCGACGCCGCCCGATGCGGTGATCACCCATTGGCTTCCCTTCTTCATCGCACTGAAGAAAGTCGGCACGGTGCTGGGCGTAGGGAACTCTTCCAGAGCGACTGGGCTCGCGTCGCTCTTGATCATGTCTAGATCAAGATTGGCCTTGGCGAGCAGTTGTTCCTTCTCCATCAGTGCGGCGATCACACACATGTCCATCACGTTTCGCAGGTCGCCGAAGATCTTGTCTTCTGCGGAAAGCTCTTCGTAATTGGCAGTCATCAGGTCGGCCCACTTCTGTGGCAGCGGGCTGGTCTTACCGCTTTGCTTGACACTACCATCTTCGGTGATGTATTCGTCTTCGGTCATCGCTTTGACGCCAGGACCTCGCAGTTGCCAGGCCAGTCCGTCTTCGCTTTGGGCCATTGGCTCGTAATTGCAAGCTAACCACCAGCGAGGCATCGCATTCTTCACGGCACGGGCGGAGGGAAGCATCTGCAGGTAGCTAGGCAGACCACGAACCGGGCTTGGATCGAGGTTCATGGCGATTCGTTTCATGCGGAAGTCAGCGGCAACCAAAACGCGAGCGAAGTGGCTGCTGGTCGGAACACCAGTGACGGTGATCACTTGTGGCCCCAGGGCACGTTCAACTCCGTCTTTGACGCTGGCGTCCATTCGCGACAGGCTCGCGAGGTAGTTATCGAGATTCTGACGACCTTGAGCGGTCGGGTCGATCGAGCAGGTGATGCCAGCACGACGGGCTTCCTGAACGCTTCGCATGGCGACGATGAAGTCTTCCAGCATCAGCACAGGACGACCTGTGGTGAGACCGACCACGTTGCCATTTTCGTCAACCGTCCAACCTTCGGCAGGACCGGCTAAGATGACGTCGTCGTTAGCTTCGTCGACGAACACGTACTCAATACGTTGTAGACCGGCCATGTACTTCACGGCGTCTGGCAGTTCGCCATCGGTTTCCATCGAGGACTTCATGATCGCGTTCAAGCCGCGAAGCGAGACCTTACGCATCTTGACTGGCGTAGCCAAGTTGCCGGGTACTTTGTCCAGAGCGGCGAGCATCTCCTGACGGAGCATTTTCTTCACCTCCGGAGTCGCCGACGTCAACTGACCTTGAGCATCAATCGACACACCACCGACTGATTGTTGTCGGAAGGCGGTTTGGCCAGCGAAAACAGGCGAACTGACCAGGGCCAAGCCCAAAGCCAGAAGCAGAGCATAGCTAACGCGCGGGAGCACAACGGCTTTCATACGAAAGATCTCCGGATTTATCGCGATGGACGACAACAGTTTCCGCCCGAATGGTGGACTGTCTTGGTCCTCAAAGAGCACTTAAAAGCTCAAACAGTATTGAGGAGGTGAACTACAGCCTAGGTTACCGAAAAGCGGGCTGCCTGGGCCGACGAGGAAGGAAAATCCGCGCAAGTCGGGATCTCCATTCAATCTACAATAGTTCGCCCCCGTTTTCCTTGCAAGGATTAGGTTTGATTCCTAATTCCAATTCTTTCAGCACCAAATCGTACCTGGAGTTTGGGGTAATGGGAAAGATGTGCTTCTGTCTAATTTTCCTAAACCTCCCAGGCTGATGTCTCTCTGGCCGAATACAACGATTGTGCCGACATGCCGCAGAATTGAGCATCAACTATTTCCCTTGAGGGCATCGTGTGCATATAAGTGTATTATTACGATACACGTTGGCGAGGGCGTGACGGCTTCGTAGGGGTGGCAAGGCAACGTAGACACGGGTCAGTAAAAACTCTGGATGATTGCATATTTAATTATTCGCGAAGGCTCCAAATGGACCGACGTCTTTCGCTTGGTTGAGGGGCAGAACGTCACCATCGGGCGAGCTCCAACCAACCAGATTGTGATTAAGGACGATCGCTGCAGTCGTTATCACGCTGAAATCTTCCTTTCCCAAGGTGTCTGGACGATTCGAGATCTCGATTCCCGTAATGGGACGTCCGTTGAAGATTCCCCTATTCGAGGGGATCAGGCCCTGACACCTGGCAACATAATCCGCGTCGCCAATACGCAATTGGCCTTCGTGAATGATCTGTCCGCCGCCTTCCCGGATGGATCCTCGAGCGCTGGTCACTTGTTTGATTCAAGCGCTGAGATCGATCCTTCGATGACCTCAGGTTATGACAGCGAACATGTGCTCGACATCGCCGAGCCGACCAACATCACGCATCGCCGGGGACATACTCGCTTTCTTAAGCCAGAGCAGGAAGATTCTAAAGAAGGTTCCGTCGTACCCCGTGTCGGCCGCGCGGCAGCACGCCTCTGTCAGTTAGCATTTGAGTTGGCTCAACAAGCCGACATCATTGCGGTGGCGAACCTGGCCTTGGAAGGATTATTCGAGAGCACACAGGTCGACTCCGGCGCGGTCTTGCTGCTGCCTCGCGGGTTCAAAGGACCTTCGACGGAGAAGGATCTCGAACTCATCAGTTCCCGTACTGATAAGTTGCCGGTATATCACCGGATTTCGCGATTCCTGGCCAACACCGTGTTGAAAGAAGGTGAAGCAGTTCTGGCGCGAAACTTCGCCGACGATAGCCGTTTTGGCAGCCGCGATAGTAAGGGAGATATTCATGCGACCAGTGTCTTGGCGGCTCCGATTCGTCAGAACGGCAAAGTGATTGGGCTGATTCACTTGTACTCGACCGACACTGGCCGAATCCCGGATCCTGAAGATCTAGAGTTCACTTTGGCTGTGGCCGAGAACGTGGCGTTGGCTCTCAAGAATTTGGAACGCCAGCAAGAGCTGACCGAGACCATTTCGCAGTCGATGGTCGAAATCGACGAACTGCGACAACGGCTCGGCGCGGAAAGCAACATCGTGGGCAGCAGCCCGCTGATTCTCGATGTGCAAAAACAGGTCGCGCGGGTTGCTCCTAGCCGTGCGACGATTCTGATTACCGGGGAAAGTGGTGTTGGTAAGGAGTTGGTCGCTCGTTCCGTACACTTCGCCAGCACGCGTAAGAAAGGTCCGTTCGTTTGTTTGAACTGTGCCGCGCTCAGCGAATCCCTACTGGAAAGCGAACTGTTCGGTCACGAAAAAGGCGCGTTCACCGGAGCGACTGATCGGAAAGTTGGTAAGTTCGAGGCCGCTCATCGTGGCACGCTGATGCTGGATGAAATCGGCGAAATGAGCGAAGCGATCCAGGCAAAGTTTCTCCGCGTGTTGGAAGGCCATCCATTTGAACGCGTTGGTGGTAATGAAGCCGTCCAGGTCGATGTACGCGTGATCGCCGCGACCAACCGTGACTTGGAGAAAGAAGTAGAACGAGGTCGGTTCCGTCGTGACTTGTTCTTTCGACTTCGCGTGGTCGAGGTTAATGTTCCTCCCCTGCGCAAACGGACGGAAGACATCCTCGACTTGGCCTCGTACTTTGTTCAGAAGTACAACGCCGAAACCGGCCGAAAGATCTTAGGCTTCACGCAATCAGCGATCGACGACTTGATGAAGTATCGCTGGCCAGGCAACGTCCGAGAATTAAAGAACGTCATCGAACGAGCCGTGGTATTGGCCCAGACCGAGCGGATCAACTCGGATGATCTGGCTCTTTCAAACTTGACCGCCGCTGGCGATACGGCGGAACTGAACGCGACGAAATCGGGTTACGAGCCTCTTTCGCTCGCGGATCTTGAGAAACGCCATATCGGTGCCACGCTCCGCGCTACCGGCTGGAACAAGAGCCGTACCGCTGGCATTCTAGGGATCGAACGCTCGACGCTTGATCGTAAGATTCGTCGCTACCAGATCCAGCCTCCGTCCGAAGCATAACGGCAAACGCAGACAGTCGTAGCGAGTGTAACGATTGTGCCACCGGCCGGCGATCTTCTCGGCTGCGGTTACCCCTAAGTCAAGGTTTAACCTGAGCAAAGCTGACCCATACTTTCGTGGCTAAAAACGCCTTTCCCCTTTTCGTAGGCCGCGAATGAGTGCTTAGAATGACAACCGCTGTTTCAGAGAACTTCGCAGGACTAGCCGGAGCCAACTCCGTTTTGGCAGAAGCGGTGGTCCATTCGGTTGAAAAAGCTTTGGTGATGTGCGGTACATCAGCACGTTGTGTCGGTGTGGCCACGGTTCCCCTACGCGAGAAAGGCCTTGTCACCGGGATTATTGGTGTGCATGGTCGGGTTTCCGGATTCATCACCGTGAACATGTCGGAGATGATGGCCATCTCGGTGGTCGAAGGCCTTCTTCAAGAAGAATTCGGTAAGCTTTCGAGCCAGGTGGTCGACGGTGCGGGCGAAGTCACCAACATGATTTGTGGTGGTATCAAATCGCAATTGTCAAAAACCGCTTTCTCGTTCCAAGGAATAACGGTTCCTTCAATCATCGTCGGGGAAGGCTACCAAATGGCTTTCGCTCGCGGTCTCGAATTTGTCAGTGCCACATTCGAGCACGAAAACAGCGAAGCGGTGATGCTGGACGACCGATTGCTCTCGGTCAGCATGTGCTTCCTGAAGCTGTAACCGCGCATAAAAAAATCTCCCAGGTCGAACTCACGACCGGGGAGATGCTTTGGTTGACTATCTTAAGAGAAGTGTCCAATCCGTTGGTTCACCGAACTCTCAGCAACGAAGTAGCGTTCTTCGCCGAAGCAAGCTACTGAGAGACGGGAATCACTTCCAGCTTATCTTTCGATTCCGCTTGTTGAGCCGCGACAGCTCGTTCGACAAGCGTCTTAATGGTCGATTCGGACTGAACGCCGACAAGTACTTGTCGCTTCCAACCGTCTTTCGATTTACGATACAACGCCAGCTGTGGGTATCCACCGCCCGACATGATCTTCCGTGCGATACCTGGTTGGGCATCTGCGTCGATTTCGGTGTAGACCACGCCGCTCAAGCGACCAGCTCGTTGCAGACGGGGGATCACCGATTGTTTCATGGTGACACAAGCGGGGCACCAATCGGTTCCGACCAGCACCAGCATCGGCTTGCCGGTTTCGTCTGCCGACTTGAAAGCGGTGTTGTAATCGGTGGTTGTGTCGCCAGTGACGGCTGCCTGCAAAAGGATCGCGAGGGTAACGCCGAGCATACAGTAGGTTCCTTACTAAATCTCTGCCCGAAAATAGAGGTGATCTGTACCTAGGGTCATTTGGGCATTTGGGTCAGATCACGTAATCCTGCAATTGGGTGGGATGTGGGGTTGGGGTTTTAAACTCCAGCACGGCGGCTGTTACAATTTCCGAGAAGGCTCGCGGAAAAGACGCGAAGTTGGTTCCTGGAATACTCGGTAAATCTCACCGCGGGGGTCGTGTCTGGGTTTAAGGTTGGGGCCAAGTTTAACGATTCAAGAAGGTATGACAAGTATTCAAATTGCAAAGTTCCTGGTGACTTTTCGGATAAGCACATCAAGTCCAGTGAAGACCGTGCGTTGTGACGCGTGAAAAGATTTCGCATTTCTGGCTGGAGTTGTGCTAGCAGAAATGCTTCAATAGCCGATAGTTACGACAAGCTCGCCGCTGTCGTTCGGCGAATTAATCAAGGATGTGGCTTTTTATGGTGGTACGTATCGGGGTTGTAGGTCTGGGGTGCGATTGGGAGTCGCGACACCGCCCTGCCCTGCACTCGCTGCAAGATCGGTATAAGGTGGAATTCATCTGCGATGAAGTCGCCTTAAGGGCTAAGAGTGCCGCATCGCAGTTCAATGCCATGGCTCCGCAAGGGTTCCGCCATGCGATCAGCGGAGAGCACATCGACGCCGTGTTCTTGCTCGATCAGCAGTGGGCGGGGCTGTTGCCACTGAAATCGGCGTGTGCAGCGGGTAAAGCAATTTATCTAAATACTGCCCTCGAGATGGACGCTCAGGCACAACAAGACGTCGTCCAGCTGATCGAAGCGACCAACGTACCCTTCATGATCGAGTTCCCGCGTCGCTTCGCTCCGGCGACGATTCGCTTGAAGGAACTGATCGCCACGCAACTAGGCCGGCCGAAGCTGATCTTCTGCCACCATCGGATTACTTCCGCATCGTGCGGCAGCAGCCCTCGCTCGCTCGTGATTCAACGGTACCTGGCCGAGATCTTCGATTGGTGCCGCTATATCGTCGACGGCAAGCCGGAGTCGCTCTTTAGTGTCAGCTACCCACGAGCCGAAGTGCCGAACGACATTGAGTATCAGATGCTGAGTGTCGATTTCCAAACGAAGGACGATCCTGGCGAGCGCGTGGTCGCCCAGATCAGCGCCGGCACCTACCTTCGCAGCGATTGGCCGGAAGCGGTCTCATTTCGACCGCCAGCCGCGATGCAGGTCTGTTGCGAAAACGGAATCGCGTTCATCGATCTTCCCAACACGCTGATCTGGTTCAACGGAGCCGGTCGTCATATGGAAAGCCTGGAAGGTGAACGCCCGGTCGGCGAACGTTTGTTCGCGGCCTTCCACCGATTGTTAGAGAACGGTAGCAATCATTTCGACTGCCTGGGCGAACTGCGCGAATCAGCCCGGGTCATCCAAGCGGCTCGGCAAAGCATTGCTGAGAACCGTCGGATTGATTTCTGACAGCGTGTGTCGCACTAAGTCGTGCCGGATGTCATCTGCCGATTACGGCGTCTTCCGGTGAAGTGGTCGAGCAAGAAGAAAAACCACGGACATCACTCGAGACACGAACGTCCGCGCGATGCGCCCACGGTGGATCATCGCAACCAGTCAGTGCCCGTCGGTGTTATCCGTGGTTGAAAAATAGTTCGCGCTTAGTAGGGCGAACTATTGGTGCTCGTCCGTCTGCTGGAGCTCTTCGATCCAGAGTCGAATTTCGTTGTCGTATTCGACCGCCAAGTCTCCCTTCACCAGTTGGCGATGGAACGACGCGGCACCGCCGCTGCGAAGATCGGCGTCTTCGGCCGAAGGGAAACGGCGTGACGGATCGGGGGCGATCAAACGGCGGCAGAAGTTCATCAACAGTTCGTTGCAGGTAACTTCGTCCGGCAAGATGTCTTGCATCCGTTGAGCGAGGAACCGTTTGGTTTCCAGAAGTTCGCGGAAGTTCTTGATGTGCCCAAATAGAGAGCGGCCTGAAAGCATCTCGATTAGCACGTAACCTAAGCTGGCCAAGTCGCTCCGTGGCGTCGCCTCAGCTCCTTCCAACACTTCCGGAGCGGCATACGCTGGCGTGCAGGTTCGCGACTCGGGGGCGTTATCGATCTCGAAAGCCGAACCGATATCGATCAGCTTCGCCGCGCCGGTTCGCTTGAGCATGATGTTCGATGGCTTCACGTCGGCATGCACGACGCCATCGCGATGAAGTGCGGCCAAAGCGGCGAGGCAGTCACGCGCGATCGCCACCGCTACGCCCGGTTTGAAGCGAGGCTGCTGCGGTCCTTTGGTGACAACCACTTGGTTGATGTAGTTCCAGCGTTCGGTTGTCACGCGGGGACGAATTCGCTCGACCATCCCGGGCGTCGATAACTGCTGCAGGTCATATCCATCGACCCACTCCATGACCATCACGCGGATTGTGCTGGAATCTAGAAAGTTGTGGATTTCGAGCAAGTTGTGCTGCTGAATCTGAGCGACGCGCGAAGCGACGCGGGCAGCACGAGCCATCGCCTCGTTGTAATGGGAAGCACTCTCGAATCGCTCTGGCGAGTAGATCTTCACCGCCAACGGAAGTGTGAAGCCGTTCGCTCCGCGACGCTCGGTTAGGAAGACGAGACCTTGGCCACCAGATCCCAGCAAACGACGAAGTGCGTAGTGCTCCGTCCAACTTGACCGACGAGCATGGATCAGCGATTCGTATCGCTCCATCAATTCTGCGGGGCACTTCCGCGCAGAGGCCTCACCGTCCAGCGAAAGGGTTGGCTGCAGATTTTGTTGGGTCGTCGTTAGCATGAGTGGCGACTTCCTGTCGGCGTCTTCGGGGTTCAAAGCGCACGTTGTCCTTTTGCATGATAGGAGGGAAAGAATCGATGGGTAAAGATTCTTTCCTGGTAATAAATGAAAATTGCGTGAATGTAAAGATTCACTTGTCTATGTCCGCTTTAGGGAACCGAACGGCACACTGGGTTAGGTGGCCGAAGGCATGCGAACTGGGAAGCCAAGCTGCTTATCGACCAGGTTAATCGGGGGTTCTCCCTGGAGATAACGACGCAGATTGGTGCAAAAAAGTTGCGTCGCGTCGGCGTTCCGAGTCGCTCCTTGAGCGCCAACGTGAGGCGTAATGATCACATTCTCCATATTCCATAGTGGACTATCGTGCGGAAGGGGTTCGATTTCGGCGACATCGATTCCGGCCCCCAGCAGCTTTTTCGATTGAAGCGCCTCCACGAGTGCCGTCTCTTTAACCACCTGTCCGCGGGCCACATTGATGAACCAGGCATCCTGCTTCATTGCGGCAAACCGCTCGTCATCGATGATGTGGTAGGTGCTTGCATTAAGAGGCAAGGTCAGGATTACCACATCCGATTGAGCCAACAGGTCGTCCAACTGATGGGCTGGCCACAGCTCTTCGACGTAGGCGGGCTTGTCGTAGGGGAACAAATCGGTCGCGATAATCCGCGTGCGAAACGCGGATAGGATCTCAGCAATCCGTCGACCGTTCCCCCCCAGGCCGACAATGCCGACCGTTTTTCCGTGAAGATCGTGGGTAGGTCTTCTTGTATAATCTTTAACTGTTTGTGCGCGAAAGAAAACCGGTAAAGAGCGAATCAGGCCTAATAAGAGGGAAAATGTTTGCTCTGCGACCTGATTGGCAAACAGGCCCGAGGCACTCGAAACGATGATGTCCGAGGCAATCACCTCGGGCACCAAGCAGTGGTCCATGCCAGCTGCCGACGATTGAATCCATTTCAGCTTCCCTTTCTTGACCACCTCTGGCCACGGCATTGGGACTTTGGCGTGCCCGCAGAAGATGTCGGCATCAAGAATTGCCTCGCCGATCCGCTCCTGCCCGGCGTCGTCGATCTCGGCGTCTGGGGCCACCTCGCGAATGGCGTCGATAAATTCAGGCTGGGTTTGGTAGCAAAGGGCGATCTTCATGATGATGCAACTCAGGGAGGAAACGTGACGCGGACACAACGGTCGGCCGAGAATGTCTCTCCTTCGAAATATAAACTATTGAGTTAATTTCGTGGATGGAGCCCTGAACCTCAACGGTTTGCGATTGTCAGATAGTTGGCCATGCGAATAATTGGGATTCGCAATTTCTTGACGCAACTCTCTGGCGGTCGCAGGCATGTTGGATTCATCCGAAACGGTTTATTCGTCCCCGGCGTTACCGGAGGGGGAAAGTTGGTGGAGCCGTCCGTGCGGAATTCGAGAACTGTTGCTGATCGCATTGCCGCTGATTGCCTCGACCGCTTCATGGTCAATGACGAACTTTGTCGACCGGATGTTTCTGTTCTGGTACTCGCCCGAGGCGATGGCCGCTGCTCTCCCCGCCGGCATGTTGCACTTCACTCTGCTCTGCTTCCCCATTGGGTTGGCTTCGTACTTGAACACATTCGTTGCCCAGTACGACGGCGCCAACCGACCCCAGCAAATTGGGGCCGTAATCCGCAAAGGGGTGATCATAGGCTCGGTCTTGATTCCCGCCTATTTCCTGACCATTCCCTTGGCCACTTGGGCCTTTCAAATGGTGGGGCACTCGGTGGAAGTTCAGCGGTTGGAAGTCCGCTACTTTCAAATATTGACGATGGGGGCTGGTGCTTCCGTGGTGGCTGCGGCGATGTCGACATTTTTTACAGGGCGTGGGAAGACAACCACTTCGATGTTCGTCGAGATCGGCTCGTGCGTGCTGAACGTGGTGCTGGACGGCCTATTGATTTTCGGGCTATGCGGCGAGTGGCTTGAAGGGATTACCGGGGCCGCGATCGCCACGATGCTTAGTCAGTGGTTTAAGGTCGTCGCTTATGCCATCTTGCTGTGGCGTCCCGCGGTGAGTGGCGAATATGGCTTTCTCGATTCGGCGAATGACGAGCCTGGCTTGCTCGGTCGAATCTTCAAATACGGCTCGGCCAGCGGCTTTCAGGTGCTGCTGGAAGTAGGGACCTTCACAGGGTTTACCTTTCTAATGGGACGGATGGGGCTGACTGCGATGACCGCCTCGACCTTGGCGATCGATGTGAATGCCCTCACGTTTGTACCTTTGATCGGTTTGGGAATTGGAATTAGCACGTTGGTCGGTCGCGAGATCGGACATGGCCAGCCGGAACGCGCCGCCGTGGCAACCTGGTCGGGATTGATGGTCGCGCTGGGGTATGCGGGGGGCATGGGGATGACTTACTTCCTGGCACCGGACTTCTTCCTCACGGCCCATGCGATGGGTATGGAGCCGACCAAGTTCGAAGAAATCCGCGTGCTTACGATCGTTCTGTTGCGATTTGTTGCCTTTTTCTGCGTGTTCGATGCGATGAACCTGGTGGCGGTGAGTGCGTTAAAAGGGGCCGGCGACGTCCGATTTATCCTGGCCGTCGGGGCGATTTTTTCCTCGGTACTGCTTCTGCTTGCTATCGCGTGCATCTGGTTCGACCAAATTCATGTCCAAGGTTTGTGGGTCGCGATGACGGGTTGGGTGATCTTGCTGTCGATCACACACTGGATTCGCTTTTTCACCGGCCAATGGCGAAGCAAAACGGTGATAGAGGCGTCTTAGTTGCGGTTACGCCCGCGAGGCGTGCAGAAAATTAGGTGTCATCGATGATTGCTCGATTCGAGATGGCTAAACGAAGCGGATCAAACTAAGCTGTGATTTCTTCCGCTGGGAACTGCAATCGGGCAGCCGATACCCTGCTCTCCGAATTAAAAGTGTCTCCCGTTCTTGGCGAACTGCGGGTTTTTGACAATAATTAACATTGGATGGATATCCGTACACTTCCGGCACGTCCATATTCTTAGAGCGTCGTACCCCATTTCAGATGCTCTCAAGAGTGCCATCCCACCTTGGATCTGCACCCCCGACGATAAGAATCTTGTGAGGAGCTAGTTCCCTGTCTACCTCGAAATATCAACTTGGCTGGATTGCCATCATTTTGCTGGTTGCCTTGCGCTTGGCGACTGGATGGCACTTTTTCATGGAAGGCTCGAAGAAGTTTCATTCGGGCGATTTTTCATCGGCTGGTTTCCTGCGAAACGCGAAAGGCCCCTTAGCGGACAACTTCCGCAACATGGTCTTCGATATCTACGGCACGCAACGGCTCAATAAGCAGTTCATCGCCGAGCGAGCAGCGGGCTATCGCGATATGGCGACGCGTACCTTTGGCGCGGATTTAGAGCCGAAATTCCAGAAACAGCTGCAAAATTACATCGCTCGCATCAACTATTACTTCGACGACAACAACGAAGATATCGAAGAATACTTCAACGAGTTGCAATCATTCGAAGCGAAGCGAAATAACCCAAGTCTGCGAGGTGTCGCCCACCACGAAGATCGCCTTGTCGAGAAAGACAAAGAGCTTTACGGCAAGCTGAACAAGTGGACAAAAGATATCGCCTTGTACGAAGCGGATTACATCGACGACTTGAACCGGATTGGCCAATCGGCCACCGAGTCGAAATACAAAGTTTGGCAGGTGAATCCGAATCAGGGACGCATCGATGTGGCCGTGGCTTGGATCCTGACCGTTTCAGGTTTGTTGTTGATTGTGGGCCTGTTTACGCGGTTAGCTGCTTTGGCGGTCGCCGGATTCTTACTACAGGTGTTCCTCGCTCAGTGGCCTTTGGCTTACGGGGCAGACACCGCCGTTTCCTACTATCAATCGGTAGAAATTATCTCGTTGCTGTTGATTGCGGCGATCGGCGCGGGAAAATTTGCTGGGTTGGACTTCATTCTTTGGAACTCATTCGCCAAGTGCTGCGGCCGCGGTACATCCTAATCAGGGAGTAAATCATGAACTTGAAACCAGAAGAACAAGCCGTCGGCAAGGAAAACTTCAACGAAGCCGTTGGCATCAGCCGTCGCGAATTCCTCCAAGGAAGTGTCGCCGCTGCCGCCGTTTCGGGCGTTGGCTTGGGTGCAGCCTACTTTGGCTATCAACAGTTGAAGGTTAACGATCCCGTTCGCGTTGGCGTCATCGGTACGGGTGATGAAGGTAGCGTGCTGATTGGTGCGATCAATCCAGAATACGTCGACGTCGTCGCGATCTCCGATATTCGCCCGTACAACGTTCACCGTGCTTTCCACGGCGATCATTCCAGCCCAGCCGCTTTGGACGCTCGTAAAGGTTTGATGTCGGTTTACGACTGGAAAACCGAAGACGAAGCCAAGAAGCACGTCAAAGTTTACACCGACTACAAAGAACTGCTGGCCGATCCCAACATCGAAGCGGTCATCTGTGCATTGCCGTTGTTCCTACACAAGCAGGTCGCCATGGACGCGATGGCCGCCGGCAAGCATGTGCTGACCGAAAAGCTGATGGCTCAAACGGTCATGCAGTGTAAAGAGATGGCCCGCATGGCCGAGGAACAAAACCTGTACCTCGCCACCGGTCACCAACGCCACTACAGCGTGCTGTATGACAACGCTGTGAACCTCATGAAATGGGGCGTTCTCGGCGAAATCCATCACATTCGTGCCCAGTGGCACCGTGGTAATCTGCCCGGTGGCGACAGTTGGCAACAACCGCTGCCAGGCGGCGAGAAGCTGGCCGACGGCAAAATGGTCGACGAGATCAAGAGTCAGATGGTCAAGTTCAAAGAACGTGCCGAGAAGGAATCCGATCCGGCACGTCGTGCTCAATACAAGGCCTTGTTCGCCCAGTACGAAGCATGGAATAACGACCGTGACATCGATCCGACCCAATACGGCTATAACGATTTCACGATCCAAAATCGTCAGGGCGAAAATCGCCAGATCTCGGCCATGGAAGAATTGTGCCGCTGGCGTTTGTGGGACCGCACCGGTGGCGGTCTGATGGCCGAACTGGGAAGTCACCAGTTGGATGCCGCGTCGATTTTCATCAGTGCCTTGCGTGCTGACGGCAAGAAGGCCCATCCGCTGACTGTCCATGCGACCGGCGGACGTCACTTGTTTGGTTACGACCGTGATGCCGACGACCATGTCTACTGCATGTTCGAGTTCCCTGGCAGTGGCTATGACAAGGACTTTGACGTCGGTTACTACGACAACGTCACCAACTGGCCACCCAAGAACAAGGGAGTTCCTTCGTACAACGACGATCCACACAAGAAGGTTGTGGTGACCTACTCGTCGATCAACGGTAACGGCTTCGGCGGTTACGGCGAGGTGGTCATGGGTAGTAAGGGTACCCTGGTCCTGGAACGAGAAAAGGACGTCATGCTGTACAAGAACGGTGTCTCGGCCGATACGAAGCTGACCGTTAAGAAGGGTGCCGACGGTCCGACCATGGACACTCAAGCCAGTGGCGGCAGCACCAAGGCAGCAGCCGTGGCAAATACCACGAACGCTGGACCTGTGAGCCGCGGTTACACCGAGGAAATCGAACACTGGGCAGCTTGTATCCGCAACCCAGACCCAGAGAACAAGCCGAAGTGTCATCCAGAGGTCGCCATGGCCGACGCGGTGATCGCATTGACGGCTCGTCTGGCGATGCAGCGGTCGAATCAAGGTAAGGGTGGCTACGTCGAATTCAAAGAAGAATGGTTCGACGTCCACAACGACGCCACCCCTGAGAAGGACCTCGCATAGTCTGCGACGAAGGTTCGAATAGAAAAAAATGGAAAAGGCTCAGTCTTAAAATAACTGAGCCTTTTTTCGTGCCCTGGCCCATCGGCATGGTTGCGGGGCGATAGCAGACGCTTTACATTCCGCTACAGCGCTTGCAAATTGACCCTCTGCATAGAAGGAGATGACTGTGGAAAAGTGGGCTATTGGCGTCTTTGCCAGTCTCGATGCCGGTCTCGGTGTGAATCTAAACGTTGCCCAGGAACTGGGAATCAAGACAATCCAACTGCATGCCCCGCAGCAGTCTTCCCGCACCAAAGAAAACGCCGACGCGTTCTTGGCCAAGCTCAACGACATGGGCATTACGCTGACTTGTGTCTTCGGTGGCTTCGACGGGGAAAGTTACGCCGACATCCCGACGACGCAAAAGACGGTTGGTTTGGTTCCTGAGGAAACACGCGCCGCGCGTACCGCCGAGATGAAAGAGATCGCCGATTTCGCGAACCTGCTAGGCTGCAAATGCGTGGGCCTGCACATCGGCTTCATCCCGCACAATACCAGCGATCCGCAATACTCTCAGGTTGTCGCCGTGGCTCAAGAACTTTGTGACCACTGCGCTTCGATGGGCCAAAGCGTTCACCTGGAAACCGGTCAGGAAACGGCTGATGGTCTGCTGCAGTTCATTGGCGATGTGGCACGCGATAACTTGAAGGTCAACTTCGATCCTGCCAACATGATTCTGTACGGGACTGGCGAACCGATTGAAGCGGTCAAGAAGGTCGGCAAGCACTTGGGCAGCGTGCACTGCAAAGATGCCAAGTGGGCCGCCAACCCAGGTCAGGAATGGGGCCAGGAAGTTCCCGTCGGCGAAGGGGACGTCAACTTCGACGCCTACCTCAATGCCCTGAAGGAAGTGGGTTACGAAGGTCCGCTGACGATCGAACGTGAAATTCCGCAAGAGCCGGAACGACAGAAGCAAGAAATCGGCCACGCCGTAACCGTGCTCACCGATCTGAAGTCGAAGATCCTCGGCTAAACCAAGGTTTTTCTTTGGGCTTCTTCTTCGGCTTAGGCGGCCGAGGTCGCAACAACCAGATAACGATTAAAAGCGGGATCACAAAGATCGCCGCTTTTTTAAATAGCAGCACGGCCAGGACCGATCCAACGCCGATTGTTGCCAGCCAAATCGGTAACATCGCCAACTGCGGGTAAGCCAGCCAAACCGCGCCCATCACCAGGCCGACCTTCAACAGCGAACCTTGGACGGTGATGAATGAGGAATCGGTCCCTCCGAAAACCCACATCGCAGCGGACGTGACCAAAGTGATTAAGGACACGATTCCAATCTTGTTGCGAAACGAAAGCATCAACAGATAAGCCGAGGAGAGAGAGTCAGGGGCAGGCAGGCGAAAGGAATGGCTCGGCGGTCAAATTCGATCGAGCGTGTTGAGCCAGATGGCCAGCTGAGCGATCTCGGCACTGGATAGGACGATCGTTTCCGCGTCCGGCATGGTTGCTTCGATGATGGGGTACTTCAGTTCCCGCAGCGATTCGACCTGCTTCTTGACGAAGTCGGCTCGCTTCTCATCGCGAGGGACGAGGAAGACCAGCTCCAACTGAGATAGCGGCTCGCAATCAGGCACATTCGTTCCTCGCGGCACGCCAGCTTCCGCAGCGACGGCTCCATTCTGGATGTCGCGATTCTCAAAGCCATGGATCAACGACATCGCCCCGCCCGACTTGCCGCCTACAGTAACCGTGCGAAGTGGAGCGATGTTGTAGTTATCGCGCACGCGATCAATCATTTTCCGCACCACCGACGACTCGGCTCGCTTCCAACGATCGCCATCCGCTGGCAAGATTTCCAAAACGGCAAAACCAAACGTCTCGGCTTGCTCGTGCCAGGCATCTCGCATCGATTCCAGTTTGAAGTCAACGTCACCCAGCAGAACCACTAAGCCTAGCTCCGGAAGCTTTTTGGCCGCTTCTGGGACAAACAACTTGGCAGCGTTTTGTTCTTCCGCGAGTTGGAAGTCACTTTCGCCGGTCGCAATGCCATCTTGCTCGGTGGCATCTTGCGGGACTTCCGGCTTAGGCGCACCCGTTAAGAACTTGTCCGGCACGGACTGCGGCTGAACTTCGATCTCTTGCTCGGCACCTTCACGGACAATTGTTAACTTATGAGGTACGTCCGGTTCGGCGGTAGCAACGGCATTTCGCAGACTCTCGGAGTCGGTGATATCGGTTTCGTCGTACCGAATGACCTTGTCCCCCGCTTTGAGATCGGCTGAGTGAGCGGCAGTGTCTTCAAAGACGTACTCGATGATCGCTTCGTCCGTCGAACGCTGCGGCAAAATGCCAAGCAGCGGTCGATCGTAAGGAACAAGCTTCTCCGCGAGTGTCACATCGATCGCTAGTTCCTCATCACCTCGTTTGACTTTAAAGGCAATGGTGTCGCCGGCGTACGCTTCACCCAGGATGTGCTTGAGTTGAGCCTGTCGCTCGATTGGGCGGCCGTTCGCTTCAATCAAGATGTCTTTGACCTGAATTCCCGCCTCTTGGGCTGGACTGTTGTAGCGGACGGCCGCGATTTCGGCCTGATCGGCAACAATGTCGTTTCCCTTCAGGTTGATGCCCAGTAGGCCAGGCATCAGATCATTTCCTTCTTTCAGCACATCGAGTCGAGATTCGAGCTCGGTCAATGGTGCGGCGAATCCAATCCCCGAGTCGTACCATTCCATGCCTCCACTTGCGCCAGGATCTTGCGGCGAAAGGGGCGTGAGGATGCCGATTACACGGCCATGAATGTCGATCAGCGGCCCGCCGTAATTGTTGGGTGAGATCTTGGCATCCGTTTGAACGGCCTTGCCCCAAACGCGATGTGTCGCACTAACAATACCGACCGAAACCGAAGGACGATCAGGGGAGAACGTTTTGCCGAGCGCAATTGCCCACTGCCCAGGGCGAAGTTCTGTCCGGGCGATCGATTCTGGAACCGTCAGTTCAACGTCCGTTTCGACCTTAAGGAGAATCAGATTGCGATTCTTGTCTTTGGCAACGATCTTCGCGGCAACTCTCTTGCCATTGGGCAAAGCAACCAGGATCCCAGACGGCTCCTGAATGAAACCAACAAGGCTGGAAAGGATGTAGCCGTCGGGCGAAATCACGGTACCAGTCGTTCGACTAGCACCTTCGAGCGGTCCCCCGCCCTGCACCAAGCCACCAACCGTTTCAATTTGCAGGACACTCGGAGCAACACGATCAACTGCCTCGCGAATAGCCGCTTCTTCCGCGACGTTCAGTTCCTGCGCGCGAGTGGTCTCAGCGACCAGCGTCAGGGCAAGAGTCACCAGGAGGAGCGACAGACGTGTCATCGGCTTCGACATTTACTTCAATTCGTTGAGTGTGATTTCAATGAGATCTTGGTTACGGAGCACGATCAGCGAAAAGCGTTGGTCGCGGTCCATATAGCTTAGCTTCTCGATCAAGGCATCTTGCGACGAAACGAGTGTTCCGTCGATGTACATGATCAAGTCGTCCGGCTGTAGCTTCCCCTCAGCGGCCAACGACTCACCTTCGACGCGTTCGATGTATAACGGAGTCTTGTCGAGTACATTCGGAACGAGCACAAGTCCGAGGTGCGCGAGCGTGAGCGGGTTTTGTGGCTTTTCCTGCTGAGGATCAACGACCGGTCGCGAACGCCCGGCGATCAGGTCTTCGATCGGCTCTTTGATCTCCCCCACCGGCAACGCGTAATTCAGCCAGATGTCGTTTCGCGAACTGCGTAGCTCTTTACCGATCAGCCCAACGAAGTGCCCTTCCTGGTCCGTCAAAACACCGCCAGCCGCTCCCGGATTGTTCACAATCGCATCGACAATCAAGACAGGACCTTGATAGGCGGAAGGAAATGCACTGCGGCGTGCTTCGAGTGGAGCGATCGCAGAAACATATCCGCTCAACACACTGGCAGGTTCATCACCGGCGGCGATTCCGAACAGGTTGCTGAACGACAAGATTCGATCGCCTGGCTCTATCTCGACCCCTTCATCCAAGTTGAAGTAGGGCAGCTCTTCCGCTTCGATCTTGAGCAGGGCGATACCGAATCGAGGATCAGCACTCGCGAGTTCCGCGGTGAAATGCCGTCCATCGTCGAGCACCACCGTGATGACGCTCGAGTCAAGCACGTAGCTCCACGCGGTGAGGATATGACCATTGGGCGTGATCAGGCTTCCAGACTGGTACGACTCAAGACCACGTAGCCCGCCGGCTCCGTAGATCTTGACGACCTTCCGTTGCACGTCTCGTGTGATGTCACGCAGCGTCGCTTCCGCTTGCAACGCGTTTGTCGTTACGCAAATCCCTGACAGGACTAACGAAAGCAGCAACAGTCGAGCAGTTGGTTTCCCGTACATCTTAAGTCCCCTCACTGGAAGGAAGGACATTCCATTTTTTAACGGTCACGATATCGAACGGCTCGTCGCCGAAGCGAACTACCATGCGATAGGGTAGCGTGTAGCCGCCGACCTCGCGGTAGTCGCTGAACTCGATTTCGCACGGATCGGCATCCGATTCCGGGAACATCTCCAGGACTGCCAGTTCGCCCGTGTCGCGGTCGAAGTAAGCCCGGATTTCCAGAGCATCGTACAAACCGACGAGTACGTCGTATTGAACGTTGAAGTCGCGTCGGGGTGCGGTGCCCAGATAGTAGACCTCGCCGAACTTCTCGAACGGTTGTCGCAATAAACGCTTCCAAGTGTAAAGCGCCAAGAACAAGCCACCGCTACCGGACGGCTCTAACTTTTGGGTCAGGTCGCCGGAAATTTCGATGTTGTGATTCACGCCCGCCAGTTTTCCTTGCACGACGGCCGGATCGATGTGAATCACACCGGTGTCGTTATCGACCAGCGAATATTCCATCTCCCAGGAATCGGACGTTTGCGACCAATCTCCTAAAGCATCGAGGGCCTTACGCAGACGATTTTGATGTTCTTGATTGAAGTGGTAGTTGGCATAGCCAGTTTTTTCCGCGTAAAGGTGTTTCCACTCTTCTGGCGGTTTCGCTTCTTCTTTGCCATGCCCTGGCGTGGGTGCCGGGCGCGAAGGTTTCTTTTCTCCATCATCCTCCCCCTCAGGCTTCTCTTCGGGGCTAGGTGGAATCGGGGCACTGCCGATCTTTTCTAGCAGTTCGCGCCGCGAGTGCACGCCTGCCAAGCGAACGATGGTGTCGTAACGCTTACCGTCTCGTCGGTACGAAAGGGGCACGCTCCAACCACGGGGATAGATGCCTAGGATGTTTTTGAAGCCATTGACCGTTGTCACGTCGCGGCCTGCGAAGCTGACGATCTCATCCCCGTAACGTAGCCCGCGCCGATAGGCATCGGAAGAGCTAAGGATGTTGGTCACCACGACGCGACCTTCCGAATCGGTGATTACCGTGGCGCCGAGCGTGGCGTGGTCGATAATGCGGCCACTCTTCAGGTAGCCCAAAAAGTTCATGACCTGATTGATGGAAATCGCATAGCCGACACCAACGTTCACGCGGCCACGTTTTTCAAACGAACCGCGTCCATTGATGCCGATCAGTTGCCCTTTCGCATTGAACAGCGGTCCGCCCGAGTTACCTGGATTGATGGCCGCGTTGGTTTGCAGACAGTCGGTGTATTCCAGTAGTGTCCCGGCTGGATATTGATAACGATGCACGCCGGAAACAATTCCCCAGGTCACCGTTGGTTGCAGATCGGTCGCTAACAAAAATGGATTGCCAACGGCAAAGCACCAATCGCCCGCCTTGACGCCGTTGCTGTCAACGATCTCGGCTGCGGGGAAGTCATCGCGACCGAGCATCTTGATGACCGCCACGTCCCCTACAGGATCCACGCCGACGATCACCGCATCGTAAACCTTACCCCCTTCTTCGGGCATACTGCACTTCATGAAGTTGCCGGCCGGATCAGCCACGTGGAAGTTGGTAACGGCATAACCGTCGGGGCTGACGATCACGCCACTGCCACCCCCGGCCGCGCCTGCGAAGACCGAAATCGTCGAAGCAGAAGCTTTTGCGACGGCGTCGATCCTTTGTTGCTCGGCCTTCAGGACGAGGTCCATATCGGCAGCTGGTAGTGGCGCAGCCGAACTCGCCAGCAAGGCAAAGACCAGGGAGAGTGGTAGATATCGTTGCATGCGGATCACTCGAAATTATTTCAGGAGGCGTGCCTGGCACAGGTGAAGTGCGTCGCCGAAGTCTTCGTCATCGAGAGCATCAACGATTATTTTCAGTCGGCGGACGCCAGCGACATTCACGACGATGTCTTCCGGAGGAGTACCTTCCTCGAACGTTTTTTCTAGCAAGATCTTTTGATTGCCGATGATTTGAAGTTTGGCGGTGCACATGCCAAGGCTGCGTGGGGCGATGCCGGCCTTCATGCGAAGTTGGCGAAACCCATCTGGAAGGTCGTAAACCAAAACGGAAGTCGCATGGATGGCAATCCCTTTCGAGTACGTCTCAGGTTGGCCATCGAACTCTAATTGCAGTGGTTCTTTCTGAAACGATTGATTCATGCGCGGACCATAGATGAGCGACAAGTCACGCATCGAAATGGCTGAGCGAACAATCGGCGTCCATTCGACCAGCGACGGTTTCATTTCGTCTAGAAACTGGATGTTACCGGCAGCGTAGTCGAGCAGGCGAACTTGCGAAAAAGGGATCGGAAGGTCTTCGTTGGCCAACGTCGAAACCTGCAAATGATCGGACGTTAAGCGAACACTTTTAGCTATCAGCTTCGAGTCATCCCGTAAATTCACCAGGCAAAGAGGAGCTGGGAAGGTACGGGCTTCACGCTGGAAAAAGAGCACCCCGTACAGTTTGGACGGGGAGACATCCTTTTGGATATTCCCGAGTTGAATGCTGATCCCTGCTTCGGAGATTCGTGGAATGATCAAATCTTGAACGACCAAGTTGCCGTCACGCAGTAGCACGATCGCATCTTGATTTGGCTTCTCCTGCAGAATCTTATTCCAGCTTTCCAGGTGTGCATCATTCGCTTGCTGCGGGTCGTTCAGAAATCGAACCGCCTTGATGCTGCTACGAGCGATGCTGACTTCTTCACCAATCGCGAGCTTCAGTTGAGCATTGCGTCCGTCGACTTTGAGGTCGGTAAGAAACAACCGAGAGTCATCCGCTAAAATCAATTCCGAAGTCGGAGCGGACAGACTTTCATTTTCTGAAGTCGCCGCTGGCTTGATGCTGATAACTTCTTTGGTCGCCATCGTGACGGCAGGCTGGCCAGACGGTTGGATGACGATCGATTTACTGGTCAGATCGACCAGTTCACCTTCGGTCTGGGAACCATCGAGTCCCTGAAGTTCGACGCCGGGTGTGGCGGCGGAAAGCAGGAGCATGATCAGGCATAACATCTTCATAGAGCGTCGTATCTCTGCGAGCGGCAATCGTTGCGCTGGTTCTTAGTTGTTGCCCGCGGATGGATCGCGAGCGATCTTGCGGAAGTACTCTTCAATGGCACGACGGTAATGCGAAGGATACTCGTTGGAAATCTGTTGCAAGGCTTCCTGGCGTTCCTTGGGTGGCACATCGCCCCAGTCGTGCTTGTGTTCCATCTCTTTCTTATCGACATCACCCGGGCCACTTTCGGTGCCGGGCATGCTGTCCTGCATCGGACGCATTGGATTATTGGAACCGTTCTGGTTTTGTTGTTGCTGTTGCTGCTGCTGTTGTTGTTTACGTTGCTCTTCTAGATCTTCGATCATCTTGTCGAGCTTCGCCACGACATCTTCTTCCGTCTTACGAACCTTCTTGCCTGCCCGACCCAGGTCGAGACGGCGTTCGATGTCACGCATTAAACGAGCGACTTCGTCGAGGGAGTCGGTTTCGAGCGGTTCGATGTCTTTAAGCATCATTTGTGATACCGCCAAATAGCGGATCGGTAGTCCTTCGCTCCGCGAGAGTAACTGCTTCAGCGTTGTCACACATTCTTCTTTCTTCAACAAATAGTGCTGGCACGAGGCCTCGAAGAACAACAGTGCGGCAGGATCGACAACCTGATCAGGAAGTGGCTCGCCCAGTTCGTTCAGGGCTTCGTCGTACAGGCCTTTTTCGGCCAGCCACTTGCCGTAAACGAACTTGGCATGATGAATCAAAAACTGAGGAGGCCAGCTATCGACGTTGGTCGTGTCCAATTCGATAGGGCCTTGGTAGTTGCCGGTCTGGCGAAAGGAATCAAGCTTCTCCCAGATTTCAGCCGAGCTGATTTCGAGAGAGCGATCGAGCAGTTCGCGAAGTGGCAGTGAAGAATCGCTGATGTTATTCCAAAGTTCGAGTAGCTGCGTCTTGGTTTCAACCGGTACGTGCGACGTCTGGCTCCAGGTGGTCAGCTCTTCGGCAAGTTGCTCGCGCGACGGCGGAGACCAACGGTCTGGTACCGCTAATCCGGCTTCGGCTTGCACGAAACGAGGCATGCAGAACAATCCTCCTAGGACTGCGATGCTCGTTAGGCTGCAGACAATTCGGCGAAAACTCATTGGTTCTTCCCCTGAACGTTGTCGCGAGTGATCTCGTAAATACGGCTTTGACGCTCGGCCAAATCACGTAACAGATTCTTCAAGTCGTCGCCGGTCGCCTGGCCAACTTCGTCGTCGGCGTCTTCTAGCATTTGGGCGTAACGATTGGTTCGCTGGTTAACACGGACTTGCATCGATTTGATCAGCCTTAGTTCGGCGATCTTGTCCACCAGCGGTTCTTCACCTTGTTGTTGTTGCTGCTGTTGTTGCTGTTGCTGCTGCTGTTGTTTTCGGTCTTCCTGCTCTTTCTGAGCTTGCTTGAGCGATTCGAGCAGTTCTTCCAAGCCCGCGACGATGTCGTCTTCAATCGTCAGCGTCAGGCTATCAAGCTTGGCTTGGCCCAGTCGGTTGGAGACTTCCTCCATGTCCTCGCGGACCATCATTAGCGATTCCGGGAAGGCAATCGATGAGCCTTCTTCTTTGAGCAGCTCTAATGCTTTGTCCGCCTCGACCACGATTTGCTTCTCAGCGAAACTTAGCTTGCCCGCTTCGGCGTCCTCAGCGGAACCACGCTGGTCGACAGGGATTTGCGAGAGACGTTCGGTGTCTTCATTCACGCGAAGCTGCATCTCCAACATCTTGGTGAACCGCGATTCCAGTCGAGCTAAAACGCGTTCGATTTCTTCTTCACGCAACTGGCGAAGGATTTCTTCGAGTTCGGCGATGGCTTGAGCGAGTTCGTCACGAGCGGCTTGCTGTTCTTGGGCGGCACCATCCTTGTCGGCTTCGTCCAGCTTCTTCTGCGCCTCTTGCATACGGCGTTGGGCTTCTTCAATCCGCTTACGGGGCGAGAACTCGTCCTGCTGCGGTTGTTGTTGATCGTTTTGAGGCTGCTGGCCTTGTTCGCCCTGTTGTCCTTGCTGACCCTGTTGGCCTTGTTGTTGGCTCTGTTGCCCCTTTTGACCCTGCTGCCCTTCCATTGGCTCACCCTCTCGAGGTTGTCCCTCTTGGGGCTGTCCTTCTTGCGGTTCGCCATCCTGAGGCTTCCCTTTTTCGCCCTCTTTGGGCTCACCCTCTTGGGACTGGCCATCCTTCATTTCGGAGTCGGATTTCTCACCTTCCGAATCGCTGGGCTCGCCTTCTTTCGGTTCGCCTTCCTCTCCTTCGCCAGGCTGGCCCTTCTGCGAATCGCCCTTCTGTGAGTCGGATTGTCCATCTTTCGACTCGGCGCCTTCGCTCATGTCGCCGGCAGATTCTTTACCTTCGGACGGCTCTCCCGATTCGCCATCTTGGCCTTCTTTTCCTTCTTCGTTCGAGGACTTACCGTTTTCGTTTTCACCTGGCTTTTTTTCCGATCCTTCTTCACCGTTCTCGCCTGATTGACCATCACCATTTTCTGAAGGTCGGCCCCCTTCTTCTTGCTCGGCGATCTTGTCGGAAAGCGATTTGGCGTCGTCGGCCAGGCGGGCTTGTTCTTCCGAGAGGGGTTTCGTATCGCTGCCCCCTTCCGTGCGGCCTTGAATGCTGCGCTGGCGGTTGAGCAGCTTCTGCGCGTTCTTGATGTAGTCTCGAATGCGGGCTTCTTCGTCTTTGATTTGTTCGTCGCGGTTTTCGCTTTGTAGAAGCTTCAGCAGTCCGCGGAGGTCGTTCTCGATCAGGGCTTGTTGGTCGCTTGCGCGCTTCAACTGACCGATCTTTAGAGAGTCGGTCGTCTCGGTCATGCGAGATTGAACGCGCAAGTTGCGGCTGTTGCGTACCGCTTCTCGCAGCAGCGTCGCCCGTTGTGGGTTGTTGGCCTCGTCGATATCGGCCATCTTCAGCATCAGCTTTTCGAGTTCGTCGAAGTTCGCTGTGATTTGCTGCTGACGATCAGAGAGCGCATCCTTGGAGGCGACTTCCTGAGCCGAGGTCAACGAGGGGAAGATGCCGAGGCAAGTCAGGAGAATGAGCCCTCGCAGTCCAAACAGCGCATTTTGTTTCGCAGGACGTTCAGGCATGTTGTTTTCCCTCGGGTGAGAAAAGGAGAATGATCACAAAATGATCATCCAAGCTTCTTAATCTAACAGATCCAGGATCTGCTGCTTTCGCAAATCTTCCGTTTCTTCGCGAAGTTTGGTCTGAGCGTCGATGAGTAGACGCATCTTTTCCATAAGTTCGTTGAAGTTCTCCAGATCAAACATCTTCTCTAGAATACGTTCCATTTCGAGAATGATTGCGTCCGTTTGTTCCAGGGCAACCTCTACGACCGGAAGAAACGGTTCGGGCTGATCGTACAGTGCCTCCAATTCTTGCGTCGTGCTCTGTAATTGAGCATGCATCGGATCGGAGAGCTTCGTGATTGGCTCGATAATCATCTTCTCAAGGCGCTCTTTGCGGGCCGTCGTATCCATACGGTTAGACGTCAGTTCAGCCCGAATTTCTTCGAAACCAACCTTGATACCCACAAGTTCTCCATCTGCCTTCTTACTGGCTTGATGGGCCCTTTGGATACGCAGACGTTGCAGATCGAGTGCCTTTCGGTACAAATCTTCGGCATTCACGGTCGAGATCCCCTCTTCCGGGGAGGACTCGCTAGCCGCAAATTCATTGATCCCAAGGACAAAACGCTTAGCATCGATCTGAATTCGGGTAAATTCCTCGCGGAGACGCATCGTTTCGTCCCGTATCTGCTCGAATCGGCGTCGTAAATCGAGCTCGCGACCTTCCAGCAACGAGAGTAGCTTATCGGGCGTGACCACATCTAATTGGAGGCGATCAGCCGTTCCAATGTTCCCTTCGCCATCCAAATCGCATTTGTCTTGCGCAAAAACCGAAATGGTCACTTTGTCGTCAGGTTCGACTCGCAGCACTCCGTCGGGGGTCTGTTGTTCCTTCAGATCGATGACGGTCGTAAAGTTGCCATCAGAATCCGTCGTCAGAGGAACCTCCATCTTCGCACCTCCGACCACTTGAACCTCAACCCATGAGCGATCGACACCGAAGTCGTCTTGGATTCGACCTTCCAGCTGAATCCGGGCATCTTTGGTAATTGCCGAGCCAACACCAACTGGGCGCATCTCAACCGCCGGAGGCATATCGGGAGCCGCAGAGATCTTCAAACGGTATGGAATCTCGTTGGCGATCCCATCAATGTCTTCCAGAGAGATTTCAAGCGGTAGGTCCCGTGACAGACTGGCGTATTTCTGTTCGATGGTAGTGACCGGCGGATCGAATTTCAGCTGCTTCGATTCCTGTGTCGATAGGTCGAAGAGCGTGGCAGCAACAATTGGCTTACTGCTGGTCATCGTCAACGTGACTTCGGAACCAACCGGCAATTGCGTTGCCCCAGAGACCACTTCCTTCCGCGGAAGCAGTTCGGTGTATTCTGGCAGGACAGCGTCAACTTCGCTGCTGGTGATGAACGGACGATCGACCACTTCGATTCGATAGTCGGCCAGTTTGTGGTCGTAACCAATTACATCAAAATCGAGCGAGTTCGCCATTCCGATCAGCGGTTTTCGATCGTAAACGAACGGCAACTGATCTTCTTCCTCACCGTTTCCCATCCGTTGCATGCGGACCGAGTCGGAGATACCGTCGGCGGTGCGGTACACGAGCGTTGCATAACGAGGGACGTATGACGCATCCGTGTTGGCGGCGACCAGCAATCGAACCGAACTGCCGCGAGCCACCTTCACCACTTTATCCTGGAACGGCAAGACAACCGTGGTGGAACCTTCGCTACCTGCGTTGTCTCGCTGAAGCACTTCCAGCCCAACCACTTCCATTTGTGCTAGGCGTGGCCAAACCTGATCGCTCAGGGCGAGCCGACTGATCCAGATTTGAAACGATGCGAACGCGATCACAGCAAAGATGCCGATGGTGATAATCGCGAAAAGTGCCCCGAGTCCGTTTCGCCATAATGGCGTGGGATCGAACAACTCGGTCAAGTTTACTTCCGGAATCGCCGCCAACGCATCGTGACGCGTTTTGGCCAGCATTTCCTGTTCGTAGGCATCGACCACTTCATGTTTCGATTCCGATGCCTCGACCGTTGTCAAAAGACATTCGCCAAGTTGCGGATAACGCCGTTCGATTAACAAGGCCAAGCTGCGATTGGGCATCGACACCCACAAACGACTTACGATCATGCGGAAGAAGAGCCACAGCGAGCCGATCCCTGCAATTGCAAGCAGCACGGTCCGGGCTTCGACCGGCATCTCGCTGGCACCGAACGTTACGGGAACGTAGTCCAACGCCAGCCCAATCCAGAAGACAACGGCCAGCCAAATCAAAATGGCGGCGAAACCTTCGAGGATGACATAGCGACGAATCCGACCGCGCAGGGTATCCAGCAAACTGGTGATCGATTCAGGGAGTGGTTCTCGTGAGGTGCTCATGCCAGTTTCGCGAACCTCCGTTGAATCCATTCCACGCTCAACGCGATTACGATGAATGCCAGAAGCCAGCCGCGTAATTGTTCCTGGAAGGTCCGATCAGTCAGATCGGGAAGTGCGGTATACATATCGCGTGGTGGCAGCACATCGGCGCCGACCAGCGTGGAAAGGTTTTTGCTGTCCATCAAATCGGTGATGCCAACAATCGACTGGCCGCCCGTTTCACTGGAGAACGCCGTCAGCACGGCATCGTCTCGCTGCGGCCTGGCGATTTCTCGATCAGGAATTCGGGCCCGAACTTCCCGCGCGAGCAGGCTGTCTTCGCCCCCGCCTGGCAAGTTGACTTCGATGCGATATTCACCATCTTGCAGCGGCGTGAACTGCCCGGCGTACTGTCCTTCTTCAAACTCAGGCAGCTGACGCAAAAGGAGCGTTTCTTCGGTCCCATCTGGCAAGATCAAGCGACCTTCGAGCTGTGGATCGGTGAGCGGATTGTGTTGAGCATCGGTCAGGAATGCACGGACCTCAACCGTTTCGCCTAACGAAACTCGCTCGGCACTGACCAACAGTAACCCCCGACTCGAGTCGCGAGCCAATCGACCTTGCGATGCGTAGCGGATGAGTTTGGTGTAGAAGGTCTCGAAATAACCGACGTCCATACTGCGGATACGCCACATCTCGCCACTGCCAAGGAATATTACCCGACCAGCACCGTAGAAATGGGAGGCCATGTAGACGGGGAGTTTGCCGTCGAGACTCTTGGTTTCGGCCTCGACATCGGCCCAATTCGCCGCACCCGGCTTCACGCCACTGACGGCGAAGTAGCCGTACACGCCAGGGAACTGTTGCCAAATGTGATTACTAACATCGGCCGCGGGATCGAGACGCAATGCCTCGGCCTTTTGCCCTTCTGGGGTCAGGACTAATTTGCGAGCGGTTTCAGAACCGAAGCGTCCTAAGCCGATCGAAGTTCCCCGGCTGAAGAACGTCACCGGATGCAAATCCTTGATGATGTCGATCGCTGGATCACCGCGACGCAGGCTGGCCCATTTAGGTGTGAAGATGGGACCGGCGATGACAATCAAGCCGCCCGCCTTTTCACCGACCCAACGTTCCAGCAGTTCGATCTGATCTTGCGAAAGTCGCGACCAGTCCGGATCGAAAGCCACGATGCAGTCGTATTCCTCGAACAGCACTGTCGGGTCGTCTGGGAACTCGAACAGCAATTCGTCCGATTCCTGCGAGATGCCAGGCTCTCCCGTTTGCAGCAGCACGTGCAGTTCGACATCTTTGTCGCGAAATAACTGATTACGGAGGAAGCGGAATTCACGCGTTGGACCGCCAGCCAGCAGCAACACTCGGTTCCGCTGTTCGATGATTTGGACTTTGACGACACGCTGATTGTCGCTCTGGTCGAGATCGGTTTCCGAACTGCCAATGATTCGCAGTTGATAGGCTCGTGTGCCAACGGTTTCGGGAGTGATCTGGAAGTCGACGGGGATCACTTCGCCATCTTTGCCCAAGCTAATAGGATTAGAAGACTTCTCGATCGCTTCTTCTCGGAACTCGCCATTTTCGTCGATGGTGCCGGAAGCAACTTGCAGTGTGACCAACTTGTTGGGCATGCCGAAGCCTTGGATGTAGCCACGAAGTTGGAACTCGTCGCCCGGATAGGCTTTGGCGGGTGCTTCCAGGTCGACTACCCGCACGCTATGGGGCTGCTCGTCCGAACCGAGTCCGACGGTGACGATGCGGGCCCCGATTTCCTGAGCCATGCGTGCGGCGTCGGCAGGAGCCGTTCCCTCGTTGTTGGCTCCGTCGCTTACCAGCAAGATGCCTGAAAAGGGCCCGCCCCGTTCTTGATTGACGACTTGAACGACCGCATCCCCAATTCGCGTTTCCATACCGGTCGGCTGGAGCGACTTAGCCCAGTCGATTTGTTCGATTTGGAGGGCTGGCTCGCCGGTGGGTGTTTCGCCTGGGGCTGGGACGAGTTCGGCTGGGTTTTCGTCCCCTGCTTCGCTTTCCTCCGACTTACCCAGGACGATTTCCCAAGGACGTACCTCATCGTTGCGGAGGTCACCCACCGCGACCAAGATCACGGCGGTTAACAGCAGAGTCGCACTCAGGAAGTTGAATGTTGCTCCGAGGCCACCTGTTGCGTTGAAGCCAGCCAGAAGCAACATCAACAGACCCGCCGAAGCGATGCCGATGCCGGTCCAGGTAATCCAGGTCAGTTCGTCCCATTGCTGTTGATAGGTGGCGGAAGCTTCCTGCTCGATTAGCGTTTCGGGTTCGCCGGTTCGCGGGAAGAAGGCCACACTTTGCGGGGGCGAACTATCATCGAACGTCATCACGCTGACGTCATGCTGCTCGCGTAACTGCGGGATGATTTCACTCTGCGATAGGAGCATGATCGCTTGATCGGCACGCGATGTCGGATCAGAACCATTGCCGGGGCGTTGGTCGGGGAGCCCCATGCTTTGGCTGGTATCGACCAGGACGGCGACTCGCGAGTTCTCGCGGACTTCACGTTGGGTTTTCTTTTCCAAGTTGAAAAAGAAGAACAACAGGCCAAGCATCGCTGCCGTGCGCAGGCCGAACAGCACGTATCGGCTGAGCGTTGGTAATGCGTGCGAGTCGCGACGGGACCACCACCAGACGAACATGGTGATCGAGGCGACTACCGCGGCCAGCAATGCCCACTGTGACCAGTACGGCAACTCGCTTAAGCGGCTGAATTGATAGGCGGTGATGGTGTTGGTTGCGGACTGGTTCATGCGGCCGTCCCTCCTGGAGTCGCCGGGTGGTAACTCGCATAGTAGGCCAACACTTGTTCTAAGAGGAGGGCCCCAATCACCAAGGCCAGCAAGATTGATTGCCAGTTGGTTCCTTGTTGGGCGGCATTATCGTACTGCCAGGCACTAGCACTGAAGTAGTTGAATTGAACTGAAGGATACAGCTGACGGAGATTTGTCTCGTTCATTCCCAGCAAGTCGCTTTCAGGTACGTCTGGCACCAGCGTCGAACGGCGAACTTCGTTCGAGCCGTCTACTTTTGTGAGCCAAGCTTCATAAACGCCAGCCTGCCCGGTGAGGAACTTGCCGGTGACGTCATCGACACCGCTAAGGACTGCCTTGCCATCGAGTGTTCCGCCAAGGGCCGCGAACTCGACGCGTTCACTTCGAACCGTTGGCAACTGGGAAGTACCAGGAGCGATAAAGCCCGGCGAGTAGAACAGCACGTCGGAACGATATTCGGACATCGGAGCGATCACCGCTACCTCTGAGCCAACCGGAAGCGAAGCACCACTAACTCGCGACTTGCTGTTGTAGTTGCGAAGCTCAAGCACGGTGACGATGAAGCTGGGATTCGTGGCCCAACTGTTCCATTGTGGCCCGAGTGAGGTCAGGAAGGTGATCACTTTCCCTTGGCCGATGTTCTGTTGTAAGACCAGCGGTTGGTCGTTGCGGAGGCTGCCAAGCACCTGAGTTCCTTCTGGCGTTTCGCTTAAAAACTCCGGGGGAACCGGGAAGTATTTGCTGACGATCAAGCGACGTAAAAACGGATTCTTTTCGCCGGCAAACACGCGGAATACTGGGTTGTCGCCAGGGACAAAATCGGGTGGCCCGTCGGGAATGTTTTGGTCCAATTCTTCCGCCGCTTGCAGCGTCGTGGGCAGAAGGCCAGCATTGGCGAGTTCGCCCAAGCCAATTTCGTTGGTGTCAGGACCGAGATACCAAACCAGGCCTCCTCCTCCTTCGACGTACTCTTTAAGAGTGGTCAAGATACGCTCGTCAAATTGCGGCGGATCGATGATAAAGATGTTCTCGAATTTCTGCAGATCTTTCAGTTCGGCCGACGTCAAAAAGCTGGTGCTGCTGGTCGTTGGCGTCACGCCGGTCGACACGTTCGGGGCCGGGTTGAAAACGGATTGCAGGTAAAACGCGTTGGTCAATTTGGGATCGCCGTCGACGATCAAAACCGGAATCGTCGGCTGAACGTCTACCGCAGCGAAGCGTGTGTTGTCGAGCGGAAGTGCGTCGTCCGGCAGATGGAATGACAAGACGTGCGAGCCTTCAGCAGGGAAGATAATTTGCGTTTGTCGCGTGACTTGATCGCCGGCGGGGATCTCGTCGAAGTTGATCGGGAGTTGTTCGGCAAGGCGTTCCAGGCTTTGACCGGCCTGAGAGATATCGGTCCTACCGGTTGTCGAACCGAAGAGATCGACCTGCAAACGGACGTCGACCGCAGCTTGTTGGCCGAAGTTACGTACGGAGACTTTCACAATGGTCGGCACGCCAGGGACGATCGTGCCGCTGCCGATCGATACATCGGTAATGGCCAAGTTGTCCTGAGGCAGGCGGGCACAGTTGATCCAGTTCATTTCGACCGAGCGTTCTTCGACGCGAGCCAGTGGATCGCGGACAGCGGCTTCCGCTCCCCAGTCTTTCTCGCGGAAGTCGGAAACAACATAGACCTTGGCCACCTCGGTCTGATCGAACTGCGAGGCAATCTCGCTTCCCCGCTGGAGCACTTCGGCTAGAGGGATCGTTTGTTCCGTCGGCGTGAGGTTGGTGAGCAATTCTTGCAGCCTGGTGATGCTGGTCGAATCCATATCGACCCGCATCCGCGTTGCCTGGTTGGGCGCGGCTTGATCGGGGCCGTCGCGAAGGATGTCGGAGTAGAGCATCACCGAGATTCGCTGCGGCTGATCTTGTTCGGCAAGTTGCTCGATCAAACGGTTCGTCGTTTGAATGCCCGCATCGAACGCGGTATCTCCACCGAGGCGTTCCCGCATCGAGAAGGTATCGTCGAGCAAAATCAGGTGATGCGTGACTCGGTCGGCCAGCATGTTGGACCAGGTTTGTGTGGTGATCAAACCGGCCAGCATGGCCACGATCAGGGCAATCGCCGCCATACGGGTTAACAGCAGCAAGAGCTGCCGAATCATGACCCAATGCTTCATGCGGCGGTGGCTCTGCATCAGGAAGTCCATCGCCGCCCATTTGACACGACGGTGCCGCATCATGTTGATCAATTGGATCAACACGGGAAGCGAAATCAGGGCAAAGCCCCAAGCCAGAGCTGAATATACAAAAAGCATTACGCCTCGAACTTAGTTACGGTGATGCATTCCCAATCGATTGGAAAGGTAGGTTGTCAGGACCGTCGCGAGCGAATCGCTGGTCCGAACCAGGGCGTAATCGATCGTATTTTTGCTGCATTCGCGCCGAATACGTGCGGTGAACTCGTTGACCGCTTCCAGGTAACCTTCTCGCAGGGCACGTGGATTACAGGTCAGGTGATCACTGTTCTCCAGACCTTCAAAGCGGGTCGAGCCAGAAAACGGGAAGTCGAGTTCATCGTCGTCCATAACGTGGAAGACCATCACGTCGTGTCCTCGTTGCCGCAAGATTCGTAAGCCCTTTGCGGTTGCTTCGACATCGCCGAAGAAATCGGATACGACCACAACCAATCCGCGGCTGGTATAACCTTCGGCGAACTGCTTGCAGATGGTCTGCATATCGGTCTTGTCGCGCGGAGACTGGTTTGCCATCGCGTCGACAATCGTGTTCAAGTGGGTTCGCTTGCTGAGCACCGGCACGCGGTAACGAATGCGATCGTCAAACACAGCACAGCCGACGGCGTCCTGCTGCTTCAGAATGAGATAGGCCAGCGAGGCCGCGATCGTGCAGCCATAGTCGTACTTCGTCAGCGGACCATTGCCGTAGCTCATGCTGGCCGAAGCATCAACCAGCATCATGCAGCGGAGATTGGTGTATTCTTCGTACTGCTTGATGAAGTACTTGTTGTGCTTGCCCCACACCTTCCAGTCGATATGGCGCAGATCATCCCCGGTCGCATATTCGCGATGCTGGAGAAACTCGATCGACTGCCCGAAGTAAGGACTGCGATGAGTACCGGAGAGGAATCCTTCAACAACGTGCCGGGCGCGTAGTTCCAGTTTGGAAATCCGCCCGAGCGTCTCAGGATGCAAATATTTTTTGGAATCGGGCATCGCTGGTTAGCTGATCCTCTTTGGCGGGCGTTTCCTTCAAGATCCGATCGATCACGTCGTCGGCCGACACTCCTTCGCTTTCCGCACCGTAGTTCAGCACAATGCGATGACGCAGAACCGGTTTGGCCAGTGCTTGAATGTCGTCGGTCGTAACGTGCGTGCGACCATGCAGCAAGGCTCGGGCTTTACCGCCCAGAATCAAAAACTGCACACTTCGGGGACCTGCACCCCAGGAAAGCATCTCTGGGACAAAGTCGGGAATGCCTGGCTCGCCGACGCGAGTCTGACGAACGAGCGTGATCGCGTATCGAATGACATGGTCCGATGCAGGGACATCACGAACAAGGCTTTGCAGCTCGATCAGTTCTTCCGCCGTAAGGACCGGTTCCAGCTTGACCGATTGTTTGACCGTCGTGCGGCGAGCGATCTCGAACTCGTCGTCGAAGGTCGGATACTTCACGAACACCTTGAACATGAAGCGGTCCTGCTGTGCTTCCGGCAGCGGATAGGTCCCTTCCTGTTCGATCGGGTTTTGCGTTGCCAGCACGAAAAACGGGTCGGCCAACTCATGGCGAACTCGCCCGACGGTTACTGTTCGTTCCTGCATCGCTTCTAGCAGCGCCGCCTGCGTTTTCGGAGGCGTACGGTTGATTTCATCCGCTAGAATCACGTGCGAGAAGAGCGGACCTTGCAGGAAGCGGAATTCGCGGTTCCCGGTCGTCTTGTTTTCCTCGATGATTTCCGTTCCGGTGATGTCCGCCGGCATTAAGTCAGGCGTGAATTGGATACGGCTGAAGCTCAGCTCAAGCACTTTGGAAAGCGTGCTGATCATGAGCGTCTTCGCCAGACCTGGGGCACCTTCCAGAAGGCAATGGCCCCGACTCATCAAGCAGATCAGCAGTTCCTCGATCACCTCCGATTGGCCAACGATGACCTGGCCCAGTTGATCTAAGATCCGCGTACGCGCGACAGATATTTTCTCGATCGCCGATTCGGCGAACTCTGATTCGGACATCCAGGCTCTTTCCGTTCTGTGAGAGATCTAGGAGGAGAAGCGGTTAAAGCGATTATGACACGGAATCGATTTCCGGATCGTTAAACTTTAACACGCTAATCGTAACTTGTACTGCGCGAAATCACAACATAAATGAAATGCCACGAAGGCCTCTTGTAGGGGGTTATTTCTTCTCTTCTCCGTCTCCGGCGGGGAACGAAAAGTCGACCTCCGTCGCCGCTGGTGGGGCTGGAGCCGGGGCTTTCGTGGGATCGAAGTTCAGCGTGATCTCGCGGGTGGCGAGTTTCAATTGGATCGACGAGTCGGTCGGATTTCCGGTCAACGAGAAGGTGACACTTAGCTCGCTGAACTCTTGGCGATATAACGCCCGTCCGTCTCGTTTGTCGAGTAGCAACACCTCTAGGGCCGAATTCATTTGCGGCGTGCGAGCATCGGGGCGATGCAATCGGGCTACCAACGCGATCACGGGTAGGCCACTCGATTGGAAGCTCTCTAGCAGGTAGTTATCGTGAACCAAAGCTGGATTGTCCCACTGCGGCTCGTTCGTTTCTGAATTGAATGCGTAGATTTCACCGCGGAGCAGCTTCTCGCTATTGTCGTACGGGATGCTACGGAAGTGAGGTCGTGGATTGATGTCGCGATAAATGGCCAGCAGGTACTGATCGTCGGATTCAACAGCTTTCAGCTGGATAGCCTCCCCTTTCTGTGCCAACGCATTTTCGTGTAGCACCTTTCCATCAGGGATGTTGATCACCTCCAATTGGCCGGTCTTGTCGAGCGTGATCAGGCTTGGCTTCCGCTGCAGCAAAACACCCTTGGTAGCGGAATCAGCTTCATAGCTACGCGACCAAACTTTCTTGCCGGTTACCGCGTCAAACGCTTCCAGCCCTTGCGGGCCTTCGGTGGGGAGTTTCTCCCAGGCCAGAACCACGCCCTCGCGAATCGTCCATACGCGATCCGAGCTAGGCAGCTCAATCGTGTCCAGCAGCTCGCCGTTGTCGGCCGAGAGGACCATGGCGTTGACCGTCAGGCCAACTTCGCCCCGCTGTGACTGTTCGTCTTCGGGAATTGCGATGATGTGTTTGCCGGTCAGAACTAATTCACAGCCCAGCTCGATCCCGTCTCGTTCCCAGTAGATCACGCCCGTCTCTGGATCGCGGCAGAACAATCGCGAGCCGACTTGGTAGCAGATCAAATCTTCGTTGCAAACGAATTGGCCGATCGGTTTGTGCGTTGTCACATCGCGAGCGGTCCGTTCCATATCGGCGAACGGATTGGACTTCTTCGTATAGACGTCGAACTCGCGGGTGCGGCGGGTGGTTCCACCAAGACCGTTCTGTAAGTCGGCATTCCAAAGAAGACGCGAAGAGTCATCGCTCGGAAGGCGTGGCATCATGTTAAATGCTTGAAGCTCACTGCCGAGCGACAAGATCAGTAGGTGCCCGATCTGCGTGGCATGCAACGCACCGATCTGCGGCTGATATAGCTTGCGACCACTTTGCGGCGTGAAAGGAATTCGTACCACCGGATTGCCGAACTCATCACGGACAATTACCAGATTGGCGTCGCTATCCAACAAGATCGAATAGTCGGTCCGCATCTGGCTGTTTTGCTCGTGCAAGCGAATCGGGTAATCAACTCGCGTGAAGCCACCATTGGGGATTTCCTTTACCGAGGCGGTTGCTTCTGCATAGGGCCAAAGGGGCTTGCCACGTACCATCGCGGAAGCCACAGGATCCCATTGCTGGAGGGCGGCGACCTGGCGGCCGGTCTTACTTCCATCAACGGCGACATTCGGGTAATCGTTGGACAACCGAGCGAACCATTTGGCCGACTCATCGGTCAGGCCCGCTTGTTTCAAACCTTTCGCTTCCAGATAGATCAGCGGAGCGATTTGATCGTCGGCGACTTCGGCTGTGAGCAATGTCCGGAGGATTGCTTCGCCTTGCATGACTCGGCCCGCAGCGAGGTGGTCCGACGCTAATTCTACGCGGGCCTCGGTCGTTACTGGGAAGCGTGGAAAGCGATCGACAAAGCGAGTTAACGCCTTGGTGTGATCCCCTTCCCCTTCCAGCAGTGTCGTCAGTCGCTTCTGCACTTCGTCGTTGGCCAGGGTTTTCTCTTCGGGGGACATCGCGTCGTACAGCTGGCTAATCATGCCGCGTGCCCAGCGGTCGGCGGTTACCTCGATTTCGGGAGCAAAATCACGAATGATCAGATCGTTGGGCACCACTTGCGAATTGAGATATTCGTCCGTCAAATCGAGAAACTCAAAGTAGTGCGTCAGTGCCTCCTTGAACTTCCCTTCCCCATGCAAACCTCGGGCGGTCAGGCGTGCTAATGAGATCTTTTCGTCAAGTGTGCTGGCCAGTTCGTTCATCTGCGGCACGACATCGCGGAACTTGACGAAATCTTCGTTTAAGGCAGCCAAACCGGTAGCGACCAGTTGCGTGCGTGTTTCTTCGACGTCTTCCAGTTCCAGGGAACGCTGGAGTGACTCTAAGGCGAAGGCCAAATCACCGTCATGCTTTTGCAGCTTGCCAAGCATTCGCAGCGCTTCCGCATCGTCTGGGTTCGTTTCCAAGCGAGCAGTGACTTCGCGTCGCAAGGCATCAATCTGCTTGTAAGCTGTCACGTATTCAGGGCTGACCGAAATCACGTAGTCTTGGTAGCAAACCATGTTGCCCAGTTCGCCGACCGCCTCAATCGGCTGATCTTGATGCCCGGTGGTGATGTCGATCGGCACAATCTGGTTTCGAGCGGTGGGCAAGTAGTACTTTCCGTCTAGTCGGAAGCCAAATCCGCTCGGCAAGGATTGTTCGGGGAGTTCCGACTTTTCTGGAGTCCAAGCAGCTTCACCGTCTTCGATGTTCACACCGGTCACGGACGACTTGCCGACTACCAGGGCAATTCCATCTTCGACGGTTGCCAAGGCAATGTTGTCGCGGCGGGGACGTTCCCATAACTTCTCGCCGGTTAGCAGATCGATGCAGTAGAGGTAGTCCGAATCGGTTGGCGTGATGAGGACTTTGCCTTGGTGAATGATCGGCGTTCCGTCAGTCCAGCGATCGGCCATGGCCAGGAAGTCATCTCCCTGGTTGTTGCTGGTGATACGTCGGGTCGGACGATTGCGATTGGGTTCTTTGTACTGAAAGCCCCACAGCAGTGTGCGATTAGCCAGGTCGACCGCGACGATCGCACCGGTATTGGTTGGACAAACCAGGATGCCGCCCTTGTGCGAAGGAGTTGCCGCCTGAAGCAGATTGGCCAGCAGATCGCCAGGCGAAGCGGCCGTTTGTCGAGCGAGTTGCTGTGTCCAATTGATCTTGCCCGTTTCAGGATCGAGACAGAGCAAGCGAATTTCGTCAATGATGCCGGCCAGCACGAATAAGTCTTTGCCGACAGGAAGTGGTGGCCCCAGGAAGCGGGCCTCGGAAAGCTGGTTCTCCTCTTGGACCGGATCAGACGAGACGCCCCCCAGTTGCCACAAAATGGCTCCTTCACGTTCAATGTCAAAACAGTAAAGGTGATTCTGTTGGCTGGCGAACATCCCGCCTGGCTGCAAAGCACCTTGCGCCAGAATCGAGCCAATTTCGTCGCTGGGATTACTTTCTTCGTGAACGTAAAACAGTCGCTTGCCGTCTGAAGAAATCAAGCCGGAGCGTGCATCGGACCAAATCGCTCGCTCAAACGCTTTTCCCAATCCTGGAAAGAGGGCTGCTACCCCATCTGATTCGTCCTCGGACAGATCGAGATCGATCGTATCCCAAGGGAACTTCCACATCACCTTGCCGCTGTGAATATCGGTCGCCAGAAGCCCCGCTGGTGTGCGGAAGATCACCTGGTTCGCGACCACCACGGGATGGATCGCTGGAAAGACGGGCACGCGATTGTCATGGAAACGTTGAACAGAGTTCTGGATGTCTTCCTGCTGTTGCCGGCTTTGAGCCATGCGAGCATTCCACTGAATCTCTTGCAGTGGTTCGCTGCCACGCGATGGTGCGGTTCGCGATTCGGAACCTTGGAACATTGTCCAAGCGTAGGGAGGAAATTCGCTCAGCGAACCAATCTGAGTAAGTTGGTCGAGAATCTGCACCGGGTTGTTCTTAGCAATCAGCGACTTCGGTAGAAGTTGATCGAGCAGTTGCTCCTTCTTTAGCCGTTCAAGGATCTCTTTCGCTTCGTCGGCCTGACCAACTTCCTTCAGGCAAATCGCCTTCATCAATTCGGTTTCGTTGCGATAGCGGCGCGAGTTATCAGGTTTGAAGTCGAGTCGGTTCAGATCAAGCAAAGCCCCCTCCCACTGCCGAGCATCCATCGCTTTGCGAGCCAGGATGATGGCTGCCTTCTCGCCTGAAGGGGTGAAAAGAAAGCGACGCGCTACGTTGGTTAGTTCCCGGTGATCGTCGGTTGTCAGGGCATCCTGCAGCATGGCTTCCGGTTCGCCACCGACTAGCAGTTGGTAAGCCTCGAGAACATTGGACGGCAGGGACTTCACCATCTTAAGCGTTGAAGTTTTGACGCTTTCTGAGGTCGTTTCATCACTGGTTTCCAGCGGAACCAGGAAGTCTTCGCTGTCTTCGACGGCCAACAGTTCGATCAGCTCTTGAGCGGCGTCGGTCCAACGTTCTTCTTCGGTAAACTCTTTGATGCGTACCAGACGAAGGCGGTCTTCGCGTGGGATCGGTAGAAAGAAGGAAGATTCGAGATCATTCTGCTCTTCGGCCCCGAACTGCGATATGGCGTGCGTCGTTAGCACGAGATCGTAGGTCAGCCCAGGGATCGGTGCGGCTTCCAGTGATGTAGGTGTGACAGAAGTGATCAGCCCAACGGCAAGCGTCAGAGCAAGCAGCTTACCGCCGCCAGAGCGAACAACGGAAGCGAGGGTGCTAGCGAAAGGTTGGATCTGAAGATTCCGATACATGAGCGTGCCCTGCATTTCCATTGAAGGGAGATAATCGGTCACCAGCGGCGTTCCGGCCACATTAAACTCCTGGCGAAGCTTAATGTACTCTATTCCAGTTTCCGTAAGGAAAACAAGTTTTGTCGATTATGGACAGTCGATTTCATCGATTCAGCAGTACGGGTTACGGCATATCGATGGTGGATGAATTGTAGGCAAGAGACCGGGAAAGGGGCGATTGGGACGGAAAAAAGGGGCTCGAAACGCCCAGTCCGGACGATTTGTAGGTAGGACAGACTGGTCGAAAACGACCTAAAAACCTCCGGTTTTGGGGCTCTCAGCCCGAATTTCCGGCAATTTTCCCCTAATTTCCCCGTAAAAAGGGCGTTTTACGCTTTGGCTGTCTTGAAAAAACGTGGCAAACTTCTTTAATCGACGCGTTCCGGAAATCGGATTTTTGTGACCCATTTTTACATTGGATAGCCTTTCTAGTAGGGAAACCCCATGGCAAAGAAAGCTGCAGCTGCAACCGTCAAGAAACCCCTTACCAAGACCCAACTGCTGACGAACATCTCGGAAGCCACGGGCATTGCGAAGAAGGATGTCAGCGCGGTCCTAGACTCGCTGTCCTCAGAAATTGGCAAGGCCTTGGGACGTAGCGGCGCCGGTGCGATCGCCATTCCTGGCATCGTGAAGATTGAAAAGAAGAAGGTTCCCGCCAAGCCTGCTCGCAAAGGCGTGCCTAACCCGTTCAAGCCGGGTGAGCTGATGGACGTTCCGGCCAAGCCGGCCTCGACCAAGGTCAAGGTTCGTCCTCTAAAGAACCTGAAGGAAATGGTCTAAGCTCTTGCCCTACAAGGGTTTAAGAAGTAGTGGCCAAGAATAGATAAAGCCCTCAAGATGAATCATCTTGAGGGCTTTTTTTGTCTCGACTGAAAGTAAGTCGGCTGAGGCGGGAACTCGAAGTCCCATCACGACTTACCGAAGTGGTCAGAGCCGGAATCGAACCGGCGACACATGGATTTTCAGTCCATTGCTCTACCAACTGAGCTATCTGACCTAGCTGGGAAGGAGCTAAGTCTATTGATCCGCTGGGTGCTTGTCAACTGGGGGGAACCACAAGCCACGATTGACGTTACAAGTTTTCCTTTGGTGGGGGAAAATCACGTCTTCAACCCGATCCGAACCCTTCCGATCCAGGCCTCCCTGCTGATGGGGATGATGCATAACCAATACTGGATCGGTATTGCGCGAATTTTCACAAATAGCTTGACAGAGTTCCGCGACGTTTCTAGCCTAACGTCAACGCAGCCTGAGAGATAGCACTGCTAACGCGTACTGCTTTTGGGGCGGGAATCGCCCCCTCAGGATGACCCAATTGGAAAAATCTGTTTGCCTGAGGCGATGCTATCGCGTTAAGTTCAGCAGATTACACCGGCCGTTGGGTCGCGCTCTTCATCGCTGGAACAGAGATACAATTCGAATGCCTTCTTATACGAAACCATCGTGGACGGTTTACGCGTGCATGCTGTTGGGCTTCGGTAGTGTGGCTGCATGGAATTCGACGGCTGAAGCCCTGAATCCGAAGTCACCAGAAGTTCAGGAGATTGTTGCGGGCGCTAACCAATATCTGCAATCGTCTAAGCCATATCATCGGATTGGTGGTAAATGCTTAGTGGCGCTCGCTCTCTACAAATCGGGCACCAAGCCAGATCACCCGCTGATCAAAAACACGGTACAAGATTGCAAACGATTTGCCGCCAAAGTTCCCAAGTTCGAGCACGACGCCGTCTACGACGCGGGGATGGTGCTGATCTTACTTTGCGAACTTGATCCCTACTCCAATCATCAAGAGATCGAGAATCTGGTTACCTTCTTCGTAAAGAACCAGAAGGCACATGGCGGCTATGGATACTCCGATAAGGAAACGGGCGACAATTCGATGACCCAGTACGCGGCCCTCGGGTTGTGGCTGGCAAAGGCTAATTCGTTCGATGTGCCGATCGAAACGATCGCCAGCCTGACCAACTGGGTCATGTCGGTGCAGGATCCATCCGGGGCGTTCGGTTATCAAGGCGTCATCTCGCCACGCGGCAAGCCACGCGTACAACAAAGCGATATCCGGCCTAGCTTAACAACGGCTGGGCTTTGCTCGCTGTACGTTTCAGCCAACGCCCTCGATCTGGGTGGCCAACGGAAGAAAGACGATTCCGACGTTCCCGACGGCTTCACTGAGATCAACGAAGAAAAACAGGCCGACAATAAAAAAGCCCGTGACTTGGTCGACACCGGAGCTTTGCAATCGGTGAAGGACCTCGGCAACGATTGGATGACCAAGCATTTCACGGTCGAAGGGACACGTTGGCAGTTGTATTACTTATACGCGTTAGAACGCTACAAAGCATTTGAAGAGCTTGACACCGGGAAGCCAGACCCAGATCCCATGTGGTACAAAGCGGGCTTCGAGTTCATCAAAAAGTGCCGTCAGAAAGATGGCAGCATCAAAGCATTCGATGAAGATCACACAATCGGCTCTGCCTTCTCGATTCTGTTTCTAGTGCGCGGAACAACCGCGACCCTGAAAAAGCATGTGAAATCGTTCGACAACGGATTGCTCGCAGGGGGACGTGGTTTGCCAACCGACCTTTCTGAGGCGGAACTTCGCAATGGCCAAGTCATCAACGTAAAAGAGATTCCTGAAACGAAGAAGTTTTTGGAGATGCTCAACTCGGACGATGGTTCGCTTGACGACCTGGTCGACGCAGATGTTGCGTTGGACTTGGACCTGAACGGTGCCGATCGAGAGATTGCCCTGAAAGCAGTCCGCCGCAAGTTACGCCAAGGAAGCTATGCTTCACGCATCATGGCCATTCGCGCCATCAAAGGTGTGAAAGATTTTGAGAGCGTGCCGGATCTCATCTATGCCTTGTCCGACCCCGATCTGAGGGTGGCCAAGGAAGCAAGAGACGCACTGCGTTTTGTCAGCCGCAAGATCGATGGCTTCGGAATGCCACTCGATCCCACGCCACCAGAACGCGAGATGGCCATTCAAAAGTGGAAAGATTGGTATCTATCGTTACGCCCGAATGCGATTTTCCTGAATTGACGCGTAACCGACTGATCGATTTCGCTTAGAAAGCATTAGATTTCATGGCCACGATAGCCTCTGAAAAGAAGAAAAAGCCGAAAGCACGTCATGGCGACTTGGCTAAGGTTTCCGCCTACGACCAAGTCTCAAGCATGCTCGTTGCTTTGCTGGTAATGGTCGCCACCGGCGTAACGGTTTTGTTTGTCATCTATCTAACGACCCGCAACTGGGACACTCCGGTGAACATCCCGGTGATCGTCGAACCGGCAGCTGGCCGTGGTGATCATGCCGAAGGGGTCGCCCAAGACCTGGAAGCACCAGGTCTGGAAGAACTGGAAGAAGTTCTCGAACCGCAAGTCGAAGCGAACCTAGAAGCGGTGACGGATGCCGTGACCTCCCAAGCTGCCTCCCTGGAATCAGTCGAAGGCGCCATCACCACTACGTCAGGCCAAGGAGGCCAAGGCGACAGTCGTCCGCTTGGTCCAGAAGGTACCGGCCCTGACTTAGTGCCCCGTTGGGAGCGTTGGCAAATTGAATTCGCCTCGACCGATTTGATCACCTACGCCAAGCAGTTGGACTTCTTCAAAATTGAACTCGGCGTTGCGGGCGGTGGTTCGCGTACGATCGACTACGCCTCGAATTTTGCCTCAGGCGGTGTTCGTACCCGCAGTGGTCCTGGCGAACAGGAAGACCGTTTGTACTTCACCTGGAAGTCAGGTTCCTTACGTCAAGCCGATATCGCCCTGCTCGATCGCGCTGGAGTTAGCTCCAGCGGACGTATCCCGATGCAGTTCTATCCTGCCGATACCGAAAACCTGTTGGCTTACGTCGAACAGCAATACATGGGGGATCGCCCCTTGCAAGAGATTAAGAAAACAATCTTTGGTATTCGCCCCAAGGGTAGCGGATACGAATTTTTCGTCATGCGTCAAAATTATCGTCAACCGAGATAGCCGAAAGCGAATTCAGCGGTACCTACAACATGGACATTTCCGGACTCACTAGTATCTTCGCGACGTCAATGTACGGCGCGTTGGCCTTGATCGCCTTGTGGGGCGCGTACTGCATCGTTGTGATTTGGATGCGGGTCGCACAGAAACGATTCCGAAACGAGTTGCAGCAAGACGCCTTCCTGGAAGCAGTCGAAGAGCCTTTGGCCCGCGGCGATTTCGAGGAAGCCAGCGAGCTTTGCGAAAGCGATCCACGTGCCCTGCCCCAACTGGCTTACCTGGCCATCGAGAACCGCGAAATCGGCTACTCGCAGGTCAAGCAGTTGATCGTCGAACGCTTTCAACGCGACGTATTGGCCGATCTCGATCACCGCATCAGTTGGGTCAACACCGTGATCAAAGGCGCCCCGATGGTCGGTCTGCTTGGTACCGTTACCGGTATGATGGGGGCGTTTGCCAAGCTGGCTTCGGCGGCCCAGGTGGAAGCCAGCCAGATGGCTAACGACATTAGTTTGGCTCTCATCACAACGGCACTCGGCCTGGTGATTGCGATTCCGCTGACGTTCTGCCTGAACAGCATCAACATCCGCATTCGCAAAATGGAAGATCTTGTCGCTGTCGGGCTGACACGCTTCCTAGGCGCTCTTCGTGAAGCGATCGCGAATGAGACGGTACACGAACTGGAAGAAGTCGAAGCTCATTCGATGGCTGGCTCCGAGTAGCACGAAAGGAACCGGAGCATGTCCGACCACATGGTGGAACTTGACGAAGGGGAAGTGATGCCGGCCCGCAAACGGCCGGACAGTGGTGAACTCGACATCACACCGATGATCGATATTACGTTCCTGCTGCTGATCTTCTTCATCGTCACCTCGAACCTCGATCAGCAAAGTGCGGCCACCATGCCGACCGCTGAGAATGGCACGAGCGTTTCGACTTCCGATTCGGCCGTATTGACGATGACGCCAGGCGGAAGCGAAGGCCGTGCATTGGTTTATCTTGGCGATGGTGTCAGTGCTGACATGCTGACCAACGACAACGACTTGAATCGCCAGGAAGAAGAAATCGCCGATTACATCGAAGGCCTCTTTTCTGGCAAGGCGGACGGAGGCGTACCGAAGGTCCACTTGCTGGTCAAAGCTGACGGCAAAGTTGCTTCCGGCGAAGTGAATCGAATCATGCTGGCCGCACTGCGAACCGGTGCCGTGGAAGAGGTGAAGCACGTCTACATCGGGACGGAGTATCAGAAGAAATGAAGCCTAGCCACGATCATTTCCGATTCCGCTGTCCTGCATGTGGGGAGTCGCTGACGGCCCGTTTCGACATGGTCGGCGGGACGACATACTGCTCCGAATGTGACACGCGACTGGAAGTCCCTAAGCCGGTTCGCTTTGACGATTCGGATGAAGAAAAACTGGAAGAATTGACCGAGCTGGACGTCATCGAAAAGCGTTCAGCCGCACCAGCAGCTCCGCACGAAAGCGTCACGGCCCAAGAAGCCCCGGTCGGTTTCACAAAGAAACGCGAAGGGGAAGATGGCGAGCTCGACCTGACTCCGATGGTCGACGTGACATTCCTGCTGCTGATCTTCTTCATGGTGACGGCATCGTTTCAGATTCAGAAATCGATGCAGATCCCCGCCCCGAAGGATAATTCGCCTAGCAGTGTGACGCAGCAGGAAGAACCGGAAGACGATCCGGACAATATCCTGGTGCGGATCGACTCGTACAACACCTATTACGTTGGTTGTGCCGCATGGGACCAGGAACGAGAAGCACCGAGCGAACAGGAACTGTATCGCCAGGTTCGTGCGGCTCGCGATTCCAATCCCTCGAAACCGCCACGCACGTTGTTAGTTATCGCCCATGAAGAATGTCTGCACGAGAAGGTCGTCACGGCCTTGGACGCAGGCATGGATGCCGGGGTCGACTCGATTCGCTTGCAGTCGACGGAAGAAGACATGTGACGCTCCGCTGACAACTTGTTTTCGCTTACCAGATACGTTCACTAGCAGAGACCAATAGCCACGATGAACATTTCGGACCTCCTCGACCTGATCGAAGCCCACGACTACATGGCGGATAACCAGATCTCCGCCATCCGTCGCCAGCTTGCGTCCGGCAGCTTGGACATGACGATCGAGGAACTCGTGCAGTTTCTGCTGGATAAGCAGCGTTTGACCAAGTACCAAGCGAAGAAGCTGCTTTCTGAGGTCAAGTCAGGCGTTAAGGCCGACTCGATCGGTGCGAGTTCCGGACGTCAAACCTCAGGCAAGTGGGCCGGCGATGATGCTGCCGAAGATTTCGGCGGCGGCGATCTCGGCGGCCTGGACGACTTCCCCACATCTGGCGACGCCATGGGCGGAGACGATCCTCTCGGCCTCGGTGGAAGCGGCTTTGGTACCGAAGAGGAAGAAGGCGACCCACTCGGCGGCGAAGAAGAAGAGACCGGCAAAGGCAAGAAGAAGAAAAAGAAGAAGTCAGGCCACACCAAAAAGGAAACCCGGAAGAATCAGTGGGATTCGCCTCTGCTGCTTTTCGGGGGTGGAGGGTTGGTTCTGCTGGTGTTGGTGGGTGGCTTGCTCTACTTCTGGCTGATGTTCGACAGCGGCGACGAAATGTTCCAAGCGGCCGAGCAAAGCTACCGCAGTGGTTCCTATGTTCAAGCAGCGACCGAATACGAGAAGTTCATCGAGCGATTCCCCGATCATCCGAACGCTCCCCTGGCGGAAGTTCGTTACGGGATGTCCAGCGTATGGCATGCCGTGGAAGGTGGTGCGAACTGGGAATCGGCTTTGACGACCACGCAGAAAGTGCTGCCCGAAATCGATACGCTGCCGGCGTTCGACGAAGCTCGCCCCGAGCTGGCAAGCCTGTTACCAGAGATCGCAGGCGGGCTCGCTGAGAATGCTCAGCTTTCGAGTGACTTAGACAAGAAAAAACACCTCGCGGAATTGGCGAGTGCCTCGATGGAACTGGTCAACGATCCTAACTACCTGCCAACTTCGCTTCGCGAGGCACAGCAATCACGGATCGATTCGATTGAGATGAATTTGATTCGTGTCCGTCGCGATATCGAACGGGATCAAGCTCGCAATGAAACGCTGGCCGCCATCGAAAAAGCGACCGCGGAAGGCAAGTTTCAGGAGGTTTATCAACTACGACGGTCGCTGCTCAATGGCTACCCAGGGCTGCGAACGGACGAGGCGCTTAACAAGGCGGTCTCAACGGCTGCCACGTCTTTGGTCGACCAGGTTACGCCGATCTCGGACTTCCCTGCCCCGGCCACGGACGATCCTGCCATGGACAGTACGTTCGCCCAATTGACCTTCGTCCAGCACGAACCAGCGCTTCCTGCCGATCCAAATTCGGACGTCGCCGTGTTTCGCTTGGATGGAACCGCCTACGCGGTGGAACTCAACACTGGACGTTTGCTGTGGCGACGGTACGTCGGCGTGGCGAACGACGCTCAAGCGATCACTTGGACCTCAAATGATGGTCAATCGCTTGCCGGCCTCATTGATTCGACCCGCAACCAGTTCCTGGCCATCAACAAGCGAACCGGCAAGTTGGTTTGGCGACAAGATTTCGGTAGCGAACTCTTCCGACCGCAGGTGCTCGATGGCGTGATTTACCTAGCCGAGCTTGATGGAAAAGTCTGGAAGCTATCGGGTGATTCGGGCGAAGTTGAAGCGGCGGTCACCTTGCCACAAAAAGTCGCGGCCCCGGTTGGGATGCTTTCGGAAGTTGCGGGCGTCTATGTTGTGGCTGAGCACTCCAATGTGTTCGCGCTTTCGACCAAGGATTTGAAGTGTGTCGAGGTTGTTCCCGTGGGGCACGAAGTCGGGACAATTACGGTTGCTCCGACCGGGACGCTGCGTCACCTATTCCTGTTCGAGAATGCTGGCCTCGAATTCAGCTTCGTCCATCTTTACAGCGTCGGTGCTGGGGGTGGTCAAGCGAAGCTTACCCAAGACACGATTCGTCAACCTGGACGCGTGGTGGTCAATCCTTCGATTTCCGATTCGCGTGTTGTCGTGACCAACGATCGAGGGGAAGTGTTGATCTATGAAGTCAACATGGCAACCAAGGACGATCCAGTTCGTCTGGTCGCGGCTACGAAGTCCGACAGTGCCGATCCAATCATCGGTTACACGGGTGTCGATCGCGGAACACTATGGGTCTGTGGCAACCGGATGACACGCTATGTGATGCAGCTTTCGCGGGGCTCCGTCGTGCGGAAGATGGTCGATCATGATGGCGATACGTTCGTCGCTCCGCCGATGATCGTGGGCGATCAGATTATCCATGCTCGTCGTAATTCGGATGCCCTCGGGTTCGTGGTCCAGTCTCAACGAATCGCGGCCAACAAGCTGACCAACATCTGGGAGACAACCATTGGCACGCCAACTGCCGGTCCGGCCTTTAAGTTGGAAGGCGCTAAGTCGCCGCTGGTGGTGACCTCGCGTGGTGCCGTATTCGATCTGCCAAACGTGGAGCCTGGTTCCTCCCAAATCGTCGATAAGACCCAAGCCAAACTCGACGTGACAACGCAGCATTACCAATTCATGGGAGCCGCTGCCGTTGACCCGAAGAACCAAGTGTTCTATCCACCCAACGACGAAACCCGTTCGTTGGTCGTCGACACGACCAACGGGAAAGTGACGGCCCGTTTGATCGCCTGGGAGATTCCTTCAACACCTCGCGATTGTCCACCACTCTTGTGGAACAAGCATGTCTTAGTACCCACGAAAATGGGCCAGATCTTGGTGGTCGATCCGATCACCGGTGCGGCGGATGTGCAGCCTTATCAGCCTGAATTGGCCTTCGGGGAACAAGTCGAATGGGCACCGCCAGTCGCAGTTGGTGGCGGCGAGCCCTCGGTGATTCTGTCCGATCGACTGAACAGCTTGTATCGTTTGGGGATCCTCGATACGCCAGAGCCCCATCTGGCATCGCTGGAGCAGGTTAAGCTGGGCGAAAGCATGAGCGGTTCGATGGCCGTCGCCGGCTTGATGCTGGTTGGCGTTAGCAGTCAGGGTGATCACGACGTGTTGCGATTGTTCCAGCTGCCTGAAATGGCTGAGCAACCATCGATCGAGATCAAGAGCGACGTAATCTACCCACCAAAAGAGGCCAAGGGTCGCGTCTACTGTGCGACCGCAGGCGAAGGGCTGTTGGCCATTCAAGATGACTTCACTTTGGCGTGGTCTCGCCCATTGGAAGGACGTCAGGTCGTGAGCGGCCCGCTGCCGATCGGTGACAAGTTGGCCGTCTCTTTTGCTCAAGGCGAAGTCTGGCTTCTGAATGCTAATTCCGGCGAAGTGGTGCAAACGTTCGATGTGGGCGAACCACTGGTCGATGGCCTATCCTGGAGCAACGATCAACTGTGGGCTCACGGTTACGATGGCACTTTGCACCGCATTCCGGTGGAGGACGCGAAATAGTGTTAGCGACTCGAGACAAATCGCGTTCGATATTCACTTGGTTCCTGCTCAGCTTCCTGGGCGGACTTTTGGCAGTTGCTTCGGTCAAAGCAGCCGACGAAGCGGCCAAGAAGGAAACGCCTGAGATCCCGGCGGAAATGAAGAAGCCGCTCGTGGAACGTGATCCGTACGACTTGATCACCGTCAATGCCGGAGGCAAGGTCCAACAATATCGGATTAAGCCACTCGACTTCCCCGGCGGGCGACCCCCAGCGAATCCAACCGGAGCGTTCCAGGTCGAACTGTTGGATCTGCCAGGTCGCAAATTCCAGATCTCTTGGAAGGCAATCCAGCGTTATCAAACATTCCCGCAGTTGCTCATGGAAGATGCCCAGGCCAAGCTGCAAGCAAAAGAGTTTGATGCCGTGTTTGGCTACCTGCAGCGAATGAAGGCCGAATACCCTGGCTACCCAGGCACCGAACAAATTCTGGAACAGTTACTCGTCCAGAACGCATTAGAGCGTTACAACACGGGCGCCCTGGACGAAGCCCTTGGCATGTTGGAAGAAGCCCACGATCGCTTCCCCAGCCGCGGCAACACCCTGCAGTCGATTCAAAGCGTCGCGCAACGCTTGGTTCAATCCGAGATCGATGCAAAGAACTGGGCTTCCGCTCGACTGCTGATGAAGCGATTCGAGGATAGCTACGGTTCGGCATTCGCCGCACCGGTAAAGCGTTGGCGAGACGAACTCGCCGGTTTGGCTGAAGCTCAGCTCGAAAATGCCCGCAAGCAAGAAGAGAAAGACAACCTTCGCGGTGCCCTGAAGCTGACCGAACTGGCCTTGGCGATCGATCCCACCATAAGCGAAGGTCCGGAACAGCTCGCCGACCTTGTCCGGCGTTATCCGCAAGTTCGCATCGCGACCTTGGCCCCTGGCGAAGCACGCCCCCCTCACTCGACGCTCACGGCAACCGGGCGTCGTAACAAACGACTTAGCTATCGTGATCTGTGCGAGATTGTCGGCTATGGTCCGGAAGGTGGCGAGTACATTTCCCCCTTCGGAGCCGTCATGCGTCCGATCGATCGCTTTGAACTATCGATCGTAATGCGAGACCGCCTGACTCCGATCACCGGTTTCGATCTGTCCCGCCAGTTGCAAGATCCTGCGTCGAAGCAAGATCCGATTTTGGCGAACTTGACCCCGCTGATTGAAAACCTCGAAGTTCAGGACATTCGCCAATTAGACATGCGAATGCGAATTCCGCACGTTCGTCCTGAGGCTTTGCTCAACTTCGTTCCCCGTGAAAAGGACTTCGGGACGTTCCCAATACCACCGAACGGTCCCTACAAGCCGATCACCGTGGAAGAGGGGCAGGCATTCGTGCCCACCGAGGAAACAAAAGCAACCGCCAAGCAGTCTCCCAGCGAGATCTTGCTGGTCCCGTATCAATCGTCGGATGATGCTTTGATTTCGCTGCGGAACGGGGAAGTCCACATGATCGATCACCTCGACCCAGCCACCGCTAAGCGGCTTTCGGTCGAAACGCCCGATGGTTTGGTCGTGGATTATTACCGAGCTCCGACGATGCACATACTTGTCCCAAACTTGAACCGGCCCTACCTCAAGAATCGCGACTTTCGCCGCGGTTTGCTGTATGGAATGGATCGGCAAGAGATCCTCAATTCGCGCCTGCTTGGTGGACTCGATGTCGACGGGTGTCGCACGCTGAGTGGCCCGATTCCCAGTGGAGTTAGCCCAGACGATCCCGTTTCGTACGGCTACGATATTTCGATCGAGCCGCGGAAGTACGAACCGGTGATGAGCATCACGCTTCGCCGCCTGGCAGAGATTCAATTGAAGAAGGAAGCCGAAGAGGATATGCAGCCGGTTCCCACGCTTGAAAAGCTGGTGATCGGCCATCCCAACTCGGAAGTCTCCCGGCAAACCTGCCTGGCGTTGGTGCAATACTACAAGCGTCTGGGCTTACCGGTTGAATTGAAAGTCGTCAGCCCCGAAGTGACCGATCCTGAAGAAGCTGACGTCGATCTGCTGTACGTCGAAGTGCAGATCGCCGAACCGCTGGTCGATATTCCTCGCATGTTTCAGACGTACGTGCCGGAAAATCACCAGACGCAGTATTTCCAATTGGCCCTGCGGCAATTGGGGGATGCTCGGACATGGCAGGAAGTGCGGGAACGATTCTGGTCGTTCCATCGCCTGGCGCACGACGACTTGCTGATCATTCCCTTGTTTCAGCTACGCGACTACTTTGTCTACCGCCGCTCGTTAGGGGGCGTTGGTTATCAACCGATGAGTTTGTTTCAGCAAGTGGAACGCTGGAATCTCGCTCCTGTTTTAGACGTGGTTCAGAATTGAATTTTCCAACGATGACATACCGGCAGAAAATTCGACGTTTGCTTCTCGCGACCTGCATGGGCATGTTTGCCCTCGTTTCGCTGGCCGATGCGGCTGATAAGCGGCCTTGGGAAGTGTCGCCATTCCGCACGCTGGTTTGGTTGGATCTTGACCCCTCGTGTCACGTCGACTCCGCGTTCACCCAGCGGTTGGCCCAAGACCTTGAACAGATTCGCTACGCTTCCAGTGGTTCGGTCTGGGAAACGACCATTACCGATTCGCCGATCGACTTGACACGCTGGTACCGATCCGATGCCGATCCCAACCGCTTTGTCGAACGATTGAAAGCCCATGAGATCATTGCCGATCAGTGGGACCGCGTGATGCTAATTTCGATCAAGCGAGATGCCATCTGGAAGATCGATTTCCGCGAATACGACAGCATGACCAACAGTTGGGGCAGCGCTCACAAGACCTCTGTCTCGCAGCGTGAGTTGCTTCCCAGCGAAACCTTGAAGCTAGTTTATGAGAAGTTCCTACCGCTGACACGTATCGACAATGTCGACAAACGAAAAGTCAAGTTGGGGCTGAAAGCGGCGAGCTTAATCGAAGAAGAGGGAATTGGTCGGCAGCAAGAATATGCCAACGCGGTCGAGTTCATCCCGCCAGCCGACGACTCGCCGATCGACTGGGGAAAGCCAGCGGCAGTCAATCAGCAAGAGGTCCCCTACCCTGACTTCATTCCTGGCACGGTTGCGATTGGCGAAGCGTTTCAGCCCGTTCTTCGTCGTAACGATCGCCAAGGAAACTTGATCAAAGAAAACGGCATTATGTTCATGCCGTGGACCTACATCAGCTGCGAAGAAAACGACGGACTGCAACTTCACGGCACGATGGTTTCTGGTTTCAACACGCCACTGCCAGGTCGACGTAATGTTAGAACCCAGCGAATCGCAATCGGTATTCGCCCGGCCGATATGACCACGCGATTGCAATTGGTCGACAAAGCGGCCGAAGAAGTTCCGTTGGCTGGCTACGAGATCTACTCGAAAGATCCGGACGGTGCCACACTGATTGGTTCGTCCGATCCAAACGGCTACATCAAAATTCCTACCAACCCTGACAACGCGGTGCGGCTGCTATACGTGCGAAGTGGTGGTAACCTCCTGGCACGTCTGCCGATGGTCCCAGGCTACGAACCAGAGTCGACCGCGCGGATTACTAACGATAGTCCCCGTTTGCTCGCCGAAGGCTTCCTGGAAGGCTGGCGCGATCAATTGGTCGATACGATGGCCCGTCGCCAAATCTTGGCTCAACGTGTACAGCGCAAGATCGATTCAGGCGACCTCGAGAGTGCTAAGAAGTGGCTCGACGAGCTCCGTACCGGACGCACGGTCAATGAACTGGCTTTCGACCTGCGAACCGCGAAAGGCCAGTTCCTGGAGGGCAATCTCGACCCAACGATCAAACGCCGCATTGACGACCTGTTTGAGAAAGGGCAACGTCTGGTCGCCCAGGACAAGAGCGTTCTCGTCGAATCCGAACTCTCGGCTCAGTTGGAAAAAGCAACCGGCAAGAAGTAGTAGCGGGATGCCCGCTGCTCGAAACATTGCTGGGTGGCACGCCGACCGCTAAAATTCCTCGGGATCTCGCACTTGGTTCGTTGCGATGCCTGGAGGAAAGGTGCTGCCATGCTGACTGGTCTGCTTGCTCTCGAAAACGTGGATTGGCCAAAGCTTCACCACGCATATGGCCCAGCAAGCGATACGCCACAGCATTTACAAGCGCTAATTGGCGACGACCAAGAAGCCCGCCGTGCAGCCGTTTCGCATCTGGGTTCGGCGATCATGCATCAAGGAACTCCCTGGACGGCCACCGGGCCGGTGGCGTTGGTCGTCGCGGGCTTCCTCTTGGATGAAGAGAGATCACTAGACTTAACGCTACAGGTCGACCTGATGTACTTCTTAGTCGATGTGGCTGAAGCGGCGGAGAGCGCTAATCGAAATAAGAAAGAACTGCAGCGCATGGTTCAGTTCGATCTTACGCCGTTTTTAGAGTCGGACGACGAGTATGCGATGTACGAAGACGAGGACGCCGCGAACGCGTTCTATGCCCAGGCAGGTTTGGGCTGTATCGACGCGGCTCCGGTTCTATCGCAAGTCATGCGGAAGGAAATGGACAGCGAACATGCTCGGTTACGAGCTTTAGCCGCCATGGGCGAAACGATCCTCGCCAAACTACAACCATCTGATGCCGACAAGACAGAGATCACGTCAAAACTACTTGCCTTAGCCCGCGCCGCTCACTCCCCCGACGAAAGGAGCGCTCATGTGCTTTCTCTCGGGGAAGTTGGTTATGCGCCGGAGGACTTCCTCGAAGATCCTTCCCCTGCGGTGCGCATGTGCGCGGCACTTGCTCCCGAACTGGCAACCAATCCGCGAGCTATTAACGAACTGATCGACATATTGGAGCAGAACGCGGGCCAAGTCTACAATTGGTTTGAAGAGAGACCTCCGCAGTTCATCTTTTATCCACGTTTTCAAATCGTGCGTCATCTCGTCGCGCAGGTTACGGACTTCAATCGCCTGATCAAAGCCGCAATCGCGGTTGTCGACATCACGGAGAAGTCGTGTGTCGACTTCGATTGGGGACCACTCCTCGCTGCGGCGTTTCCAGACGGCGATGGCGCTATTAAAACCAAATCGCAAAAACGTTTCCTGTCGGCTCTCGTCGAAAAAACCGAGCTTTGGGATCCGCTGTTCGGCAACGCGCGAACGTGGTTCCGAGCAGCAGGATTGCCGAATGACCGCCATGCCTGTGCGAAGCTGATTGCGGAAGCAAACGTTTGACCTGCTCAAGTAAGCGGATCTGAGCAAGTCGCTTCACGCTGTGATATTAACCACGGCTAAGCACCGTGGCTACGTAAGCCACAATCGCACCAAATACGGCAGAAGCGGGTAAGCCGAAGACGAGTGCCATGATTAGTTGCTTCTCGCGGCGCGTATAGCGGGTGATGACCGGAATCGGTGGCGGTCCGCTGGAAGGTCGACGATTTTCACGAATCGTTTTCGTATCTTGGTCAGCCATCAACGACTGAACCGTCGACTGCGAATACTGACTTCCCTGCTCTGAGCCAGACTCGGAAAGCTCGTAGATGTTCGAGCCTGCCTCGGTATCGTTCAACCGGCTACCTTCCGAACCGGAATATACGGGCGGCGGCGGTTGCCAGGCCGATTTGATCGGCTGGCCGGTGAAATCAGACGCACGATGGTCGGAAGCCCACGGTTCTAGCCGGGCGACGACTTCGCTGGCGGACGAAATCCGACGCAGCGGATCTTTCTCCATCATCTCGGCGATGATTTCAACCAATTCGCGATCGATCGTCGGATTGAAGCGATGCGGATGGAGCGGTGGTTCTTCGCAGTGACGACGGGCTTTGTCTTTGACATTGCCGCCGGGGAAAGGAACCTTTCCGGTCAACGCGTAATAGAACGTGCAGCCCAAGGAGTAGATATCCCACTTGGCAGATACATCGTGCGGATTGCGAATCTGTTCAGGGGCCAGGTAATCGATCGTGCCGACAATCTTACCGAGTTTCGATTCCTCGGAATTGTCGTTCATGAAGTCAGCCAGACCGAGGTCGGAGACCTTCGACGTCCCATCGCGGGTGACCAAAATGTTACCTGGCTTCACATCGCGGTGAATCAGCTTCTTTTCGTGGGCGTAGGCCAAACCGCGGGCCGCTTGCGAAATGATGCTCGCCCCTTGGTGCTGATTCAAATGGCCCTTGGCACGCACCAAGCGACGCAGGTCAGTGCCTGGCACGTATTCCGTTACCAAAAAGTGCACATTGCCATCCTGACCGGCGTCGTAAGCGCGGACCAAGTTGGCATGATCGAGCTGAGCTTGCATGCGGATTTCGCGCAAGAAGCGTCCGATCGATTCCGGAGTCGAACGTTGCTGCGGCAGCACCTTAATGGCAACTTCACGTCCCATGAAATTGTGCTCGGCCTTGAAGACCTGCCCCATGCCACCTTGGCCGATCCAATCGGTGATGACGTATGGACCGAGGGTGAGCTTGGTGAGCCCTTTCGATAACTGATCGGCCTGATACTGCGTCAGCAGGTTTTCAGTGATCAGGTACTCGGAAAGCTCCTCGTCGGAAAACTCGTGTTTCAGCGAGTTTTCGCGCAGATTCTTCATGGCGTCCTCGAGCTGCTTGGCAGTCACAAGGCCGCTGGCGATGGCAGAATCTCGGAATTTCTTGGTTTGCGAGCTGGGCACCGTTTGGTCAGTAAAAAAAGAGGCTTCAGGCTTCGATATTTTAACTTTCGGTAAACCTGCTTGGGGAGACTAAGCGAAACATTATTCCGCAAAAAGCGGAATTTCCTTTGAGTATGTTTTCCGTTCCGTCATTCTTAACCACCTATTTTAAATAAAGTTCCGCCAACTCTCAGGTAAAGGAGACGAGAAAGATAGCTTTTCACGGGAAACCGGGTGATTAATATCTAGCTGAGCCGCATGCAGGGCAATTCCTGCAGGGAACAGGGCGGAACTGCCATATTTGCGATCCCCTAGTATTGGCAAGCGGCGACTGGAAAGCTGGACCCTAATCTGGTGTTTGCGACCGGTCAGCAGCTTGATATCGAGCAAAAAACCCGAGGAAACCTCCTGAACACTTTCCACCATCAATTCGGCCTTTTGGCCACCCGCATTTTCGTGCCGGGAAGCGATCATACGGTGTTTTTTTTCGTCTTTACGTAGCCAATCGGTCAATTTACCGGGGCTGATACTCCCCTGGCCCGTGACGATCGCCCGATAACGTTTGTCGGTGGTTCGCTCCCGGAACTGCTCGTTTAGCCGTTTAGCCGCTTTCGAGGTGCGGGCAAACGGCAGCACGCCGGTGACCATTCGGTCCAAACGGCTGACCACCCCTAAAAACACGTTACCTGGCTTGTTGTATTTCTGTTTCAGGTAATCCTTCACCAAGGTAACTGCGCTCGTCTCTCCCTCGCTGACCCCCATCGTCGGCAAATCTGCCGGTTTCGTGATGACGATCAGGTGGTTATCTTCGTACAAAACTTCCAAGCGAGACAACGCAGTAACTTCCTTAGGTTTGTTGATGGCGAATTCCAAGACTTCCCTCATTTTGGCCAGTCAGTCTCCTCGTCGACAACTCCTCTTGCGAGAGGCTGGTTACGACGTCACCGTCGTCACACCGCATCCTCACGCCGAAACGCCTCCCCGGGAAGACGAACTGCCGCGTGACTCCGTTCTAAGAATTGCCCAAGAAAAAGCGGCCGACGTCGCTTACCGGGTGGAAAATGGCATCGTCCTGGCCGGAGACACCTTGGCGGAACTCAATGGCCAACCCCTGGGCAAGCCACGCGATCGAGCCCACGCCGGCGAAATTCTGCGAACCCTGCGCGGACAAGATCATTTCGTCTGGTCGGCGATTTGCTTGTGGCACCGCCCCATTGACAAAATAAAGCTCGACGTCGATCGAACGACCGTAAAGATGGCAAACCTTTCCGACGACCAAATCGAAGAGTACCTCGACTCGGGACTATGGGAGGGCAAAGCAGGCGCATTTGGCATTCAAGATCTCACCGGGTGGGTGAGTATCGATGAAGGAAGCTTGTCGAACGTCGTTGGCCTGCCGATGGAATTATTAGAGCGAATGCTGGCGGCAATGAGCGAGGACGACTAGCCTTCGCCACGATCACAGTGGCGATTCGTGCAGAGAGAATCGAGATGGACGAATCAAAAGAAGCGAAACGCTTGCCAACGGCAATTGTGATCGTCGTCGCCTTGCCGATTCTGTACCTGCTCAGCAGCGGTCCCGTGATTGGCTTGGCATTCTGGCTACGCAATGCAACCGGTTGGGACGGCTTTTATTACATCGTGCTGCTCTACTATCCCCTGATCCGCCTCGATCACCTGAATGTCATTTCGCAATACATACAGTGGTGGATCGAAGACGTCTTCCACACGGTCGGGCCGGGATAGACTGGCTTCACAGAAAAAAAGAAGCCAGCCTGTAATGAAAGCGAAACTCAGGCGACCTACAGGGCAAGGAGCCTGAAGTGTGAATGATTCGCCATCGATCGATTCAACCGAAAATGCATTGCTGCGGCAGCATGGCCAAAGTGTGTGGTCTGTCATCGTCCGGCTGTTGGGCGATGACGGACACGACGCGGCTGATTGTTTTCAGCAAGCGTACCTGCAATTTGTCGCCCAGACTGGCGGTAATGCATCGGTTCGCAATCCGAGTGCGTTACTGAAAAAGATTGCCGCGGCCAGGGCGATCGATTTTGTACGGCGCCGAATTCGCGAACGAGCCAGAACGGCAATGGTTGAGCCTGATGCCGTGCCCTCGGCGAAATCTTTCAGCCCAGAAGCTGTTCTGAAAGAAGAGGAACTTCGCGCATCGCTACGCTTCGCTCTGGCCGAAATCCCTCAGGAACAAGCCACGGCGTTCGTGTTAACGGCGATCGAAGACGTTTCGTGCGAAGATGCCGCTGCGGCGATGGGGGTGACCGTCAATCATTTGGGCGTACTTCTGTTTCGCGCTCGCAAGTCGCTGCAAGCGAAACTATCTGTTTATGCCCCGGAAGGGAGAACCAAGCGATGAATAAAGAACATGGTTTTCAGTCTCCTGACGATCTGTTAGATGCCGCGATCGAAGCGATGAAGTCGACTCCTGTTTCAATTGTTTCTGACGATTTAATCGATGCAAAGTCAGTTCACATGCCCTCTCCAGTTGATCGACGGTTGGACAGAAGGCGATGGGTTGTGCAGACCGCCCTAGCCGCTTCGATCTTGCTGGGGATAGCAGCGTTCTATTGGATGCACCTGAGTGTTCCCACGACCGCTTTTGCCCAAGTGCTGCAGCAAGTCGAGAAAACGAAGACTTTTCAGGGCAAAGTGATCATGGAAGAAGGTAGTGGCACGTTGACCGTTTGGGGAGATCGCATGCGTTTTGTCTCGTTCGACGGACGAAGCGAAGCCATTGCGGATGCTGCGACCAAAAAGTCGATTCAAATGGATCATGTTGAGAAAAGTGCCTATCACATCGAAGGAAATACCCCTTTATTCATGCTCGATCTGGTGCAAACTTTTCGCGAACTGGCGGCCTCGGCAACCCAACCGGTGAACGACTATGTGGCGCCAGACGGTAAAAGGTATCCCGGGCTGAAAGGGAGGACCGAGTGGAAAGTTGACGGGAAGAGCGTGCCTGTCGAAATTCAGGTCTGGACTGATCCAAACACGAAACTTCCTGTCCGAATGAAAATTATTCCCCAGACTTCCCCTGACGAGGCATTTGTGATTGATGAGGCGCAGTTTGATTTGGTGCTGGATGAATCCAAATTCGATCTGAAAGTGCCGGAAGGATATCAGGAGTTTGGCCAGCAAGAATTGAAAGAGCCACTTTCCCGGGATGAGGCCGCGAAGCTGGTGATTAAGCCAGGCGTTGGCGTAGGCCAGGTAACCTTTGGCATGTCTCGCGATGAACTGGTTGCCATTATGGGAGAGCCAGAGATCGACCAGTTCGATACTTACCTGTCGTATCCTTCGATCGGAGTACAGTTTTGTTTGACCGGACGCAGGCCCGATCGAATCGGGTTGATAATCTTAAATCCCGCCGATGCAGCGAACCTGAAACGGCATGACTTTCCTGGCAAGTCAGCGGAAGGAATTGGGATCGGTTCGACCCGGGAAGAAGTGATCGCCGCTTTCGGTAAGCCAGACAAAGAGTCTGATCAAGTTCCAGCGAATGTCGCTGCACAGCGAATTTACTATAAGGATCACGCGATCTTATTCAGCCTGCCTGGTGGAAAGGTCGTACAAATCGTTATGTACCCGAAGGAGGACGTTAAGTAGGCTGCTAGAACCCGCCCTGATAATCCGAAAGCAACTCCCGGTCGGACAAAATCAACGGACTCTTCTTCCCCAAAAAGAAAAAGGCTGAGGCGGCGTCCAGCGCTTGCTTCTTGCGGGCGAGGTAGTAATCGAAATATTTCAGCCAGAAAAAGGAAATGCGTGAGCCGAAGCTGACGATGCCGCGCATCCTTTCCGAGGAAAAGAAACTGAGCAGGAAGTAACGCAGCGACCAGGCCAACGCTACGCCAGGTCCGCAGCTGATGCCGCTATCGATTTCTTCAAAGTGGCGAAACAAGCGGCGATGTCCCAGGCGGGTGAACCGGGTGAAGTCATACTGCCGACCATGCACTTGCTGGATAAATGGCGTATCGGCGTACACGACGCCATCACTTTTCATTACGCGATAGATTTCATTGACGCAGCGAACCGGATCGACCACATGTTCCAGCACCGCTTGCACGACGACCGCGTCAAAAACTTCGTCTTGAAACGGAAGGTCATGGGCATCGCAGATCAACTGGGTTTGCGGTCCCCAAGAAACGTCGGTCTCGACGACTTCAATGTTGGGATCTTCCAAAACTTCGCCCAAGCCAGCACCGACCACGCCGCCACCAACCACCAATAGGCGGGCTGTACCTTCGCGCTGTTTAAGCAAGGAAAGCAATTGATGGGCGTTCCTCTCCGCATTCACATTCAACGAAACATCGGGAATGTGGCTGCTGATCCACTCACGCCACTTCGGGACCGAGCGGAAAAAAGTTTCCTGCTTCCGCATGAACGATTCGGTATCGAAAACGCTGTTATCGCCTCGCACCAGGATTGGCACGCCCTCTTTCAATGGAAATTGAGCATGGCATTCTTCGTTGGTGCAACTGCACGTCTCTACGTGTAACTCTAGGCTGCTATGACACTTAGGGCAGGCGATGATTTGCCAGTCGAGTGGCGTGGCCATGATGGGCGAATCCTTGAGGCGGCGAAAATGAATTCGGAGTTCGCCTGAAGGATAGCTTGCGATTTACGCTCGGTTGGCCCGCTTTTCGTCGAGAAAATGGCCGCAACTAGGGATTCGATGGCCCAGTTCGGGAACTGCCAGAATCGTTGGCGTCCGCAGGAACAGGAACGTCGACTTCCGCGTCAGTTCCCTCGCCTGTTTGCAAAGGCGCGAAAACGTCGTCCAAATCGGGATCACTCGAATCGCCAGGGAATTCTATCTGAGGCGTCGGCCCTAGATCAAAATCTTGGCCGTCGACTCGTAAGATACGCCGCGTACAGACGGGATCGTCGATATCAACGCATTCGACAAAGATTTGTCCTTTTCCGTCGGTGCCTCGAACGTCAAATGCCCAAACATCTTCCGATTCAAATTCTTCTTCCGCGTCAATGCTGTCAAACATCCGAGTACGAATGTAGGTGATTTCGCCTAACTCGCGTTTCACGTCGGGCAGATCGGCGACCTGGCTTTCAATTGCGTCGGCAAACTCCTGTTTGAATCCACCGTTGCTATCGGAGATGGCCCCAAGGGTGAACAGCCCGACCGTACAGCCACCGCATGCCAAACAACAGAGAACGGCAATCACACCGATGACACTGAAAATAATCAGGACAGCCTGGGCGCCGTTGCCGCGTCGACGTCCACCAATCGAAGTCCTTGCCATCACTATTTCCTTAGTCCAACTGTAATGGGGCTCTTACATCAACTCATTCGTATCATGCGATTGATTATTGCCGTAGTTGTAACGAGGCATGCGGCGCGAAGAAAGAGCTATGCTTGTTGCCAACGATCGGACGGCAACTGTTCCAATAGACGTTGGCTACCTTCTTCAATGGCAATCTGCCTTTCCGAACCGGTGATGGGCAGATACCAGAGAAGATTCACCGGATCACCAAAAACCGGGCCAAGTTCAAGTTTCTCGAGTCTCGGATGCTCATGGGAAAGAATCGCCATCGAGAATTGTGGGTCGCTCCAGCGGGAGCAAGGAATCGAGTGACCAGAGCCTAACCAGGTGTAGTTGCTCCAAGGATAACCAGCATTGCCGCTGAGATTACTGCCGAACGCTAAGATCTGCTCGTCGTTCCAAGAATGGGGAAGCAACACTCCGAGTTCGATTCGCCGATAGTCTTCCGGATTCTCGTGTGAGAGTTCGACGTTGGGTTGCGGCCGCAATGATACTCCCAGTGTTACGAGCAAGGTTCCGTCCTCGTAGGGAATTCGGACCAGCGCTTTGGGCGGCCAGTTTCCACCATCGATCGCGTAATACTTTTCGTGTGGCCCAAATCTCTCTTCGACCTGCGAAAGTAGCTGGTTCTGAACCGATCCCCAGGGGGAATCGTCCTCCCAGGATTGCCAATAGGCATCGGCGTCGCGAAACCGTTTAATCAAAACGTTGTCATCACTTAGCTCCCAGGCAACCGGCCCTTCACCCACTTGATCGCGGGCGAATCCATCAAAGCCATCGACTCCGCTCCAAGGAGGAATGATGGCCAAAATCTCCTCTCTTTCAACCAGCGCGGCACCATTTCCTTCGGGAAGCCAGATAACTCGTAAGTCATCAGCATTTGGTGCGGCCAATCCTTCGGGATGACGGCAAAACTGGATGGGATTCAGCGGCGGTCGGCCCTCCTGCATCCCTTCGACGTCTAATTTGTCAGGGGCGGGAGCGAGATTGCGAACCCAAACGGTTTTCATCGGTGCTTCCAACTCGGGATCGCTCCACAAGTAGAAGTTAATCACGCCTCCAGCCGATTCAACGACGGCCTGGACGTTACCATTGGGATTAAGCTGCTCGAGGAGAAGTTCGTCCGACATCGGTAAGGTCCCCGATGGTGAAGAGTAGGTAGCACGTTGCGCGTTGATCAGCAAGAACTTACCAAGGGCGCAACAAAAAAGCCCCGCTTTGATAAGCTGGGGCTTGTTTTGATTAAATGAATCCGGCGATACCTACTTTCGCACTGGTGGGCACTATCATCGGCTGGTTGTGCTTAACTGCTGTGTTCGGAATGGGAACAGGTGTTTCCACAACCATATGGTCACCGGAAGGAACTTCGTGAAACGTGAGGGCCTCACGAAGCTCAATTTGGATTGGTAGATCTTATTTTGTGTGTGTCGCAAAAGTCGACGATTTTCGAGAATCTTGAATCGTTACTCGTAATTCAGGCTGTTGTTCACAGCTGCTCTCGCTAAAGAGCGTTGAATATAAGTGGTCAAGCATTCGTCCGTTAGTACCAGTTAGCTGAAC